>CAZDAM010000017.1:0-40779 GCA_964503595.1 uncultured bacterium
TCGGTAAGAAACTACAAACGGGCTTCGGGGCGGCTTTTACAGGATGTCATCCGAGTCGATCAGAAACGGATATACCTTGAGGAGGGCTGTTCCAGCCTGTTTTATGCCGTACATTTGCGCGATCAGAGCCAATGCACCTTTCACTTCAAGGGAAAACGCTGTGAAGAAAACCCAGGTTTCTTTATTTTTATGCAGATTGCTCTAGAGTCCCTTCAGAAAGTCGGCCATATCCTTTTCAGCCTGAGCCTCGGTTTTCACCGGGGTCTTCTTGGCTGAATTCAAGGCCACATTCTCAGAAGAGCCCTCAACAAACATATCCTTGAGAAAGGAAGAAAACTCTTCCTCAGCCGAGCTCTTGCGGGAAATCTCAGCCGGAGGACGGGCCTCAACCTGAGGAGGAGCCGTCAAAATCTCGGGAGCCCGCAAAGGCTGGGCTGCCATCGGTTTTTCTTCCACCGGTTTTCGGCTCAGGGAATCAAAAATGGCCTGAGTTCTTGGATCCGAAGAACGCATGATGGACTGGCGCGCGACTTCCTTGGGTGGTTTGACTTCGGTTTTGGGCTTCAGAGTCTCTGAGGCTGCCGGCTTGCCTTCCCTTGCCGCTTTCAACTCACTGAGCATACGGCGGGCTTCTTCCAGCATATTCTGGGCTTCTGTCTGAGAAGAAGGCATCACCGGGGTCTGGGCCACTTCAGATCTTGCAACTTCCTGTTGAGGTTTTGAAGCTTCTTCAAGCCCCCGGGACAGATCGGTGTAGACAATTTCAGCCAGATCTTCCTTAAGGAAGTCCTGAACCCAGTCTCCCTGATTCCCCGTCTCCTGCCGGCCCTGTTCAGCCGGACTGTTGAACTGAAGTTCGAAAGTCCGGGGCCCGCTCTGATTCCTCGCCACTTTGCGTGCCGGTGTCGACTCGCTCATGAAATCCGCGGTCGTCAACGGTTTTTCCGCACTCATGGGTTCAGGGGGGGCCAACCAGCCCACTTTCTTTCTGACTCTGCGACGTACCGGAGCACTGCCAGAAGATTCAGCATCCGAGGTATCTTCCAAATCGGAAGCTTCTGGATTCTGCTGAGGAATTTTCTCTACCTCCAGAGTTTCCTGAGGAGCTCCTTCCCGCTGAACCGGAGTTACCCGCTGTTGATTCTCTGCTTCGGGTCGGGAAACATCGCCGAAAAAGAAGCCTGGCTGGGCACTGCTTCTGGAATCAGGCTTGCGCCCCAAAGGACTGAAGAAGTCCATTGTAATCGGGGCTTCGACAACGGTCTGCTCCGCTGGCCCTTCTACCTGCTCGGTTGTTTCCGGCTGGATCAGCTTGGTTTCCATAGGCTGCCTGCCCGTATCGGGCAATGGTCTTGGGGTTGGTTCTCTGGTCTGACCATCGGGAAGGAGCTGAATCGGTACCCGGGGCCGCAGATCAATATCTCTCACCGCAGATTTGGGAACCATGACTCCATCCACAGGATTGTCCTGCCAGGCCTTCAGAAGATTGGCGATTCTCTCGGCCCGATCTCCTAAAATCCGATCGCGAGCAGCCTCTTTTTCCATTGTCTGCACACTCCCCCCGGTTGAAACCTCGGGCTTGGCTGCCTGGATCGCTTTTTTGGCCTGGACTTCTGAAAGGGTCACATCTTCCTTACGGATATCTTCTTTGAGCTGGGAAATCAGACGATCAAATCCCTGTTTCTCCTGGGCTTCTTCCCTGGCTCTGGCTGTATTTTCCAGATTCTCCTGACGCTCTTTTTCCTTGAGTGCAGCGATCTTTTTGAGGAAAGAAGAAAAATCGATTCTTTCATCTTCCACTTTGGGGGACGGTTTAGCTATCTGAACCGGATTGGGCACTTCCAGCTCATCCTTTTTCGCCATTTCATCCCCGGAGGGCTCTACAGTCAAACCTGGTACGTCTTTAGCAGCTTTAGCAACGTCGGCATCAGAAGTCACGATTTTAGGAAGATCAGCCTTGGCAACTTCATAGGCACGGGACTTGGGAGCTCCCCTGACAATCGTCGGGGTAATGAAGATATAAAGCTGGGCCTGGGATTTGGTATCAGTATCACGCTTGAAAAAGCGCCCCAGAAGAGGAAGACGGGAAAGGCCCGGAATTTGATCCAGAGTCTTTCGATCGGATTCCTTGATCAGGCCCCCGATGATCAGAGTCTTTCCGTTAGGAATATTGACCTTGGTCTTGATGGAACGCTCATCAATCACCGGATATTCCGAATCTGCTTCCGTAGTCCGTCCTCCGGCTTGGTTGGTATCAATCACCTTGGTCGTGATGATTTTGACTTCCTTCAGAACCGTGATTTTGGGCTCCAGATCCATCTGGACTTCGCCACTGGCCAGAATCTTGGGTTTGACATTCAGGGTCACACCAATCGGTGTCTGCTGAATCTCAGAAGAAATCACCCCGTTACTGTTTTCATTGGTCACATAGGGAAAATTCTCTGTAACCTGAATATTGGCCTGCTCATTGTTGATTACCATGATCTTGGGATTGTTGATGATCTTCGTATTCAGGATGTCATGAGCACCGGAGATGGCCAGATTGGCGACCGGGGTTACCTGCCAGTTCAGCTGCCGGGTCACATCCGATGCCAGAGAAAAGGCAAAACGGTCTGTATCATTGGCCTGTCCGTTCCAGTCAATCGTCTGGGACATACCAAGCCGTTTTTCATCATCCTCGTTCAAATCCAGAAACTTCACATCAATGAAAACCTGGCCGGGGGGAACATCCACAAACTCCAGAGCCTCCCGCATCAGATTGAAGCGGGCCATAGTATCAAAAATGATAAAGCGGTTTGATTTTTCATCCGGGATGGTCTTGCCATCCTTGCTCTGATGCTTGCGAATGATTTCTTCCACGACTTTCTTTTCCACATACTGGTAGGAAAGGTAATGGTGCATCAGGGTGGCACTATCCGGGTCCATCTCTTCCAGATAGCCAAGATCCCCAAGCATTTTCTGAATGCGGTTTAGGGTCGCCTTATAGGCAATCACAAAGAAGGTCTTTTTTTCGGAATTGGGCAGAATTTTCTCGCCCTTGGTGGTGGCGATTTCCTTAATCAGCTGTTCAGCAAATCCGAAATCCGCAAACTCCTTGATTTTGAAGAAACGCTCTTCCAGGAAATAATCTTTCCCCTTACCCCTGTCCTGGAGGTAGATGATGCCGTTTCTCTTTTCATAGGAAAGACTGGCCTGTTCCAGAAGCACCTGAAAGACGGTTTCCAAAGGAATATCATAGAGGGATGTCTTGATACGGTTATTCGTCGCAATCTCCCGGGAAACAATATTGAGGCGATACTCGGTTGCCAGGTGATCCATAATGGATTTGACTTCCACATTGTCAGCCACCAGATTGATTCTCTGTCTGCCTTTGCTGCCAAAGATCGACTCAGCCAGAATCGGGGAGGTGTCATCCGGAGAAAGAATATCCAACTCCTCCCGAAAACCCGTGTCCTGAAGAGCAATATTACTGGAAGTCTCAACCGCCAGAGGAGTTGCCCCGGCTGGAGTCCGGGATTGGGGTGAAACTACCGTCAGGATCTGGTTTCTTTTGGCCAGGGATGCTTCTGCCTGGGTAGCTTCCCGTCTCTGAGACGCCGCAGCAGGGATTGCCAAAGCTTCTCCTTCCGCCTGGGCAGGGGTGGCAGCCGGATTCACCGAACGGCGGCGAACCAGCTTCGTTCCCTCTTCTGCGAAAAGCGAAGTCACCACAGGCTGGACTCCCAGCCACAGAATCAGCATCCAGGCAATTGGCTTGCTCAATTTCATGTTACACTCCAGGCAATGCAAAGCCGTCGGGGCAGACTCTCCCCGTTGGACTTATCGGACAAAAAAGACCTGAAGTAAATAAAAAATGGCCGAAAGTCTGCGCTTTCAGCCATGAATCCAGACCTGAAGGGAAGCTCTCAGGACCGGAGTATTCTTGTGATCGGTCGAGCCGGAATTCCCCCCTTGACTTCCTTATCAGAAATCTTTTTTGTCGCCAGGCCCATCGCACCCAGAATCGACCAGTCACCCATGCTGGCTCCGGAGAGTACCGTACTGTGATACGTCACCCGGGCATTCTCCCCGATGATGGTGTGATGCATGGTGACATCCCGGATATCTTCCACATCGTGAGTATGGGAATAGATATTGGCAAAATCAGACACCGAGGCACCTTTTCTGATGGTGATGCCACCCCGATCATCCAGCATGACCTCACGGTGAATCACCACATCATCCTCAATCACAAGATTATAGCCGTAGGTCAGCTCAATCCCATGAAACAGTTTCACATTCTCTCCCAAATACTTGAACAGGAATTTCCCCATCAGACGACGAAAGGGAAAGGCAAACAGGGTATTTCGGGCCAGAGGCAGGCGATCAAATGCCGTCCAGAGCCACAAAATGGGTTTGTTACGGGCGTATTTCTCGAGATCCTTGTCCTCGTAATATTCGGGCTCCAGAGCCGCATTACGAGGATCAAGCTGAAGCAGACTCAATTCCAGTCCGGCATCGCCGTTTGAACGGGCTTCCTTCAGATGGGCTTTGTAATCCATCCTGGCATACTGAAGAACAAACAGGGTTTCGCAAACCAAATCGTGATTGTCCACGGTCTCGTCGTACAGGTTTTTCTCAAACCAGTCAAAAAAGCTCTGAAAGCTTTCAACCCCGGCATCCGTCGGCCTCAATTCATGGTAGCCGAGCTTCATACTTCCTCCCCACGTCCGGGTTCAAGGCCCGTCGTCCCGAAAATGTTTCAAAGATCAGGCCGTCAAGATATCACCAGGGCAGAGAGAGAAACACCCCTCTCTGCCTTGGAACATCCAGGACCGTTCTGAAATCAGGTCAGGAAACGTCGGGACTTTTCAAGCACGACAATGCCACCTTCGGTGACATGCCAGTGCTTGCGGTCCTCTTCCAGATCGTAGCCGATACGCGTTCCCTCCGGAATTCTGACGTGTTTGTCGATGATACAGCGCTTCAGGTTGCAGTTTCTCCCGATCTCGACGCCATCCATAAGGATACAGCCATCAATCGTACTGTAACTGTGGATATATACATCAGGAGAAATAATCGAATCCTTGACGGTCGCTCCTGAAATGATCGTTCCTTCACAGACCACGGAATTGATTGCCTGCCCGGTGCGATGCGGCCCCAGGTGGACAAATTTCGCCGGAGGACTGTTTCTCAATTCACAGCGAATCGGCCATTCATGATTATAGAGATTGAAAATCGGACTGACCGAGCGCAAATCCATATTCGCTTCATAATAGGATTCGAGAGTCCCCACATCTCTCCAGTAGTCATTCGCCTCGGATGGGTCCGCTCCAGGAATGATATTGCGCCTGAAGTCATAGGCAAACAGCCTGCCCTCATCCTTCATCTTGGGCAGAATGTCCTTCCCGAAGTCATGAGAACTGATTTTCTGCTGGGCATCATCTTCCAGCTGACGGATGAGCTCACGCGTATTGAAAATATAGTTGCCCATTGAAACCAGAGCCTTGGTGGGATCATTGGGAAGTGGAGTCGGGTTCTTGGGTTTTTCCTGAAAGCCGACAATTCTCCAGTCCGAATCAATCTGAAGCACCCCAAAGGAAGAGGCTTCTTCAATCGGCACAGCAATCGCCGCCACCGTACAGTCCGCTGATTTTTCGTGGTGATAGCGGGCCATCGCGGAAACATCCATTTTGTAGATATGATCACCACCGAAAATGGCCACAGCATGGGGATTTCTCTCCCGGACCAGATTCAGGTTCTGGTAGATCGCATCCGCCGTACCCTGATACCAGTAGTCCCCGGTATTCATCTGAGCCGGCACACAGGAGATAAACTGATTGCGCAGAATGGAACCAAAATTCCAGGCATCATGAATATGCTCGGTTAAGGATTGGGATTTGAACTGAGTCAGTACGTAAAGGCTGTGAATCCCTGAATTCACAAAATTGCTCAGCACAAAATCGATGATTCGGTAACGTCCCCCAAAAGGAACAGCCGGTTTGGCACGGAATTTGGTCAGAGGCTCGAGGCGGGTCCCCTTGCCGCCAGCCAGAATCAGCCCCAGAATTTCAGGTCGCATACGGCGTCCTCCTTCACATGTGAGACCTCATTCTAGCGATTGTGATAGATTGGCTCAAGCATGAGCCATGAATCCCGTATGATCATTGGGCAGCATTTTCCGGGGAAGTCCTTTCTGCATCGAACTCACCCGGTTCTGAAAATTCTTTTACTTGCCCTGCACTGTCTTTTCATTTTCCAGCTCAAGGGCATCCCCGCAACCACCATCGCTCTTCTGGGATTACTTCCTCTCTTCCCCCTGGCCGGCCTTCCTGTACGGGTTCTTCTTCTGGGTATCAGGCCTCTGGCCTTCCTTTTGTTCTTCACTTTTGGCATCCATGCGTTCACTACTCCAGGAACCCTCATTCTGGGGAATGATTTCTTTGGTATTACGGAGGAGGGCCTGCATCTTGGAGCCTTTCATCTTCTGAGAATTTTCTGCGTCATTCTGGCAAGCTCCCTCCTCACTGCAACCACTCCTTCTTCTTCCATCACCTATGGCCTGGAAAGAATCTTCCGTCCTCTGAAAAAAGTCGGATTTCCCACCACCGAATTCGCCCTGATGCTCTCCATTTCCCTGCGCTTCATTCCTGTCCTAATGGAAGAAATGGAAAAGCTGAAAATGGCCCAGATGTCCCGTGGGGCCCATTTTCATAAAGGAAATCTGCAAAAAAGAGCCCAAGCCTGGATGAGCCTTATGGTCCCCCTGTTTCACAATGCCCTCGAGCGCGCCGATCAGATGGCTCTGGCCATGGAAATCCGGGGTTTTGACCCGAGCAAACCCCGCACCTCCTACCGGCAGCACCAGCTTTCAGGAGCAGATCTTCTCTCCCTTGGTTCCTGGCTTGCCTATGCTGGCTTACTGCTTCAGCTTCCAATTGCCTGAAAAAACAAAAGGGCCCCGAAAGGCCCTTTTGCATGGATAGACAAAATCAGGCGGCAGCCTCGCGGCCAGCTTCTTCAGCGGCTTCGGTTGTGCCTTTCCAATCCACCAGAATCGGTGCTGCAAGACAAATGGAGCTGTAGGTACCGATGATGATCCCGACTAGCAGAACCATGGCAAAACTGTGCAGTCCCATACCGCCGAAAAGGAACATGATGATGACCGGTACAAAGGTCGTTCCGGAAGTCTTCACCGTACGGCTCAGAGTTTCGTTGATCGAATGATTCACCAGCCAGGCCATGCCTTCCTTGCGATGCTTGCGGGTATTTTCACGGATCCGGTCAAGAACAATGATGGTGTCATTCAAGGAATAACCAATCAGAGTCAGGACAGCCGCAATCGTGGAGGAAGCAAATTCCTCCTGGGTGAAGGCAAAAATCCCCATTACAATGATGGTGTCATGTACCACGGCAATGATGGAAACCACAGCGTAGCGAAACTCAAAGCGAAAGGAGATGTAAAGAAGAACCACCAGAACAGACAGTGCAAAGGAAATCAGGGCAGCGTCCTTCAGATCATCCCCGATTGCAGCTCCGATATTGACAAATTCCAGAGCTGTCGCCGAAGGCCACGTTTTCTGAAGTTCAATCACCAGCTGTTTATCAATCTGGGTTTCTCCATCCGACTCCATGATAAAAGCGGAGGTAATCTGGAATTCCTTGCCTGTCTGCCCCTGGACATCCTTGGAAGCAATTTCCACAATGCTTGGTTTCTGAAATTTCTCGGCAAAGCGGGGAGTCTCAAGCACTTTTTCCAGATCTGCCTTGGTTACAGCGGCATCATCAAAATGAAGCCTTAAAACCGAACCCGAGCTGAACTCAATCGAAAAATTCAGGCCTTTCTGACCATAAAGCAGAAGTGCACCCAAAAGCATCAGTGCCGAAAAGGCATAAAACAGTTTTCTTTTTCCACAAAAATCGATCATTTCAGGCTCCTCAGATGCTGAGCTTACTGGCTTCGGTACGGGAATAGAAAATCCCCATGAGTACGCGGGTCACAAAAATGGCTGTGAACATGGAAGTCATAATTCCAATGATAAGAGTCACAGCAAACCCCTGCAATGGACCCGAGCCGAAATTAAACAGAATCAGACAGGTCAGAACCGTGGTCAGATTGCTGTCTACGATCGCCGACATCGCTTTGTCAAATCCTGCATCAATGGCAGCCAGGGTGCTTTTCCCCAAAATGATTTCTTCCTTGATTCTTTCAAAAATCAGGACATTGGCATCCACTGCCATCCCGACCGTCAGAACCAGGCCGGCAATCCCGGGAAGGGTCAGGGTGGCATTCAGACCAACCAGAACCGAAAGAAGCAGGATCATATTCATACCAAGAGTAATACAGGAAACGATTCCGGCGCCCCTGTACCAAAGCAGCATGATGACAAAAACCAGGCCCATTCCAATCCGCCCGCTGGTCAGACCTCTTTCCACCGAATCCTTGCCAAGACTTGGTCCTACGCGGTTTTCGTGCGCCAGAACCAGTTTGGCTGGAAGCGAGCCAGCCTTGAGGACATCCACAATGCCTCGGACATAATTCACGTCAAAGCTTCCCTTGATCGTACATTCCCCACTGGTAATCGGCTCCTCGATATTGGGTGCCATGTAGACTTCCCCACCCAGCACAATCGCCAGACGACGACCGACCATACCACGGGTCAGGTTGCCAAAAACTCCGGCCCCGTCCCCATCAAATCGCAGACCGATTTCAGGCCTTCCCATTTCCGAGAAGCGGACAAATGCACTGTCGATATGCTCTCCGGTCAGAGGGACTTCTCTTTTCAGGAGGTACCAGCTGGGCTCACCCGTAGGCTGGCCGTCCTTGCCAACAGGCTGAACCCCCCGCACAATTTCATAGGCCGGATTCTGGCCATCCGCACCGAACTGTACCGGACTGGCCTTCTCATCCACCAGTTCCTGAAACTTCAGAAGGTCGGTCTGCCCCATGATGGCCTTGACCTGGCTTTCATCAAAATTTCCGGCCAGCTGAACCCGGATATGGGTTTCATCATAACGCTGAACGACAGGCTCGGTAATTTTGAGCATGTCAATCCGGTTCTTGAGAACCTCAATGGTTTTTCTTAAGAGAGCGTTTCTTTGGGACGAGTCCGTCAGTTCTGCCGGGGGCACAACTTCGTAGACCAGATCAATCCCGCCTTGGAGATCCAGGCCCAGATTCACGGTTTTTTCATAAAACAGATTCCGGATACCGCGTGGATCGGATTCCAGTCCCAAACGGGCATTTTCTGCAGTAAACGCCGTATTCCATTCGGAGTCACTCAGACCGCCGGACTTATCCGCATCATACTTCTGCATGAAAGCGGCATCACTGGAAAGCCTCTGACGATGATAATTACGAAAATCCTCTGTAGTCAGAATTCCGTTTCTATCCACGTCTTCCACATACGGGAAGACTCCTAGAGAGGGAAGTGAGATGTAAATTGCTCCCAAAAACACAACCAGAATGAAGATGAATTTGGGCTTGTAATTTTCACGCATTGCGGATTCCTTTGATCAAGCCTGCATTATGAAGGCGATGAGTATACGGCTCGCCTGCAAACAGTGTCAAAAAAAAATGCCGTCCACCGCATTTGGAGCAGGGACGGCATCCGAAAGGATCGAAAAATTACTTGATCAGATCCTTGAATTCCTTTCCAGGAAGGAATTTTGGCACTTTGGAAGCCGGGATATCAATCTCAGCTTTGGTGCGAGGGTTGATTCCCTTACGGGCCTGGCGCTCAGCAACCTTGAAAGAACCAAAACCAATCAGCTGGACCGACTGACCATCTTTCAGGCTGGTTTTTACGGTATCCAGAAAAACATCCAGAGCTTTGGCTGCATCGGCTTGAGAGATGGACGCCTTTTCAGCAACAGCTTTCACCAGTTCAGACTTATTCATTTTTCCTCCTTATACAAGACGAGAACTCCGGTAAACGGTCTTCGTTTATACCAGAATGTTGAGAACTTGGATAGAGATATCCGCACAGAATTCAAGCTGCAAGGCGCTCGGCAAGGCTTTCGTAATGCTTTTGCAGGCGGGAATTACCTGACTGACGGGCACATAAGGCAAGCATGGCATAGACCTGGGAAGAACCTCCATGACGCTCAAGAACAGATTCCAGCACCTTTCTGGACTCTTCAACCCTTTGCCTTCTGAGATATTCCGAACTCAGATCCAGTCCCAGACTTTCTTCCTGAGCTCCTAGAAGCCAAGCTGCTCGAAGTTGTTCAAAAGCCAGATGTTCTTCGCCCAGATGGCGCAAAACTCTGACAAAATCCAGAAGACCTTCCGGGCTGAAAGGCCTCAGACGGGTATATTCTTCCAGAACCTTGCGGGCTTTGGCATACTCCCCCCTTTCTTCGAGGGCAAGCCCCAGACGGTGCAAAGTATTCGGTTCTTTGGCATTCACTCCAAGGCGCCGCCTTAATGTGGCACACACGCTCTTGAGATCCTTCTTCCGGCGGTAAAGTTCTTCCAGGCGACTGAGAAACTGGAGTCTGCGGGACGGAGAGGATGAATGCCCCAAGAGACTTTCCAGAGCCAGGATCTGCCCGTCCTCATCCCCCAGGCGGTAGGACAGACGATATCCTTTCTGCAGAAGGGCGGGGCTTCTTTCGTAATCCGGAAGCTCTCTTAAATTCATCAGAGCCTGGGCCAGCTTGCCTTCTTTCTCCAGAAGGCGGATCCGAAGACGCCGGGCCCGGGTTCCCCCAAAGTCATTCAGCCATTCTTCACAGTCTCTCAGATTTCCCAGTTCAAAAGAACAAAGGGCCATTGCCATAGCAAGGCGGGACTTCCATACGCGGGCATTTTCACTTCTCTCCATGATACGGCGAAACTGGGTCAGAGCCTCCTGATAGCGCCCCTGGCTCAGACAGTGCCGACCCAGTTCAAAAGCTATTTTCTCGGAAAAATGCTGACGCAAAAATCTTTCTGCTTGAATTTCCCAGACAATCATCTGCCGACTTTTTTTGAGGCAATGCAGCCATTCCGACCAGATTTTTCTCAGACCAGGAAAAGGAGTGACAATGGATTCCAGAATTTCAGCTGCTTCGGAATAGCGCTTCATCAAGGCCAGGCCACGAGCCGTATACACTCTCCCTACGATCGAGTTAGGATGGCGGATCTGGGTGCGGGCAGCCAGATGTAGAAGAGCTGAAGCATTCTTTTTCTGGTGATGTTCCTTCAAAAGCTCCAGGGTTTTGGCGGAAATCGAGGCTTTCATGCCAGCCCTCTTAACTGCTCCTGCATTTTCGCAAGACTTTCCTCGGGCTGTTCAGCTCCAAAAATAGCGGAACCCACAACAACCAGGTCAACCCCAAGAGAATGCATTCGGTCAAAAGAATCCGGCTTGATGCCTCCATCCACTTCGATCTGAAAGGAGCGTTCACCCCTCATTTTCTTCAGTTCCTGAATCTTCCGATCCATTGCTGGAATATAGGACTGTCCTCCAAAGCCCGGATTCACAGTCATCAGAAGAACCTGATCGAGATCATCCAGCACGTACTCGATGAAAGAGAGAGGGGTGGCGGGATTCAGGACAGCCCCCGCCCTTGCACCCAGATCACGGATGCTTTGCAGGGTGCTGTGCAGATGTGGCGTGGTTTCAACCTGAACAAGAATACAGTCACAGCCACTGTCCACATAGTCCTTCAGAAGAGTATCCGGATTGGAAACCATGAGATGGGCTTCAAGAGAACCGGAAAAGCCCCTTTTCAGGGACTCAATCACTGGTGGGCCAAAAGTCAGATTGGGAACAAAATGCCCATCCATCACATCCAGATGCAAAACATCCACTCCGGCAGCATCAAGCATCTTCAGTGCTTCTCCCAGAAAAAGAAAATCTGCATTCAGTATGGATGGGGCTAGCTTCACCCGGCACTCCCGAAAAATTTATAACAGAAACTGAGAACGATAATGGTGAGCGCAATGAGACGAAACCAGCTCTCCAGATCCAAAGAATCACGGCGGGCTGCATCAGCTCCGCTCCAGACCCGAGAATAGTCCGGCTCCTTCTGCTCTTTGGGCTCACCCCTTAAGGCATGCACTACATCAAAAGCTGAATTCAGCTGCTCCTTGTCCGTGCGGATTTCCATCTCTGTTCTGATCCGTTTCACCTCATCGATAACTCCGATAGATTTATCGACAAACTGCTGGATTTTACTGAATCTTTTGTCGACATCACGGGTCACACAAAAAAAGAAAAGATCTGCAACACCTTCCACCACAGACTCCGGGATGTCACGGTAACGGGCCTTCATGCAGCCTACAAGATGAGCTCTTTCCAGTTCCGCATGATTGCGTTTCTGGGAAAATACGGGTTCTCCTACCAGCATTTCAAACATCAGAGTCCCCAGAAAATAGAGATCTCCTGTACAGTCCAGACAAAGCTCCGGCCCCAGATCCTTAATTCTTGAAGGGGAAAAGCGCAGAATCCGGATTTCAGCTTCCCGGTTGATGAAAACATCCTCACGGGAGAGATTCCGTGAGGTCACTCTCAGCTCAATGGCATGTTTGAGATTCAGTCCGATTTTCAGGCAGCCCTTCAGAACAAATTCCAGAGGCAGTATCTCCCCACTTTCCATCAGGTGCATCAGCGGAATCCCATCAAAACTGGCTGTCGCCACAACCAGCTTCTTCTTCCAGAGATCCAGATCCTCAATCGGAAGACTGCCCTGAAAATCCTTGAGACGACGCATCGATTTCAGGGACTTGATCCAGTTCTGCAATTCTTCGGAACGTCGAAAGAAACTGTTCTTGACGACATGTAGAAAAATTTTCTGCCGACTTTTCGCATCCCAGGCTTCAAAAACATTCGTGCGGGAGGTTTCCACCAGAAGCCGCAAGACCTTGTAACGCTCTTTGACCACAAAATTGCGTGCACTCAAGTCCATGAGGGCCGGGCTTTTGAAAACACTTTCCAGTGCGATTTCTTCTGAACTCAGCGCCATGCCTCGCCTCTCATTGATTCCAGTACAGGCTCTCCCTGCAAATCTACTTTCTGAAAAAAGATGCCATCCAGATAAACATTGAGATATCCCTGGCCCGTAAAAAGAATTTCCCGCTCAAAGGTCTCTCCCGGAGCATGGGTTTCCTCACTCAGAACCCGTCCCCCCTGGGCATCGACCAGCTCAAGCCGCAATCTTCTGGACTCAAGCCCTGGCGGCAGATTCAGCCGGATTCTGGCTCGCATGCGGCCCGTACTGGCTGCAAGCCCCTGGCCGGAGCGGTTCACCACAAGCGAAAACCCTTTCGCCCGACTTATTTCAAGGCCTGCTCTCGGCTCCTGTCCCGTGATCTGGTTTTCCGGATAGTCCGGATCCCAGGAATAACGGACTCCTCTGGGTTCAAGCCCCATCGAACGGGCTCTTTTCATGCCTTCCTGCAAGCTAAGCCCCGTGAAGGCCGGCATCATCCGCTGAGGCTCATTTTCCATGCCAATCAGAAGATCGATGGCCTCTCCCCGATGGGTTCCCGCTCCGGCAGGAGGCTCCTGAGCAATCACCTGGCCGTTAAATTCAGCCGGAGCCTGAATCCGAGCCACCCGACCAACAGCAAGCCCCTGATTCCTCAAACGGGAACCTGCATCGCGAAGATTCAGGCCCTGAACCGAAGGGATTGGCTCCAGATCGCTTCCCAGAGAAATAGTGACATAAATGCTGCGACCTCTTTTGATCAGAGTTCCCGGACGAGGCTTCTGGTCCAGAACATGATTGACCGGAATTTCGCTACTGTACTTCTTCTCAACAATCTGAAGCTCAACCCCTTCTGGCTGGTGCTCCAGAATCCAGGTCAGGGACTTGCCAGTATAATCCGGCGTGCTGATCTCCGCCGTACGGAAAATATCCCTAAGCGCCTTCAGAGTGAAATGAACACCAGCCAGAAGCAGAAGACCCAGAAAGAGAAAAAACAGCAGACGACGAAAGATCAGGCCTAAAAGCCTCATGACACCTTCCTCCAGCAGGAAGTGTAGAAAATCTGATTTCCTTCTTCTTCCGGCAATCCCAGCTGTCCCGCTCCAAAACGAAGAGTCCTGAGTCCATGGGAGGCTACCAGGGGAACTTCTTCGTAACCCTCGTGAGACTCCCCCACAATTTCTATGGTTTCAGTCCGGTTAAAGGTGCAGACGCAGTAGATCATTTCTCCACCAGGCTCCAGACATTTCAAGGCATTGGAAAATAATTCTTTCTGAAGAGGCTGATGGTACGTGGAATCTGAAGCTGTCTTGTGGAACAGATACTCCGGATGACTAAGAACAGTGCCCCAGGCCGAGCAGGGAGCATCTAGGAAAATCGTATCAAACCTGCGGCCTTCCCGTAAAAAGACATTGAGGGCATCCAGGGCATCTGCCTGCAAAAATTCGATCCGCTCTGCAAGATCCTCACTCTGAAATCTCTGGATCATTCGTTCGTAACGACTTTTCTGTAATTCCACGGAAACCGCGTGAACTCCCGGACTCTTAAGACAGTGCAGCATCAGTTTATTACCCGGGGCCGAGCATAGATCCAGATGAGCCTTCCCCTGATTCAGAAAGCTCAGAGCCGCCCATACCGAAGCCGCATCACACTGAAATGCCTTCATCGGAACTGACTCCTCTTCGGTAAAAAACTTCAGCCTGCCCTCTTCCTGGCCTGCTTGAAGAAGCCTGGGCGTTCTCTGGATGCCGCGACAAAAGCTGCGGGCTTCATCCTTGCCAATGGCAGACACGAGTTCATCCATCCAGAAAGATGGAAAAATCGGCTCAGAGGGAATTTCCGGATACTGGCGCAGCCATTCATTCAGAAGCCAGTTAGCCCAGCCCTTCAAAGCTTTGAAGGTTGGCACCAGGAGTTTCTGAAACTCCGCTTTGGCGGCATGTTCGGGAATCTGATCCATCAGACGGATCTGAACCAGGGTCAAAACCAGAGCCCCCAGAACATCTTTCGGGATTTTTTTTCCGGCAATTTCCCTGAGTCCCGGGGCAATGCACCACCAGAAACGCAGTGTATTCAGAAGCAGAGCCTTGGCCGTTTTCTGTCCCATCGGGACAACCGACCTGCTCAGCTCCTCAAGTGCCTGTTCTCGATCCCATTCTCCCGCCTGAATCCTGCGTAGAGAATGCAGCAGAATTCTGCGCATAACCCCTGTTCTAGCCCGGAGGCCAGTCAAAACTGCGCCCGGAGAGCAGGTGCAGGTGAAAATGAAACACACTCTGTCCCGCCCTGGCACCACAATTGGTCACCAGACGGATGTTTTCCCGATCCAGATCGGCCTGATCACAGAACGTATGAATCGCCTGATACATTCTGTCCATCAGTCCGGGGACTCGGCCAGCTTCCAGAAAATCCTTCACCTCCATCTTGGGGATGAAAAGGACATGCACAGGAGCCTGGGGGTGAATATCCCGAAACGCCAGAACATGCTCATCTTCATATACGATATCTGCAGGCAGTTCCCGCTCGATAATTTTTTTGAAGATGGTCATTCTTGCCTCCGTGTCAGACCGGTTAGCCTACCATAAGTCCAGACATAAATTCCCCTGATTTGCATGAATTTGCATGTAAAATTCTGCCTGTCATTCCGATAGGAAAGTCATGAAAAAAATGATTTCCTTCTTTTGCCTTTCTCTCACACCCCTGATCGCCGCACCCACTCCTCCGGATCTGAATCTCCCCGGACAGACCCTGCCTCTGGGAGCCAGAGACAGCTATTCCTCTACCTGGAAGCAAAGCAGGATCCTGCTGGAATCCGAGAAACTGGATCCTGCCTATCAGGTTGCTCTAAATCACGTCTTTGAAACCCGCTTTCTGAACCCGGAAGGCTTCTTGCATCTTCTGGAAAAGGAAGCCAACAGAGACTCGTCACTTCAAGCCTGGCTTTCCATGAATCTTGAAGATTTAAAGGACTTCTATCGCCTGGTCCAGGCTGCCCGCCTGAGCCAGATCGAGCAGTTCAATGAAGTGTCCATGCGCATGCAGAAAAGAAGTGACCAACTGGAAAAACTAACTCTGAATCTGCCAGTGGTTCAGTCACTTAAAAGTCGTGCCAGCGCATCTCTGGCAAAGCCCTGAAGCCGGCCCGCCGCAAGTCTGGAACAATCCTCATAGGCTTTTTTCGCCTGAGCCATTTCTCCGAGCTTTTCAAGAGCCATAGCCCGGTACCAGTGGGACTCAGCCTGCCTGGGCTCCTGACGGATCGCTTCATCAAGCCAGAACAAGGCCCTCTTGTGCCTCTCCATCATAAGCCAGCACCATCCCACCTGCTGCATCAGAACCGGCTCCCGGTATTCTTTCTGACATAATGCCTCCAGATAATCTGCGGCTTCGGCGTATTCGCCTTCTTCAGCCAGAAGAAGACCCAGTTCCCTCATGGCATCCGTATAATCAGGGATTTCTCGAAGCGCCTGCCTGAGTTGCTCTTCCGCCAAAAGAGGCTGGCCTAAACGCCGGCAAAGGCGACCGACCCGAAGCCTGGCTTCCGGCTCAGCATCTTTCTGAAGACGCTTACGGGCCAGCTCCAGAGCTCTTTCAAATTCCTGAGCCTGCTCTTCCAGAGCACTCAGCAGATCCAGAGCCTCAAGATCAGAATCTTCCGAACAGCTCAGGACATGATTCAGATGAGTCCTCGCTGTTGCCATATCCCCCCTGGCAAGTGCCAGCTGGGCCAGAGTCCTCAGAGCCAGAGGATGGGATTCACGAATTTCAAGCAACTCTTCAGCTATTTTCTTCTGGGCATCTTCGTCCTGAAGACTGCGGGCCGTTCTCAGAAACATGACCAGAAGTTCTTCATTTCCCGGAAGATTGAAAAGTCCCTGTTCCAGAACCTCAAGGGCCCTCTCTGGCTGAGAATCCTCCCAGAGCGACTGAGAAAGAGCTGACCAGACTTCCACCTGTTCCGGATATGCCTCCGCCAGCTCACTGAAATAGTCCACGCAGACCGGGTAATCCCCCTGAGCCCGAAGCCCTTCGCCGATTCTCAAAAGAAGCTCAAGACAACCCGGTTCCATGGCTAGCGCCATTCTCCAGCGTCGAATCGCTTCATCAATCAACCCCTGAGAAAAACTGAAATCTCCAGCCTGAAGCAGTAGTGAGGCGCTTTCTCCTTCACGACTCAAGCGCTTTTCCCATTCTTTCTGTGCTTCAGAAACATCCGGCGGTTCAATGATTTCTTCCTCGGCGTCCTCTTCAGACTCAGGGATATTTTCAAGCCTTCGGATCAGCTCCAGAGCCCTTTCCGGCTCCCCCAGCCGATCATATAGTGAGATCATGGCTTGGAGGCTTTTCTGATGGGAGGGGTCAAGCTCCAAGGCCAGAGAATAAGCCTGAAGCGCCTCCTGGGGACGGCTCAAAGCCTCCAGAGCCTGAGCCTTGAAGTAAAACAGTTCGCAGGAAAGCTCCCCATCCCTTTCAGTTTCCTCTGACAGTTTCAAGGCAAATTTGGGCTGGGACGCTTTCAGCGTGATTTCCATCGCCAGCAGGGTAGGTACCTGATTTTTTGCCCGTAAAAGCCTCTGGTAGCAGGAATAGGCCCGACCATATTCTTTTGCCCCCAGATGCAGCCGGCATAAATCCAGATCCAGCCCTGGAAGATCAGACTGAATTCTGGCAGCCTTGCTCAGATGCTCCCGGGCCAGCTGCCAGCGGGACAGAGCTATAGCACTTCGTGCCAGCAGCTGATGCCCCAGCACATGCAGGGGCTCGAGTTCAAGAAGGCGAGTAAAAAGCTCCAGAGCCCTTTGAGGAAGCCCGGCAGCATGACTGATTCTGGCAGCAAGCAGCAAGGCTTTGGGTTCATCCTCAATCTGGCTGAGCTCCATCAAGGATTCCCATGCTTCCGCCAAAAGCCCCTGAGCCAGAGCCAGCTCAGATCTCAGGATGCAGGCCGGGTAATATCCACGACTGAGAAAACAACCCTGACGCACTGCCTCAAGAGCTTCCGTTACCAGGCCTGTATTCTGATAGGCCCGGGCAAGGAGAACATGGGTCTGGGGATGAGGCTGAGCCATTTTCTGAGCCCGCTTGAGTCTGAGAATTGCATCTGAATCACGCCCCTCCCTTAAGGCAATCCGAGCAAGACCATGATGAGCCGGAAGGTGAGAAGGAGACAGTGCCAGAAGCTTCTGCCAGGAATAACGCGCAGCTTGAAGCTGACCCAACCGAAACTGAAGAGAACCCAGACACCCCCAGGCATGAGCATCATCCGGCTTGAGATGCAGTGCCTTCTGATAGGCAATCAGAGCATCTTCAATCCGCCCCCGCATCTCACAGGCCCGGGCCAGATTGAAATGGCTGAAGAAATCCTCCGGGTACAACTGGACAGTCGCACTGGCTGCCTCAATGACAGCATCCAAATCGGGGCGGAGGATTTCCTGTTCACACACGTTTGGCCGTAACCACAAACTTGATCCCTGTGCGCTCCTTGGCATCAATCGCTAGGTCCACAAAAGATACTTGAATGTAGATGTCGATTCCTTTAGGAGCAAGAAAGCCGCGGACAATCGCAATCGCCTTGACTGCTTGGTTGACCGCACCAGCACCAATTGCCTGAATTCCGACCTGCTCGTCCTTCTCCAGAATCATGGCCATGGCTCCAGCCACGGCTTTGGACTGACTCTTCGAAGAGACTTTTAGGGTTTCCACCTAGCCTCCTGAAAACACCTGAAAAAAAAGTTCAAGTGCCTTTTTTGCCGCCATTTGTTCTGCTTCTTTTTTGCTGCGACCCGTTCCTGTTGCACTCAGTCCCTCAGAGCAAGTTACCTGTGAGTGAAAGGAATCCTGTTTTAGAATTGTATCATAAACCGGCAGGCATTTCGTAGCCCGAAGACAGAATTCCTGCAGGGCCGTTTTCGCATCGGGGCCCCCATCACCCAAGGAAGGTTCGAACCATTCCTCGACAAGCTTTTTCAGGGCTCCTCCCCCCCCATCCAGATAAACTGCAGCCAGAAGAGCTTCCACAACATCCGCTTTGGGACCTTTGGGAAGATGCCCCAGCTTCATCCCTTCACCCACGAGCAGAAAACTTCCCAATCCATAACGCGAGGTTATCCTCCTTAGCGCATCTCCGCTCACCATCTGCGTCCTCAGGCGGGTCATCTCTCCCTGACTGAGCCCCCTGGAGTTGCGAAACAGGATTTCACTGACTTCTGCCTGCAGGAGAGCATCTCCCAGAAATTCCAGTCTCTCATAATCAAAATCAAGCTGGTGCTCGGCTCGAAACGAGCCATGGGTAATGGCTTCAATCAAAAGGGTCCGATCCCGAAAAGAGTGGCCCAGAATTGCTTCCAGGCTATCAAGATATTCAAAAAATCTAAGACTCAAGCTTCAAATTTCTTAAAAATCAAAGCGGCATTGTGACCGCCAAAACCCATTGAATGCTTCAGAACCACCCGGACACCACCCTCCTGGGCCGTATGTGGTACATAGTTCAGGTCACAGCCTTCATCCGGATTCTGAAGGTTTAAAGTCGGATGAACCACCTGATGCAGGATCGACTGCACACAGACCACGCTCTCCACTCCACCGGCCGCCCCCAGAAGGTGCCCCAGCATGGATTTGGTGGAACTCAGCTTAAGCTTCTGGGCATGCTCTCCGAAAACAGATTTTACACATTCGGTTTCATAGCGATCCCCAATCGGAGTAGAGGTCCCATGTACATTGATGTAATCCACATCCTCGGGATTCAGTCCGGCCTGCTTCAGAGCCAGCCGATCCGCGCGGGCCATTCCTTCTCCACCCGGAGCAATTGCCGTAATATGGTGGGCATCACAGGTTGCTCCGTATCCAACTACTTCGGCCAGAATCCGGGCTCCGCGCTTTTTTGCATGCTCAAGGCTTTCCAAAACCAGAATGCCGGCGCCTTCCCCCATGACAAAGCCATCCCGATCCCGATCAAAAGGACGGGATGCCCCTTTAGGATTCTCATTATTCCGGCTCATAGCCTTCATATTGGAAAAACCTGCCACAGTAAGAGGAGTCACCGAAGCTTCCGCCCCACCGGCTACGATAATATCCTGCTCACCAAGAGTAATCTGCCGAAAGGCCTCCCCCACGCAGTGAGTCCCGGTCGTGCAGGCCGAAACAATCCCGTAATTAACCCCTTTGAGATTATGCCTGATCGCGATATTTCCTCCGGCTTCATTGGAAATCAGATTGGAAATGAAGAAGGGAGAAACTCCACGAGGTCCACGCTTCTGCATGCTCTCCATCGTGGTTTCCAGAGTCAGAATGCCGCCAATTCCTGAGCCGACAATCGCTCCGGCCCTTTCCGGGTCAAAACCGGATTCGGCAAAACCACTCATTTTCACGGCTTCATCGGCCGCAATCCAGGCAAACTGGGCAAAGCGATCGAATTTTTTCAGGTTTTTGACATCAAAATGCTCACTCAAAGGCGGGTTCTTGACCTCAGCCGCAATCCTGCTCTCATGAGCCGATGCATCAAACTGGGTAATGGTATCCACTCCGCTCTTTGCGTCGACCAAAGCCTTGAATGTGGCATCAGCCGAATGAGCCAGAGCATTGATAGACCCAATTCCTGTAACAACAACCCTTTGCATTTTTCCTCCAGTTCCCCGATTCAATAGCATTGCGGGAAACAAAAGGGATGGACTGGCAAAGCCATCCATCCCTTATGAATGTTTCAAACAGTTTCTTCAGGAAGACAGGGAAAAGGGTTCCCCATCCAGACCTGCTCATCCCTGTTTGTAAGCATCAATATAGTCTACTGCCGACTGCACAGTCTTGATAGCTTCTGCCTTATCATCAGGGATTTCGATTCCGAATTCCTCTTCCAAAGCCATGATCAGCTCGACAATGTCCAGTGAATCAGCTCCCAGGTCTTCTACAAATGTTGCTTCTGGAGTGATGGCCTCGTCTTCCGCGCCCAGTTGTTTGGCTACGATTTCCTTCACTCTCTCGAATACGTCGGACATGTTGCACCTTTCCTTGATTACATGTTAAGTCCACCATCTACTTGTATGACACTTCCGGTAATATAGCTGGCCTTATCAGAAAGCAGGAAAAGCACGCAATCCGCCACATGCTCAGCCTCACCAAAGAAACCCAGAGGAATCCGGGCCAGAAGTTCTTCCTTGAGGCGATCGGGGATTTTATCCGTCATGCTGGACTGAATGAATCCGGGGGCGATGGCATTCACCCGGATTCCGCGCGGAGCCAGTTCCTTGGCCAGAGTTTTCGTAAATCCTATCATTCCCGCTTTGGCCGCTGAATAGTTGGCCTGACCGGGGTTTCCCATGAGACCGACAACGGATGTGATATTGACCACAACCCCCTGCCTGCGCTTCATCATGGTTTTCACAACAGCCTTGGTAAAGCTGAAGGGGCCTTTGAGATTGGTGGCGATCACTTCATCCCAATCTTCAGGCTTCATTTTGATCAGAAGATTATCACGGGTAATCCCGGCATTATTCACCAGAAAATCCGGATCCCCCAGCTCGTTCTGAACCTGATCTACGGCAGCAAGAACCGCATCATGATCCCGAACATCCACCTGGAGGGGAAGAAATTTTGTTCCGAATCTGGCCTGAAGATCAGCCCCGATTCTTTCCACATCTTCTTTGCGGGTAGAAACCAGCCCAAGGCTTGCACCCGCCTCAGCGAGCCCTTCGGCAATGGAAAGGCCAATCCCGCGGGAGGCTCCGGTCACAATAGCGACTTTTCCCTGAATCGATTCCTTCATGCCGACAATTCTCCCATAACCTGATTCAGAGAGTCCGTATCGTGAACTCCAAATATTTTTGCTTTGCGATCTATTTTGCGAATCATGCCCGCAAGCACATTGCCAGCACCAAATTCCACAAAGGTATCCACACCATTTTCCAACATGCTTTGAATCGATTTCTCCCAGAGAACAGGGAGAGTCAACTGCTGCATCAGACATTCCTGAATGACTTTCGGGTCCCGGGTAGGCTGAGCTGTTGTATTCGAATACACCGGTACCTGAGCCTCACCAAAATCTGTTTCGGCAAGCTTTTTAGCCAGCCCCGCTTCCGCAGGCTGCATCAGACGGGAGTGAAATGGACCAGAAACATTGAGCTCGATTCCCATGCGGCCTCCAGCCGCACGGACTCCGGCAATTGCCTTCTTCAAGGCTTCGACATGCCCGGCAATCACGGTCTGTCCAGGGCAGTTCAAGCCCGCAACATCCAGAATCTGTCCCTCTGCAAGTTCAAGAGTATTCAAATAGTTTCCTGTTTTTTCCTCATCAAGACCAATCAGGGCTGCCATGGAACCCGTCCCCTGAGGACAGGCCTCATCCATCAGGCGACCCCTTAAATGGACCAGCTTCGTGGCGTGCTCAAGACTCAGTACACCACAGGCAACCAGTGCGGAGTATTCCCCGACACTATGACCGGCAACAGCTTCGGCTTTCAGTCCGCGGCGCATGGCCTCAAGAGCCAGAAGGCTACTTGTTGCAACAATCGCGGGCTGGGTAAATTCGGTTTTCAAAAGCTCGGCTTCAGGACCCTCGAAGCAGAGTCTGGACAGTTCAAAACCCAGAGCCTGGTTCAAATCCTCATAGGCTTCCATCACCGAAGGCTCAGCCTGAGCCAGAGATTTCCCCATCCCAACAGACTGGCTGCCCTGACCGGGAAAAACAAAGGCAAGCCTTTTCATGGCAGACTCCATTCAATAATGGTTGCCCCCCAGGAAAGCCCAGCCCCAAAGCCGACAACCAGAACCTTATCCCCAGCCTTGATCCTGCCTTCTTCATAGGCATCGCTTAAAGCCAGGCCGACCGAAGCTCCGACGGTATTGCCATACCGGTCGATATTGACATAAATCTGGGAATCTTTGAACTCAAGACGCCTGGCTGCAGCACTGATGATCCGCACATTTGCCTGATGAGGAACCATCAGAGTGATATCAGAGGCCCTGAGACCCTCCTGCTCCATGACTTTTCGGGAAGCCTCGGCAATAGCCTGAATGGCGAATTTAAAAACATCCTTGCCTGACATTTTGACAAAATGATTCCGCTCCTGGATATTATCCGGATTCAAAGGTTTCTTTGACCCCCCGGCTGGAATCCAGAGATTGCACATTCCCGTACCATCCGTGCACATAAAATGGGACTGGACTCCGGTAGAAAGTTCTGCGGTTCTTTCCAGGACAATTGCCGAAGCTCCATCCCCAAAAAGCACACAGGTATTGCGATCCGTCCAGTCCAGAACACTTGACGTTGCATCCGCACCAATCACCAGAACCGTGGACGCGCCACCCGCCTTGACGAACTGGGTTCCTGTCAAAAGGGAATAAATGAAACCGGTGCAGGCTGAATTGATATCAAAGGCGCCGGCCCGGTGAGCTCCAAGCTCGGACTGAACCAGACAGGCACAGGAAGGAAGACGATGGTCTGCGGTGAATGTCCCAACAATGATCAGGTCCAACTCCTCCGGAGAAACCTGAGCCTGCTTCAAAGCCTTGCGGGCTGCCTCAACGGCCAGCTGGGATACACCTTCATCTTCAGACACAATATGGCGTTGGCGAATCCCCGTTCTGGTTACAATCCAGTCATCCGAAGTGTCCACCATCTTTTCCAGATCATGGTTGGTCAGAATTTTTTTCGGCAGGGCCTTGCCCAGCCCGACAACCCGAGCACCATATCGATTCATAGGACTACCTTTGTGCACTGACCCGAATCAGATCCAGAAGACCGGACTGTCCAAGTTTTTCGCTGGTTTGACAAGCTCCGAGAATAATCTTTTGAGTCGCATTTCCATGCACGATATAGCAGTATCCGTCCACCCCAAGAAGCGGAGCCCCGCAATGGGCCGGACTGGATGGATCAAAGGCCCGCATTTTCTGCATCAGACTCATGAATTCTCCCGAAGGAACGGAATCTTTGGGGAGACAGCTTTTCATGGTGTCTTTAAACACATGGGCCATCCCCTCCAGAGCTTTCAGCAGGATATTCCCGGAGAATCCATCGGTCACAATCACATCAGCCCGACCGCTTAAAGCATCAAAGCCTTCGACGTTTCCAATAAAATTGAGCCCGCTATCCGCTTTCAGCAAAGGGTAGACTTCATGAATCAGAGCATTGCCCTTTTCTTCTTCCGAGCCATTGGACAAGAGTCCTACACACGGGTCATCAACCCCCAGCATGGCCTTGGCCCAGGCTGTGCCCATACGAGCAAACTGATGAAGATTCGAGGCGTCACAATCGACATTGGCCCCGACATCCAGAACCACCGTACTTTTTCCGTTTGCCTGGGGAAAGACTGAGGCAATCGGGGGGCGCCGAATCCCAGGAAGTCGACCGAACAGAAACAATGCCGCAGCCATACAGGCCCCAGTGTTTCCCGCCGAAACAAAAGGGAGCCCCTTCTCTTTAGCTAGCCTGACTCCGACAGAAATCGAAGACTTGGGCTTCTTTCTTAAGGCTTCTGCCGGAGCTTCGCTCATACTGACAATTTCCGGGGCATCCACCAGATACAGATTAGGTACGCCCTTGAGGCCATGCTGATGAAAAACGTCCAGAGGACCCGTCAGGTAGATTTCAATCCCCTCCCGGGCTGCAAGCCTGGCTCCTTCAACAATTTCCTTCGGAGCAAAATCTCCCCCCATAGCATCAAGGACGATCGCCATATGAATTACTTCCGCTCAGTAATCAGCCCCTGCTGATAGGATTTCAACAGATTTTTGGGGACCATTTTTCCACCCAGCTCTTCGCAGGGAACGAGACTGGGGGCAGCCAGCTTGATATGAGCCCGCCGCTGGTCGCGCTTCCATTTACAATGCTTACGCTTCGGCATTGGCATAGTGAACTCCTTTAACGAACAAGAAAACATGGGCGCAGCCGCCCATCACAAAAAGTTTTGCATTGTACCTGATCCATTTTTGAAGCGTCAACCGCTTCTTCGATCCAGAGCTTCATCATGGATTTTCATTATCAAAAAAAGCCCCGTCTTTTCAGCGGAGCTTTTCCAAAAGTTGTCATTCCGGACCACGCCGGGCTCCGATCAGTAAATCAGATCCAGAACCCTTGAGAGCTGATCCAGATGATCCAGACGAAAGACCTTGGTCTTCTCGCGGCGGTCCTCCACCTTCTGGAGATGCAGAACATGCTTGCTCACACCATCGAGGTCCGTAAAAATCACCTGATGCTTCAGAAGAAAGCGCTCTTGAATACTCAAGGGAACATCGCCCTCCTCAACCATCCAGTCATCCTGGACCACAAAGAAAGCCTCTCCATCATCCCCGAGAACCCGGCTGGCAGTCTCCACAAAGCCACGCGCCTCGCGGGCGTTCAGATTGGTCAGATCAGCGTAGGCCTGAGTGTACATGTCATCAAACAGGATGTCCGTATCATCCAGAGCATTTCCCTGTTCAAGAAGAGACATCTCAAAACCACTCAGCTTCAGACCCAGACGGGCACCCCTCAAGGCCATGGAGGCAACGTCCATTCCCACAATCTGCTCATCGCAGAAAGTCTTGAACAATTCACGATCCTGCTCATGATCCTTTCTGAGGCTGCCTTTCACGTGCTTCAGAACGGCCAGCAGGATATCTCCCCGGCCACAGGCCATATCCACTACCAGCTGATCCAGCCTCGGGCGGGCCAGTCGAACAATAAACTGGGTCACTTCTGTTGAAGTCGGACGATAATCCGTGGAACGGAAAGGCAGATTCTTGATCATCAGATCATCGAAACGAACCGGAGTAATTTCGGAAGCCAGACCATCCCTTTCGGTCAGATCCTTGAGATAGGTGTTCAGCTCTTCCATATCCACACCGGTGGCAGCTACATCAAACTGCTCGACCTGGGCCGCTCCAGCCTTACGGATGACGGGCTCACGTTTACGCACCAGAACGGATTTCTGAGCCGGAAAAAGCGTCTCTTCCTTTGCACCCTCAGCAAGGGACGGAGCTTCTTCAGCCTGAGCGGGACGACGGCGCACACCAGGAAGGATCTCCTCGGAATCATCACTGAGCTGAGTTCCTACCTTTCTCAGGAGCAGACGGAATTCATCAGCACCTTCATCTTCAGGCTCACTGCTGCCCTGCGCAATTTCTTCCACATGAATTTCTTCTATGACTTCTTCTCGAGCCTGAGCGGCCAGTGCCTCACGAGCCTCGCGGGCCTCAGCCTCAATTTCCCGTTCGCGGGCCTTCTGAGCTTCTTCCTGCTCTTTCTCCGCCTTCTTGAGTACCCTTTCCCTGCGCTTGGCCGCCCGGATCTGGTCGGCCGTCAGGCGAGAGCGGCGCACCTTGCCACTGGAAACCGTAAAGCGCAAATCCTCATTCAGAACTTCTTCCAGATTTGTCAGCGGGAAGGGAACTCCCAGAAATTCCTCGGCCAGCTCCACCATCCTCAGGGACTTCACGACCCCCTCAAGGCGTGCACAGATGGTATCCAGAGCCGATTTAGACATTTCCTTACGCTTGAAGCGGCGCAGAAATTTAGGAAAGACATTCCAGAGACCCTCAGTACTTTTGCGGAAGCGGGGATCAGCATTAAGCATCAGAATCAGGCCCTTCTTCTTTTTCTTGAAGCGCCTGACGATTTCACCCTGAAGCTCCTCTTCGTTGACAGCCCTGTTTTCACTGTCCACGAAGAAGGCAAAGGCATAGTCATTGGCAAATTCCCAATCCTGGATGAAATAGAAATATTGCCCGCCAATCTCTACCACTTCAAAGCGCTCATCTTCGCCGATCGAAAGAGGAATGTCCGAAGGATGCAGGCCATTCTCCAGGGCGATACTTTCTTTAAGTTCGTCCAGAGTCATGGGTACTCCACCCTTTTTCAGAACACCAAAAGCATAATTGACCAGATTCAGGAAATCCCTGGACAATGTCCAGGCGTCCCCATCTGACTTCACAAAACACTTACTCTTCTGAAGGGTCGGTAAGACATACTCGGCTTTGACCTTGTAGGGCGATTCAAACTTGAGAAACGGAATTTCTTTCTGGATCGTGGAAGTGAGATCGCTTGTGGATGCCGGAGACTTCTGAAGAAGTGTTTCCAGTAAAACCATTTTATAATTCTTGGCAACGATTCTCTCTTCAGCCGGTTTCGCTGCTTTCGCCATGCCCAACTCCTTGCAAAAAAAAACAGAACCCACGTGGTCCTGCCAGAAAACGAGCCGCTTCGACGCGGCCGCTAAAGCGTAATACGAAGCACCGTCCCCGCGGACGGTTTCAGACGCAACAGAATATTACCCAATCCAGACAAATTCGTCAAACAGAGGCTTAACTTCGTTCTCATTTCCCGGTGAATTTTCATGTTATATTCGGTTCGGAGCCGAGAACTTACCGGAGTTTACCCTCATGAAACTGTTGATTTGCCTGTTTGCCCTTCTGATGCCTGCTTACGGCATTCCTCCCGGACTCCCGATTCCCAAATGGTATGAAGGGCGGATTCAGGGCCGGGAACACCCCACTCCGGATCGCAGTACTTTTCTTGATTTTCAGTTTCATTCCCTGCTGGGGCCCCTTGAAAAAGCTCATCTTGAGTGGCATCTGCCCGAAGGAGTTATTGCTCTTCATCCGGAAAACCTTTCCCGCTCTCTTCCCAGAACATCCCATGTATCCTCAAGCCTTGAAGTCCGTTTCACAAAGCCTGTACCCGGCCTTTCGATTAACGCGACCCTTAGGCTGAGCACCCCTTACGAAGAACTCATTCAAAAAGCTCTGGACATCTATTCCAATGAACCCTCCCATGCCCAGAAACAGATCCAAGTTCGCATTGGAAATCTTAGAAGTGAACTGAGACTGAATTTTTCCCTTCCCCTCTACCTCTCCGAAATCGAAGGCCGTTGGGAAATGCCCGCTCCGGCTTGGTCCCTGATGAAAGAAGGACCTCTTCAGGGCTGGCTTCAATGGCTACCAAGGACTCCTCTCTCCCTTGAAGAACTCAAAAGCCAGCACCATTCCGCCCGGCAAAGCCTGGAAAGCCTGAAATCGCAGCCCAAAGCACTGGAAAAAATCCTCAGCCAGGCTCCCGGGATACTCCTGAGGCTGGAGCAGGAATTATCCTTCAGTGGCTACCAGATAATTTTAAAGCAGCTTGAAAATCAGGCTGATCCCCAGGAACTGAAGAAAGAAATCAGCGAGCTCACCAGCCAGATTCTGAAATTTCACAACCACGATTATGAAATGATTCTTGCCCTTCAGTCCCTGCTCTCCCTCGCGAAAGCAATCAGTGGTGATCTTGCCTCAGCCATCTCAGGCCTGACGGACACCACCCGTACCATGACTCAGAGCCCCTCCCGGGCCTATCTTCTTTTCAATCTGGGAATTCTCTGCCTCAAGGCCTCTCGAGAAGACACTGCCAGAAACTATTTTCAGGAGGCCCATCGCATTCAGCCTGGACTTTTCTGGGCAAAAAAACAATTTTGAATCTACTTTAAGGCTTTCACGGCAAAGAAGCCTCCCACCAGGAAGAGACTGAAGACAATCGTGAAAAGATTGAAATGCTTTTCGATCTTTTCTTTCACGCTGGGGCCAAAGAACCACATCACCACGCCCACAGCAAAAAAGCGGCTGGAACGGCCCAGCAGCGACGCTAAAGCAAACTCTAGAAGATCTACGCGGCAGAACCCGGCTGCCAGTGTGAAAACTTTGTAAGGGATCGGGGTAAAGGCTGCCATAAAAACTGCCAGCATGGCGTTTTCATCGTACATCATCCGAACCTTTTCGAAAGCATTTCCCAGTTTCAGGGTCTTAAGAATCAAAAGCCCTGCGCTCTGATAGAAGTATGCTCCGATGGCATAGCCAATCAATCCTCCCAGAACGGATCCAACTGAACTGATCAGGGCATAGAAGAAAGACATTCGGGGAGTGGCCGCGCACATTGCCACCAGAAGAACATCCGGCGGCACAATGAAGAAAGAGGATTCAATGACAGCCAGAATAAAGAGAGCCCAGACAGCCTGATGGGTTTTAGACCAGGAAAGAGTCCAGTCATAAAGTCTTCGAATCCAGTTCATAATTTCCTCAACGCCCTCGGGCAATCGTTTCCATCAGTCTTGGAAACAGGATTTCCAGTCTTTGGGCAAACCAGGTAAAAGTAAGTACCAAAGGCCCCATTGCGTAAAGGCTCCACCACATATGCCGTGTCACTGCCTGCATCAGAACCTTCTGGGATGCAGAGCCTGATGGCATGGTTTCAAACCAGGCATTCCATTCCCAAAAAGTCGGCCAGATGCAAAATATTAGCATCGGAAAAAGAACCAGCGAATTCATGGCTGCCATCAGAATTCTTGTCAGAAGCATCAGCAGAATCCTGCCGAACGACTCTCTTTGCATTCCCGATGAGGCCTTGGCCTCCATCCGCATGGGAAACTGCAGCGAGAAGAAGACCCCTCCTGGAATCAGGGCCGAACAGATCAGAACCTGCTCCCACCAGAGAAACTGAAGGGCAATTGGAGTCAACCAGCCTAAAGCCCAGGCCAGAAGATACAGCAGAAGGCTGAAACTCATAACAGTCAGCCAGACCGCCGCAATCTTGGAAATCAGAATTTTCTGGGAGGAAATGCCCAGGATTCTAAGCTGGGCCAGCCCGGCTCTTTCCAGGCCAAAGAGATTGCTGAACAGATCGGAGGCACTTAAGGTGAGCATGCCAACAATCCAGAAAGGCCAGGCCCTTAAAAAATACTGGTGAAACGGGGTTCCCTGGCTGACAACAGAACTCACAAGCCACATGAAGAGCCCCATAAGAAGAGGCAGAAACAAAGCCAGGCGCACATAGGGCTCCCGCCACAAAAGCTTCAGATCCTTGAGAATCAGAGCCCTCATTCTTCTCGCACTGACCAGCTTCTGAAGCAGTCTGGCCACACCAAGCCACAGATAGCTCTCTCTCTTCCGGCTTTCTCCGTTGGCCTGTCTCCCAACCAGCCTCACTCCCAGCATGCCCAGCCCAAAAAGCATCAGGCTCCAGAACACAAGGGATAAGGAAGCATGGAAAATACGCCCCGAATCCTGAAGCAAAACCCCTCTCATCCATTCAAACGGAGCTACAGGAGGCAGCCAGTAAAACCATTGTGTGAAGCCGATTTCAGGACGGGTCAGAGGCTCTACCAGAGGAATCTGCCGAATCAGATGCACATAGGCCAAAACCCCAGATATCGCCATCAGTACCGGCACCAGAAACGAGACCAGAAACATGGCTTTACGAGAACGGAAAAACAGCCCCTGCCAGAGTAAAAGACCAATCTGGGTTACCCCAACCCCGCTTGCAATAATCCAGAATCCCAGGGGAAGAGACAGCAGGGCCATTCCCAGACCATCCTGAAGCAGAAATGCGGTAAAAATCCCCCAAAGCCAGGCAAAAGCAGGCAATACGGGACCATCCATCAATCCTGTTACCACGGAATACATAAAAAGCCTGCCATGGGACACCGGGTAAATCGCCAGAGTGTTCAGATCCATCAGCTGAGACAGGCGACCCCCGAAAATGGCACTCCCGGCCATACCACCCCACCACATCATTGTCATAAGAGCCAGTGCATCAAGACGCCAGGAAGGATGAATATAAACCCCAATCAGAAACCCACAGAAAAAAAACAGCAGACAGAAGAGCATTCCCGGCAGAAACACCAGCTCCATGGGAAACCATGCTGGAAGCACCTGGATCAGACTTCTGAGATTGACTCTGGCTTTAAGCCACAGGAGACTTTTCAAAGGACGGGGAAACTGCATTTCAAACGGCTTTCAGAAACAGCTCTTCCAGCGAAGCTATCTTTTGTCCATCCAGTAACTCATGAACAGTTCCGGTTCGACCCAGCTGACCTTCTATCAGGATCCCCACGCGATCACAGAGTCTTTCCACAATTTCCAGAATGTGGGAGGAAAAGAAGATACACATCCCTTCCCCGGCCATTTCCCTCAGAAGATCCCTGGTTCTGATAATGCTGATCGCATCCATCCCCGTAAATGGTTCATCCAGAAACACAATTGCCGGCCGATGCAGAATCGCACTGATCAAAGCCAGCTTCTGCCGCATGCCATGAGAATATTCTCCAATCCAGTCATGGCGACGCTCCCATAAATGAAGCTCCTTGAGAAACCTTTCTGCCCTTGAATAGGCGCTATCATCCAGTTCATGCATCTGAATGCAGAATTCCAGAAACTCCAGAGCCGAAAGATTTTCATACATATTGAGATGATCCGGAACAATCCCCATGCGGCGGCGAGCTGCTCCATCCAGTCCGAAGGGATTCAGACCCTCAACAAAGACTTTTCCCTGATCCGGGGGCAGAAAACCCGTAAGCATGCGAATGGTCGTGGATTTTCCGGCACCATTGGGACCAAGAAATCCAAAGACTTCTCCTGGATACAGTTCAAGACTCAAACTGCAGACCGCATTCAGACTTCCGAAACGCTTGCTGAGGCCACTGGCCTTTAACACAGGATTCATGATTCTCCATCCCGCTCTGCGTGCCAGACTGACTTGAGCTTATCTTCAATTTCTCTCATGGCCCGAATCACTTCGATTCTGTCCCGATAGCGTGTAGCCGGATACTCATTCAAAAGTCGGGCAATGTCCTGCCTGGCTTTTTTCCCCTCTTCCATTCCAAGATAAATCATTGCCCGGTGAAACAGGGCCTCTTCTTCCCTTAAAGCATGAGGGAAAGCGAGCAGGCGGTCAAGATAAGGTAAAGCTTCCTCCGGCTTTTGCTTCTGGACCCTCAAAAGAACAACCAGATTAAAAAGATTTTCCTGCTCAAGCGCCTGAAGGTCTTCAGGCCATTCTCTTTGCGCAAGCTCCCGGGAAAGCGTTTCGGCAAGAGATAGATCCATGTCCACGAAACGGGCTCTTTCTGCCTGGAGATAAGGATTCAAAAAGGCTTCATACTTCTGGAAATCATCCTTCAGCCATGCCCTGAAATCCCAGTACAAAGGCTCAAGGGAAAAAACTCCAAGTATCAGCTGAGTCGCATCTTCAGGCTTCTGCCTAAGCTGATAATATCTGGCCAGAACCATTTTTTCTTCCTGCCGGAAATCATCAAGTCCAGCCCGGGTTTTTAAAAGTTTCTCCCAGTTTTCATCCGCCCGACCCGTAAAAACCATCTGCGTCACCCCCCAGAAACCCAGTCTGTCTTCGGAGAAAAAGCCGGTTTTCTCCTGCAGCTGTCTTAAATAAGGCAGATGTTCTCTCAAACGGAAGGGCTCCGTTTTAAGGATCAGATGAGCAAACTGTCTCCAGATTTCAAGGTGCTCCAAATCCTGAGCCAAAACTCCTTTACGCCTGTTTCGAATTGGCCCCCGACGTTCTGCCAGCGTTTCAACAAAGCTCCGATCCTCAGATGTCAGCTCTTCCAGATCCCCTGTCCAGATCTTCCAGTCTGACCAGAAAACAGAAGCATCTTTTCGCTCGATGCCAAGATTCAGGCTTAGACCATGCAGACGATACTGCATGGCTTCGGAGCTCCTGCCTTCCCCAAGTCTGGACAAAATCTTTACCTGGGATTTCCAGTCCAGTTCCTGTTCCGCAAACCGAAGACGGCGCTTCAAAATGCTTTCCATGATCCGGGGACTTTGGAGAACCCACACCGGAAAAAGCAGAAGAATCGTGACGCCCAGTTTCAGGCTCAGGGGAAGACCACTCCGCTTCCAGAGAAAATAAAGCCCCAAAGGAGGCAGGAGGACACACATGGCCAGATAAAACCAGGGCTCCTGTCCAGATTTCGGTTTCATATCCTTTAAAAGATCTGGCTGACAGCTCCCAGAAAGAACCCCAGGCCAGACATGCTTAAAAGAAGAAAAACCCCGAAGACAGCTGCAATGGCCATGGAAATTCCTTCCACAAGGCTGCTTAAGTCACAGTTCTGCTGTACGGTTCGCCCCAGTAGAAGAAAGCTCCAAAGAAAGGCAATACAGTAAAGAACATTGAAGAGCATCTGGGCCGGGATGCTTCCCAGAAACCATTCCCCCAGGCCGCCACAAATCATGGCTACTGCCGAAACCAGCAAAAAAGGAGACTGGGAGGCAATGAATCCGAGTAAAAGTCCCAGAAGAGACCCGCCTTTTTTGCGGATCGAGGCTAGTGAGTAGGTCAAAGCTGCAATCAGAAAGAGGATTGAAAAGCTCCTCAGAAAATCAGCTCCCATACCCAGAAGCAGAGAGCTGTAGCTTACCGCCTGATCCAGCATGAAACCAAGACCAATCCTGATTGAAGCACTGGCCGCCAATAAAAGTAGAAAGGCAGCCGGAAGATCAGCGGCCCGACCATGCTCACTGGCTGTTGCAACCGCCTGCCTGGGGCTGGAAATCCCCTGATGCAAAAGGCGGAGCGGGGTCACAGGCCACTTCCTTCCATCCTGTACTGCAAAGGAGACTGAAAACCAAGATAGGATTTCAGTTCGGACAAAGGATTGAACATGCCATTGAGCATAAATCTGAATTGCCGAAAGGGATTTTCTTCTGGCTCAATCAGAATGATTTCATCAAGACCGGCCCGCTCCCGAGCAGCTTCAAGAGCATCCTGAAAGGTCCCGATTTCATCCACAAGCCCTAAAGCCACTGCCTGCTCACCATTGAAAATCCGTCCATCAGCAAATTCAGCCACTGCTGTCGTACTCAGACCACGGCCTTCTGCCACGGCACCAACAAACTGATCGTAGGTCGAATCCACAATTTCCTGAAGCAGGGCCTGCTCCTGAGGGCTCATTTCTCTTGTCATGGAACCGATATCCTTGAACTGGCCGGATTTGATCACACTGGAGTCCACGCCCAGCTTCTTCATCAGTTCTTCCAGATTCGGAGCCTGCATAATCACCCCAATCGATCCGGTCAGGGTTCCGGCATTGGCAAAAATATGATCGGCCGCGGCGGCAATATAAACCCCGCCAGAAGCACAGACATCGGCCATGGAAGCAATCACGGGGATCCCCTTTTTCCGAAACCTCTTCAGTTCCGCGTAGACTTCCTGGGAAGCCCCTACCGTACCGCCAGGAGTATTCAGGCGCACAACAATGGCTTTCACATGCTCGTCCTTCGAGAGAGTCCTGAGTTTTTTCACAATAGCGTCCCCACCACTGTCTTCACTCAGAAAAGAGCCTTCCTGACCCGTCTGAATCGCCCCGTAAACCTTGACCACAGCAATCCCGTCCTTGCCACCTCCACCCTGGAGTATTTCCCAGGGAGAAGCTGCACCCTGACTTTTTTCCTGAGTCATGGCCTTGCCACTTCTTGCCAGCGTAAAAGCACAAATCAGGGAAAGCATCAGAAGACCAGTGGTCAGGAAAGTCGCCAGCCCCGGAGAGTCCTGGGGCTCAGGGCCACCGGTCACAATCGGCTCAAGGATTTTCTGGCGTTCTTCGTGAGCTTCTTTTTCCCCCGACTCTGGCTCCACTCTGGCTTCTTCTTTGGGGGTAGGGTCTTCGTGATGATTTTCCATGGATTTTATTCCTCAATAATCCAGTCAAACAGACTGCGATGCGGTTTCAAAAAATGCTGTAAAGACTCAGGGTGCCATTGTACACCAAGAAATCTGCCATCGTCAGATTCAAGGCCCTCAATCACGGAATCCCCTTCAGACAGGGCGTTGACCAATAGTCTCTGCCCAGGGGTTTTAACAGCCTGATGGTGCATGGAATTGACCACCATCCTGGTCTCTTTCACAACCCGATTCAGAAGACTTCCCGGCTCAATTTCCACAAAATGGGCCAGGGCTCTTGGCTCCTGAGATGACAGGGAATGACTATGCACAAGGGGTTTCTGGGCCGGAAGGTGCTGATACAGGCTACCCCCCCGGTAAACATTGAAAATCTGCATACCAAGGCAGATTCCCAGGATCTTCTTCTCCCGGATTTCCGCTTCCCTCAAAAGCTCCAGTTCATATTCCACTCTTGGACGATCCAGCGTGCAGAATTCCGGGTATTTCTCCTTTTCTCCAAAAAAATCCGCCGGAACATCAAAACCTCCGGTCAGAATCAGGCTGTCCACGGAATCAAGCCAGTAAAGCAGAAAGTCCCGCCGGCGAGTCCGGGGCAGAAACCAGGGCAAAGCTCCCAGATCTTCAAGAGCCTGAAAATATTCATGATTCAGATAATGGGCTCCAAACGGCGAGGGGGCTCCCGTTCTGGAAGGAAGGAAAAAATTTCCGGTAATCCCGATACGCTTCATGAAAAAGTTCAGGCACCTGTGCTGCCAAAGCCCCCACGCCCCGACTGATTCACCAAAAGAGGCTCTACTGCCGTCACCGGCAGGGTCTGCATCAGAAGGAACTGAGCCAGACGGATCCCCTTGGGAATCCTCAGAGGCTCTTCTCCAAGATACAGAAGAGGCACTCCCCAGTAATCCCCTTCTCCACAATAGTCTGCATCGATCAGGCCTATGCTGTTGGCCTGAAGAAGTTGCCAGCGCTTGAACGTCGAACTTCTGGGCAGAACCAGGCTGTGGCATCCCGCTGGCGGTTTCACAATGATCCCGAGATCCACGATCTGAAAATCAAAGCGCTTCTCAAAAACCGCATCTTTGGCAAGGATCAGATCAAAGCCGGCTGAGCCATGAGTCCTGATACCCCCATCGGCCTCGTAAAGACTACGGGTCTGATCATCGCGGTAGTGAATCTGGATTTTCATCAGTCAAGTTCATCCCAATCGACATTGGATGCCTTGGAATAAGCCGTTGGTTTTGCCTCGAAGAAATCGGTCTTGATCTGGTTGACCGAAGAAAAGGAATCCACCCATCTCATCGGATGCTCCATCTGATCCGGATAAAGGCTTTTCAGCCCGATATTTTCCATCCTGCGATTAGACAGATAGCGGATATATTTCTCAATAATGGTATCCGTCAGCCCCAGAATCCCATCTTTGATGATGTATTTCCCCCACTGGATTTCGCTCTCCACAGCATTGGACATCAGACTGGACATCTTGTTTAAGGCTTCCTCACCAAAAAGCTCCGGATTTTCTTTTCTGAGAGTCGTGATGATGTTTTGAAACAAGACCAGATGTGTCAACTCGTCGCGCTGAATATAGCGGATTTCCTGAGCAGTCCCACACATCTTGCCCTGACGGGCCAGAACATAGAAGAAGGAAAAGCCGGAATAGAAGTAAATTCCTTCCAGAATATAGTTTGCCATCAGGGCCAGAACAAAGTTTTCCCTGGAAGGGCTCTGTTCAAACTCCTCGTAGATGGAAGTGATCACCATATTGCGATTCAGAAGAAATTCATCCTCCCTCCAGTAGTTATAAATCTGATCCCGCTTGGAGGCCGACACCACAGTATCCAGAATATAGCCATAGGACTGAGAATGAACCGCTTCCTGAAACGTCTGAAGGGTCAGACACAGATTGACTTCAGGAGCTGTCACAAACTGGGTGAAGTTGGGAAGATTCGCGGTTTGCAGAGAATCCAGAAAAACCAGAAAGGAAATGACCTTGTCATAACCGGTCTGCTCCGCATCGCTTAAAACCTTGTAGTCTTTGGCATCATTACCCAGAGGTATCTCTTCCGGAATCCAGAAGTTATTCATCATGGCCCGGTAAAGCTTCATCGCCCATTCATACTTGATATTGCTCAACTCCAGAAGATTGGTGCTGTTGCCGCCAATCAGGCGTCTTTTTTCAAATGCGCGCTCACCTTCCGGATTGAAGAGTTTATTACGGCTTAAATCTGTCTGACTCATGAATCACTCTCTCTTACTGGCAGGAAGTGCACTCTTCAACTTCAACTGCTTTACTACGCATGTAATAGACTGACTTACAACCTTCTTTCCAGGCATTGACGTAGTAATCCAGGAGATCCTTCGCCTTGGCCTGAGAAGTCACAAACAGATTGAGGGACTGAGCCTGATCGATCCACTTCTGACGCACCCCGGCTGCCCGGACAACCCAGTTCTGATCAATCTTGTGGGCTTCCTTGTAAAGCCAGTAAGTTGAATCTTCCAGATTCGGTACTGCCGAGATAATCACCCCGCTGGCCTTCTCGGTTCTTTCGATTTTACTGAAAATCGGATCGATGCCAGCCGTTGTACCTGCAATCAGGCTGATGGATCCCGTTGGGGCAATCGCCATCAGATAGCCATTTCTAAGTCCGGATTCTTTCACCTGACGCTTCAGGGATTCCCAGGGCATTCTCTCCCCGAGATCCCGCCCGCCAAACCAGGCGCCTGATTCCCAGTCTGAGCCTTCAAACAGGGAATAACGACCTTTTTCCTTTGCCAGGGCATTCGAGGAATGAATGGCATACCAGGAAATTTTTTCATAGAGACGATCCGAGAAATCCAGATGTTCCTCGCTTTCCCAGCGAAGACCCTTTTTGGCCAGAAGCGCGTGATAGGACATCGTTCCCAGACCAATCGCACGGTACTTCTGGTTGGTGTAGCGAGCTTCCGGAACCGGGTAGAAATTAAGATCAATCACGTTATCGAGCATACGAACCTGAATCGGAATCACTCTTTCCAGATCCTCTTCCTCATGAACTTTCAGAAGATTCAGGGAAGACAGGTTACAAACCACCAGATCTCCGGATTTCTTGCGGATTGTGACATTCCCTTCCGGATCGACATCATGCCCCTCGAAGCTCGAAGCACTCATATTCTGCATGATTTCTGTACAAAGGTTGGTGGAGCGCACTACCCCGGCATGTTTGTTCGGGTTACAGCGATTGGCCTCATCCCGGAAAAACACAAAGGGAAGTCCTGTTTCAAACGAAGACTTGAGAATTGATTTCATCAGGGTCAGGGCCGGCACCCTAATCTTCTCAATCCGATCATCGGCAACAACCTCCTGGTAGCGCCGCTCGAATTCTTCTCCATAGCTATCGGAAATTTCATAGCCCCGGTATTTTCTTACCTGATAAGGATCAAAAAGGAAGTAATCCCCCCTCTCCTCCACGGCTTTCATGAAGTTATCAGGAATCCCGACAGCCGGGAATATATCATGGGCCTTGCGCCTGTCATCTCCGTTATTGGTCTTGAGATTCATGAAATCAAAAATGTCCGGATGGTAAATATTAAGGGTCAGGGAAAGCGCCCCCTTGCGAATTCCAAGCTGATCCACGGCAACGGCCGTATCGTTGAGAATCCTGACCCAGGGGATCACTCCACCGGCCACATTCTTGAAACCACGGATTTCACTCCCCTGAGCCCGGATCCGGGACAGGTCGCCACCAACCCCCCCACCATATTTCGAAAGCTGGGCAAAGGTGTTCACGTAGTCAAAGATGGAATCCAGACTGTCATCCACCGTTCCGATAAAACAGCTTGAGAGCTGATGCAGGGGCTTTCTGGCATTGGAGAGGGTCGGGGTTGCCGGAACAACCTCAAAATTGGAAAGGATATTGTAAAACTCTTTAGCCCAGTGAATGCGGTTTTTTTCCGGCAGAGCCAAAAACATAGCAATCCCCATGAAGGCTTCCTGGGGAAGCTCCAGAAGATTCCCGTCTCCATCCCGAATCAGGTAGCGATCTGCGAGGGTCTTGATGCCAACATAGTTGAACAGAAGATCTCTCTCAGGGACCATGAATTCAGCGAGCCCTTCAATCTCTTCCTTCGAGTAGGTTTCCAGGATTTTCTTGGAATAGAGCCCTGCTTCTGTGGTTCTGACAATATAGTCATAAAAACCGGTATAGGGGTCCCTGTCGGCATCCCGCATCAAACCGACCTTTTTATAAACATCGTAAATAAACAGCCGAGCGGCAACATACTGCCAGTCAGGATTTTCTTCGGTACATTTTTCTACCGCAGTCTGAATCACCATACGCTGGATTTCTTCCGTGGAAATCTCATCACGAAACTGAACCTGGGCATCCATTTCAAGTTCCAGTGGGTCGCACTCAAAGCCATCACAGGCAAAAGCGACCACTTTTTTGATTTTGTAGACGTCGATTGGAACAATACTTCCATCCCGCTTACGAACTTTGATGCCCGACATGAGACCTCCATGGGAGACAACACTTCAAGGGTGTTCGTCCGAATCCCCCACTATCCAACCAAAGCCTTTATTCATCGGCTTCAGCAACGATAACCATACAAAAGTTTAACCAAAAGAAATTAATTTAACACAACTTGAATTCAGAGACTAGCGATCTCTGAACCTCGCCAGACTGGAACTTCTCCAGAAGCAACAAATCCCCCGCCGGGGAGCCGACGGGGGATTGTTCTGTTCAGTTACCAGCGAACCGGCCAATCATCGGAAAGCTCCTGCTTCTGATCGGCCCAGGTGGTCCAGTCAGGGGAAAGAACCTGAATCGGAGACTGCTCAGTGGTTCTCAAATCATCACCCTGAACCTGAAAGTTCAGGCGAATTGCGCCGTTTACCGGGCAGTAGAGATAGCCCCCACCGCTGCCTGGGGGCTGCTCATCGCTTGACGGCCCCACGCAGTTGGCTCCATCAGACTGATCCTGATAAAACTCTTCCACTGTGGAAATAATACACACGTAATTCGTTCCCTGGGCGCTGGAAAGAAGCTCGCCCGGAATCCCGCCGCGGATGTATTCGGTTCCGTCTCCACGGCCCCCGGTATTCGTGAGGATCGCCTCAAGAGTCAACGCCCCGTTACGGGTTGCCACGGTTCCACCGGATTCGGTCGGCTGAGGAAAATTGGAGTGACGGGAACGATAGACCGAGAGAGAGGAACGGAGTGTGCCCAGGTTCGATTTTGTGTTGGAGTGCCTGGCATCGTAATCAAACCCAATGAAGTTCATGGCCACTGCCACGGAGAGAATAACCAGAATCGAAATCACGATCAGAAGCTCAATCAGTGTAAATCCACGCCGTTTACGGATATTCAGCATAACAAGATCCTCCCTGCCTGTTTTTTGGTATTGACATTTGGCATTTTGTTCTTATACCAGTTTACACCATTCGGAGGCAGAGCGCCCACTTACCCCCGTTTTTTCCTCATCCATCAAGGCAATGCAATTCTGGCATAAAAGCCAATACTTCAGAAGAAAGACTTTTGTGACTCCCAGACATTTTTCACATCAACCGGTCGTTTCTGCTCCGAAAAGCCCCTGTCGTTCGAGGGCGGAACACAAATTTGCCTCGCCCGGTCCATATGCAGAACACTGCAATAGCATTACAATAAGGTAAGCGCTGGTTTCAAATCCATGGAATCAGGCCGGATCTATGGGAGGATTCATGCTTCAAGTCAACCTGAATGATTTGCCTCTGGACAAGGACGGAGAAAAACATGTCAGGAAAATGCACCGGAAACTTGAAAGGGAACTGGGCTCACAATCTCCCGCCCAGATAGTCTTTGCTGCAACCACCAAAAGCCGCAAACAAAGCCAGGTATATATGAGCTTGAGCGACGAAACCGGGCCGATCTATGAACAGGAATTCAGCACGAAATGCTGGAAAAGCGCCCTGGACCTGTGTGTCCAGCATGCTGTCTGGGTCTTCAAAAAGAAGAGCCCGACTCAGCAGATGGCAGCCGCATCCAGCCGCTACGCCACCTACTGACCAGAAAGAAAAAAGGGAACTCTGCAGATTTTGCAGAGTCCCCTTTTACTTCACCGAATGACTTTGTCAGAAGGCGACACCCGGATTCGAACCGGGGAATAGGGGATTTGCAATCCCCCGCCTTAGACCACTTGGCCATGTCGCCATTCCAACATAATGGCCAAAATGGGCAGAGAGGGAATTGAACCCCCGACACGTAGATTTTCAGTCTACTGCTCTACCGACTGAGCTATCTGCCCGATTCGGCCGACTTTATACGGGGCTGACGAGGCTCGAACTCGCGACCTCCTGCGTGACAGGCAGGCACTCTAACCAACTGAGCTACAACCCCTTGCTTGGATATGGGCGTTCAAGGACTCGAACCTAGGACCCCCTGCTTGTAAGGCAGGTGCTCTAACCAACTGAGCTAAACGCCCCCCGTCTCAAGGTGTGCTAATAATATCAT
>CAZDAM010000018.1:0-39621 GCA_964503595.1 uncultured bacterium
ACAGAACCCTTCTGAAGATGGAGATCGATCAGATTCAGTCTGTACCACTTCCGGCAGTGCAGATGATCACATCCCTTTTAAGTGGTGGAAACCAGAATCTGTTTTCTTTGAATATGGATGGCTCCCTGACTCTTCGCGGAAACAATCTTTCCAATCCGGTAACTGTACCGGGCGATATCATGGCTGTGATTTCCGGGGCTTCCAAGCCCAGTGGCAAATGTCCGGTCAATGATGATTATGAGCACGTCAGCTTTGGCACGGGAACCAGAAATGCCGGTACGGGGTTCTGTATCCGCCGTTTCACCAACTCAGGAGCAGGGGGATTTTCTTCCGGAACTTTTGATTGCCCGGATTCGGGTGTAACCGGAATCCAGGGAGCCCGCCTTTGCACCATGGATGAACTTCGCATGGCCTGTCAGGCTGGCAAGATTGCCACGACCGGGGCGGTGATGAGTGGAGATTTGGGATATGGCGGAGGACAGCTTCGTTACCAGCAGCTTAATGTCACGTCCACAAGTCCCTGTCAGGCGGCCATTGCGGGACAGAATCTGGGCACAGTCGGGGCATATGCCTGCTGTTTTGTCCCTCGTTAATCTCCGTTTCTGTGAGAGTTTTTTCGGCGTGTCTGTCAGAAGCTTGCCTGTCAATACAGGAATGTCGGGGCCGCGGCATAAAAGCGAAACTGGTTAAGCGTCGTCGCGCAAGCGAAGGTAGGGAGTGCCCTAGTGGGAGCTTGTTCTCCACTTCTGGCGAATCTTTATCTGAACGATTTCTGTCTTGAAGTCGCGAACCGGACTCCGGTGAAGAGCATGACGTATGCGGATGGTTTTGTGCTTCTGCATAGAAAAACGTTTACGAAGACTCAGAAGGAGTGGGCAGCCAGAAGGCTTCTACCGAAAGAAGCATTATTTCAGGATCCAGCTCTCAAAGTCTTAGAGAGGTTTTAATGTTGGTCCAGAAGTCGTAGCCAGCGCCGGAGTCTGTATCTGGCACAGGATGCATGGGAGAAGCTGCGCAAGGCTGGTCTTGTGTTTCTTCAACCGGTGAAGGTGGGGACTCTGTGAAGGTTTTGAGGTGAAGTCTGAGAACAGATCCGTGTTGAGGGAAAAACTCATGCACGAAATCGATGGGGGCGGCTGGATAAGCTGAAAATGATGAAGTCTGCGGCCTACCCTACTTGAATCCATTATTATCAATCTAAGTTGGTCCATGCGTTGAAACGGTGTTCTGACTTGGTTACTATGTAGCACGACAGGAAGGAGACGCATGCTTCGGCTGTTTGTTTGGCTATGGACTGCCACCTGGGTTATGGCCCAGACCCCCATCGTTTTTACCGGTAATACTCAAAGTTACCTGGAGCCCTGTGGCTGCGTGAAAGGGATGCTTGGGGGAATTGCCCGCCGACCCCAGGCTTTTCCCAAGGGTGCTCACATCCTGGTGGATTCGGGGAATTTTACTGAGATTCGCGATGAGCTGGATCGTCTGCGTAACGAATTTTATGCTCAGTCTTTTGCAAAGATGGGGTATCAGGTTGTCGGACTTGGCTCCAGCGAAGCGACCCAGCCAGCGAGCTGGCTCATGTCTCTTCCCGGAAAAGAGCTTTATGTCTCTGGAAACCTCAAACCCAAAGAGAAGCAGGACTTTTTTCCGGCTTCGAAAAAGCTGGGGGAATATGTTTTCACTTCACTTCTGCCTGCAGAGGAACTGCATGCTGATTTTACGGTAGAGGATCCGGCGGATTTTCTGAAATCACTCAAGGCAGAAGGCAAGCTGGTTTTGTTTTCATCCCTTCCTCCGGAGGAACTGGCCTCTGTCGTAGCGAAATACAAGGATCGCATTGCCCTAGTCATTGCCAACCGGGCTCGTGGAGACTTTGCCCGTCTTGCTGGCGTACCGGTAGCTTACCCTGGTGATAAGGGCAAGATTGTACGCACCTATGACTTTGCGGCCAGGAAATTGAAATCCCAGCCAGTGGAAGAAGGTTTTGAAGCCAATCAGGAACTGGAGAAAGTTGTCAGCGATTATTTCCAGGCAGTGGCCCAGTCACCTGATCTTCAGAAGGTTGTACGCCGCCACTATGAAAATGACCCTCTGGAAAAAGAGGTTCTGGCCGGGACCAACAAATTTATTGGCAGTGAGTCCTGCAAGGCCTGCCATTCCGAACAGTTTGAGCAGTATGAAACCACGAGGCATGCCCATGCTTTTGATACCCTCCTTCAGAAAAAGCGGGATCATGTACCGGATTGTGTGCAGTGCCATTCGATTGGTTTTGGATATGATTCCGGTTATGAAATTGTTTCCCGTCAGAAACACCTGCAGGATGTTGGCTGTGAATCCTGTCACGGTCCGGGACTCGAACACTTCCGCAATCCCAAGAAGGACAACATCTATCGTGAGGTTTCCGAGGCGCGCTGTCAGGCCTGCCATGATGCGGAAAATTCTCCCAATTTCAATTATCAGGCCTACCTTCCAATGGTGAATCACAGCATCAAGGCTCACACCAAGGAACAGCCCAAGCCGGTCAAGCTTGATAAACCGGATGTGGATCTTTATGTCATGAGCCAGTGCCCTTTTGGTGTGAGAGCTGAAAACGCCATGATTCCTCTGGTAAAGAAGTTTGGTGAACAGCTGGACTTCAAGCTTCACTTCATTGCCACTGCCAATGAAGCCGCTCTGAAAGAAGCGGAAGAAAAACGCAAAAGTGGTGAGGCTCCTGAAGCCCCTGAAGCAAAGAAACTGCCGGCGGAAGCTCAGGCTCCAGCTCCGGGAACTCCTGGCTGCCAGGCCAATTTTGAAATTGATCCCAATGCCAAGTTCCAGAGCCTTCATGGTCAGCCGGAAGTCGATGAAAATATCCGTCAGCTTCTGGTGGAACACTTCTATCCCGATAAATTTCTGGATTTCCTGCTGGATCGGAACCAGAACATTTATGGCGATTTTGATGCCCTGGTCAAGAAGCATGGGATGGATCCCAAGAAGATTGAAGAAGGAATGACATCGGGTCTTGGAGATCAGCTTCTGGTGGATAATATCCTGCCTTCCAACCAACTGGGGATTCAGGCTTCTCCAACGCTTCGGATCAATGAGCAGGCCTACAGTCTGCCTTTTGAAACCGTGCCTCTGGAGTATGAAATCTGCCAGCGTTTTGAAAATCCTCCTGCATGGTGTGCCAAGGCCCCTCCCTGTGCCACGGATTCCCATTGCCGTATGCCTGGAAAGGATGGCAAATGTATTGCTGCCGGAACCCCTCAGGCCCGCTGTGATTTCACAGAACCGATGGAAGTGAAAATGACCGTCATCCGTGATGAATCCTGTAGCGTTTGTGAAACAGGCCCGTTTTTGCGTCAGCTTTATGAACTTTACGAAAACCTGGATGTCAGCACACTGTCCTCCTCGGATCCGAAAGCCAGGGAATGGCTCAAGAAACTGGGCTCGGATCGTCTTCCGCTTTATGTGTTTGAAGGCAGTGAATTCCTTCAGTCTCCCCGCACCCAGAACCTTCAGCGCTATCTGGCTTATCGGGACGGGACTTATTTCATCAATCCTTTGATTACGGAAGTTTCTTCCTTGCAAAGGCCGATGAAACCTGGAGGACTGACTTTTTACTATACGGCTCTTTCTCCAGCGCTGAGCCTTGCTGCCCCTGTTCTGAATGCGGTCAATCAGGCTCGCCAGAAGGGGATGGAGATTGACTTCAAGATGGTCCCTATTGTTGCTCAGTCCCGTAATCAGGCAGCTGCCGGTGGAGGGAGTGATCAGCGCTTCATGGTCCAGGTCCAGACTCCCAATGGAGTTCAGTCCCTTTATCTGGAATCCCAGAACGGGCGCAATGAAATCATTGAGGGCATGCATCAGGGATGCGTGATGTCCGAGGCAACTCAGGGACAGACCGTGGCCTACATGCAGTCCATGGCCAATCAGGTGGTTGCAGCGACTTCAGGCATGCCTCCCCAGAATATTGCTGAATGGGCCCAGTCAGCTCCATTGGCAGAGATGCGCAAGAAGGCCTATTCCGAAGCCATGATTGGCTCCGAGCTTCAGAAGAAAATCGAAGCCTGTTCCCGCAATCCTGATCTTGGACCACGGAGTCTGGTTGAAGGTTTTGTGGATGTCCTGAATACCAGAATTATGGCTTCTCCCACCTTGCTGATTAACGATCACATTCTCGTTCGTGGGGCAACTGACAAACTGGTGGAAATGCTTCCCCGGCTCTGGTCGGAGGGCATGGAAGGTTCCGAGTAGGAAACTTCCTGCTTCTGTTGACCTTTGATGGCACCCCCCAGGGCCCAAGAGGCCTCGGGGGGTGTTCTTTTGAGCTTGCGCTGCATTCAGCAGATGACATTCAAGCCCCTCAAACAGGTGATTTCTGGCAGTGAATTCCACGGCCATGTCGGCCTGAAATATGCGACAATCCATAGATGATGCCAAGAACGCGGCAATCATTTAGTATACATTTGCCAGACAGATCCTTGAGACTCCGACAGTTGAGCCATGAAAATCAGGATTGCGAGGGTTCACAAAATCATTGACGACGGAGAGGGATATAAATCCAAGATTGATCCCAAATACAGCAGGCCTGCCAGAATCTGGATGATGCCTGTCAGAAAAGAAGAACTACGGGTTTGTATCCGTATGAATCATGTGAAGCATGGTCTGAGATACTACATGCCGCCCATCCAGAGGATCCCGGCAGGAAATATCCACCTGAATAGTTGCTTTGTGAATATTTTCATTGGCGGGTTTCGGGAGCATGGAAAAGGTGATTTCGTTGACGTGATTCAGCAAAGGTTTCGCCGGAGAGATTTCAGTTGGAAAGGAATCAACACCACTGAAGGTTCCCGAGGAATAGGTATATTCTCCGCCTGAAATACGATACATCAGGGTTTTGTAGGCGTGGGTTGTATTGGGAATGAGCTCGGCTTCTTCATCGTTGAAAAAAAATTCGTAAAAAGTGGTAATGCCACCGGAAGCGGTACTGGAATCTCCTTCAAGGTGATAGGGGATTGCGGTGGCAAAACTCAGGACTGCCCCCTTTGTGTCGCTGGCTGTCAGGGTGATTGGGGCGGAAGGTTCAAGAGCAACCGACCCATCCCCGAATGTGACCTTGAAGGGCAGGGCATCGGAGCTACTGCTGGAAAGTTCATCAAAATCTGTTGTTGAGGTGAAGGTGGGGTAGGCTGTTTTTTCAAAGGCCTGCTCCATCAGTTTCAGGGTCATTCTGAGCTGGGCCGCTGTGTGGGTTCGCCATGCAGCTTTGGTGGCGGCTTTGTTGCCCCGCACATAAAAAGTTCCGACAATGGCCAGAAATATGGAAAAAATCCCTCCGGCCATCAGAATTTCTGTCAGGGTGAAGCCTCGCGAAACGCGGCGAAATTTCGACTTGTTGGCAGCTTGGCTATGCATCATGGGATCCCTTCGTTATAATCAAGTGTAATGATGGAAAGTCTAAGCGGCAAGCAAAGAGGGTTTACTCTTACCGAGATTTTGATTGCGATGGCCATTATGGCCTTTGCGGTTTTACCGATCGTGGGCATTCTCTGGTCCGGGGTTTCGCGTACGGATATCTCGGTGACCTATGAGAATGCATCCGGGGCGGCGGTATCGGTTCTGGAGTATCTGTTAAGTGATGCGATCAAGTTTGAGGATCTGGACTTTTCCAACCCGGCAGCTCCGGCAGATCGCGATACCCCCTCATCCAAGGAATCAGCGGGTCTGGTGACAGCGGATGTCGAACAGAACAAGTTTTTAGGGCCTTACTGCACCGAGACGGCTCCCAGTGGCTTGAATCCAGCCGAATGTAATGTGGCGATGGCCCGTTCCCGCTATTTTCAGTTTGGTCGCGAAAATTACCATACCGATCTTTATATTGGAGCTTATTATGAAGGAGCCAGTGCTGTGGCGGGGGCTCCCACAACGATTGCCTGGGGTTATCTTCCAAGCCTACTCATTGACTACGAAGAGATTCCGGGCTGGCCCCATATTTTTTATGACACCCTGCTTCTGAGTAATTCCACCGCCGGAATTCCTTCCTCGCATTCCTGGGATGACTTTTCACCCTATTTTCACGCAGACTGGAGTACCGGAACAGCTCCTACCGTGAAATCCGATCTTGAAATTTCTCTTCCCATGCCCCGCTTTACCCGTGGTGGGGTGACCCAGAATCTTCCGGCGACTCCACCCTATCCTCCTCAGTTCTTCACCAATTTCGCTAAGATCCAGCTTTTCATCCGCTGGGGTCTGGACTGGCAGACGAAGGGTACGGATATCACTTCCCGTGGGGGGTCCAAGACTCTGGAGCTGGTAACCTTCAAGGGAAGGCTCTGATGCTCAGGAATCGGGGGATGGCGATACCGGTAGTGATGGGTTTTATTGGTCTTATGTCGATTGCTGCAGTCATGCTTTTACAGGTGAATAAGCAGGATTTGCCCCGCTCTTTTGTGAATCTCAAGCATCTTCAGATGAAATATCTGGCAAAAGGGGCTCAGCAGCATGCCCGCCTTAAAATGAAGCTTCTTTCCACTCAGGCCTATGATGCCGCAGCTTATTCCGTAGGCAAGAATCCGTTTTTTGATCACTCTGCCGGCTATAGCCATCTGTCAATGGGCAATGGAGTTCTGGGACAGTTCTCCGTTTCTGGACAGGATGTGGTGACCAATCCCGGGCCAGCTTTTTTTACGGGAACCGTGGATGTCACCGGAGGACTGAAAAGGGAAGATGTCTCCGATGTCTACGAGGCTTCGGCAGAAAGCTGGAGTACTGGTGGCCCTCCAGACGGGGTGGGAGCAGATGACATTTCCCTGTTTCGACATGAGCCGGATCCGGATTCTTCTGAAATGCCGGCCCTGAAAAGGGTTAATCTGGCTCTCGTACGATTCTGGGAGGATATTTCCACTCTGGACCTCAACTCCCCGACCTGGGACCCGATTTATGTACACTCTCAACCAGCGATTCGGATCAATCAGGAAGCTGATCCGGTCACGGGCATGGCCGATCGCTTTGATGCCTCCTACCGGGTATCAGACATGCGGGTTCTGGCTGGTCGTGGAAATCGTCTTTATGGGGAGGAAGCCGTGCAGGTCAAGGTCTGGGTCCAGTTGCGAAGAAGAAGCATGATTGGAGAATCGACTCCGGCATCTCCAGCTGCCCCTGCCGCAAATCTTTCCCAAAGGGTTGGTTCGGCGGCTATTGGGGGCATCGTGACCGGTGATTACCGCGAAACAGCTGTTTATAAGGTTGCCCGGACGCTGGACTGATCATGGTTGAGCTCTACCCTTATCTGGAACAGGGGTGGTTGGCAGTCCGGGAATATGTTTTCACAAAAATGGCCGGAGCCTTTCTGCCGGCTTTCTTTATCGCCGGCGGTCTGGCTACTCTGGTACCACGTTCGGCGATTGTGAAATGGCTTTCTGCCGGTGTTCCCCGTACCAGAAGCTATCCAGCAGCTCTTTTTGGAGGAGGAGTCCTCTCGGTCTGTGCCTGCGGGATCCTTCCTCTGTTTCAAACCATTTACCAGCGCGGAGCCGGAGCAGGCCCGGCGGTGGCTTTTTTGTTTGCCGGTCCGGCGATCAACGTCATTGCGATTCTTTATACTTTTGATTTGCTGGGGCCATCGCTTGGTTGGGCCCGTCTGGTTGCGGTGGCTATTCTGGCAATTCTGATCGGAATTCTGTTTGAAGCTTTCTTTTCAAAATCCGAGGAATCCAGGGTTTCTCCGAATCTGAAGCTTGCCGGGCAACCCAAAAGCGATGCCCGGATGAAAATCGTCATTTTTGGTTGTCTGATGATGGCCAGTATTTTGCTGCCCATGGAAAAGATCCCCCGCCTGCCACGTTTTGGCGGCGCCCTGATTGCAATTCTTGGAGCCATACTGGCATCGCTTCATGGGCTGGAAGCGCATGAAAGAAAAGCCTGGATGGAGAAAACCTGGTTTCTGATCCGGCAGATTGTGCCCAAACTGGTTCTGGGGATTTTTCTGGTGGGTGCCCTGGAGCAGCCCACCCGCAATCTTCTGGCTTCCTATATGACTTCGGATGGTTTTCTGGCCTGTCTGATTGCTGCAAGTATCGGCGGTTTTTTGTATCTGGGCACGATTATCGGGGTCGTTGTGGTTCATGCCATGATTCAGTTGGGTATGCCTGAAGGACCGGCATTGGCCTTCATGCTGGCAGGACCTTCCATTTGCCTGCCATCTCTTTGGGTGATTGCCTCGGTCATGGGAAGGGCCAGGGCCCTGGCTTTTGGAATCATGGTGCTTGTTTTCAGTGCTTTGATAGGATACGGGTACTCTTTATGTTTCAGCTGATTTTTGTCGCCAGTATGCTGATTGCTGGCCTTGATGCCTGCGATCTGAATCATGACTGGAAAGTTGAGGAATCCGAGGCCAGGGCAGAAGTCTCCACAGGCGCGGTCAACCTGATCCTGAAGGACCTGGCTGAGCAGCTTGGGGGACACCTCATGCTTCTGCAGCTTCGGGATACCTATGCCAGAAAAGGGCCAACGGATTTGGATGGAGCACAGGCTTTGAAGCGCAGTACCCAGGAAGTGGCAATTCTGGAATCAGCTCTTTTTGCAGGGCTAGTGGAAAAAGGGGTGAAGATTTTGGGAAGAGATGCTTCCCTGCCAGCCCTGTCATCCATTTATGATGCCAGTGCCCTTGGAAATCTGGCTCAGAAAGCTGGATTGAGTGCTTATCTCAGGGTTCGCCTGAACCATTACCTGCAGATTAAAAGGCATTCCAAGGACGCCTATGAACACAATCCCAATGTGTACCGGGATAGTACGGAACACCAGATCGGGCTTTCCTATGCTCTTATTGGCCCAGCAGGGCAGTATCTGAGCTTTGGGGATTTTCGCCGCTCCTATGAGGAGTTTCGGGTTTTTGAAAAGCTTGAAGACAAGGAAATGACCATTTCTGAAGCAAAGATTCAGGAAAAGGAAGCAGCCCTGGTCCAGACGGATCAGTTCTTTGGACTGGAAGAGGTTCAGGCCAGAGGGCAGTGGCTGGCTGAATTGATTGAGAGTGAGCTTTGAACCGAAGATTTCTCTTGCCGTTTATGGTGATGGGGGCTTTCTTCTATCTGAGCCACCAGCCAACTCTGCCCAAAGTGGTCCCGGAATTTGATTCTTCGGATAAACTGATTCATGCTCTGGCCTATGGATTTCTGGCCCGAACATGGTTCTGGGCCCTTTCTGATCGCTCTCATCAGAAGAGAATGGGGCTGGCTTTTTTGCTGACGGCTTTCTATGGCCTTTTTGATGAATGGCACCAGAGTTTCGTTCCCAACCGTACCGCGGACGGATATGATTTTCTGGCTGATTGCATAGGAGCTTTTTTGGCAATAGCTCCTGAATTTCCCCGTTTGATCTGCAAAACTCATACACAATCTCTCAGTTCCTGAAGGAATTTGTTAGATTTCTGGCCTTCTGCTCCGATAAATCTCATGGCTCATGAGCAGAAATTTCGCCAAGAACTCGTCCTTTTTGAGTGGTCGCCTGTGGCGCGGCCTCTTATTGGCCTGTGTGGTTCATACAGGAGTTTTTGCCAATCCCTTCCGCGATGTACCCCCGGATCACTTTGCCTACGAGGCCATTGAAAAACTCACCAGAAGCGGTCTGATGGGGGGATACCCCGATGGCACCTTCAAGGGTCGCCGGGTTCTGACCCGCTATGAAATCGCAGTCATTCTGGCCAAGATGATGGCCCACATGGAAGATCTGAAGGTTCAGGGCCAACCTGTGCAGGTGGCTCCGGATAACCAGATGCTGATGAACCGTCTGTCAGCCGAATTCAGGACAGAACTTGATCTTCTAGGGGTAAGAATTGATGCCCTGGAAGGAAGGATGCAGGAGGTTGAGGAGCAGACCCGGCTTCTGGATGAATCCCTTTCCAATGTTCATATCGAAGGTTATTACGAAGGGTCTCAGACCTATATTGCCCGCGATAACGCTTATACCCGCTATACCGACGGTTCCGACGCGACTCCGGGACTTCATCCTCTGAATCATGATGTCTTCCTGCGTTTCATTGGAAACCCCAGGGAAGGCAGCCGCTTTTACAAAGACGTGGAAGCCTTTGTGGAGCTTAAGGCCAATTTGACGGGCCCGGCCCAGAATCGCCTGCGCTATGATTACTCCCAGAATCCGATTCCGGGGGATACACGCGATGATTTTGTGACCCATTTTCAGGATGATCGGGATGTTTCCGTCAGCAAGGCCCACTTTCGCTCCAAGGCTCCTCTGATGGATTTGAGGGTATTCAGTGGGGAGCAGTTCACGGATCTCAAGGATCCGGCCGTTCTTCTGACCGCATCCAATTTCCGGATTCGTCCATGGCTGGGCCAGGAAGGCTATATATCCGGGATTGAGGCCAGTGGCCGCTATGGGCGCACAGCCTATTTCGGGTCTGTTCTCAAGCGTCATATCGTGACTCCGATTTCAGATGTAGATCCGGAAAACCTGTTCACGGATTTTGCCAAGGAAACGGAAGCGACGGATGATGTATTTGCTCTGCGCATGACCTATGACGCCCTGGATCTTGAGGAAAGGGGGGTCAAGAAGAGCCTGATTTTAGGGAGCACTTTTGTTGAGAATGCCAAGGACTACACAACCCTGAACAACTTCAACCGGGTGATCGGCTTTGATGCCACCTATTCGGCCAAGGCCGACTACAATTTCGGTCTGACTCTGAATCCACTTTTGAGTGAGGGGCAGGGTGATATTCATGACACTGCCTTCAAGGCGGACTCCCAGTATGAACATGGCAATCTGATCCTGACCTTTAAAGGCTACAGTTTCGGCAAGGATTTCAAGACCAATGTGGCTTCAACCCAGTACATTGATTACTGGGATGGCACTTCTGCCGGGACAACCAATTCGGACAATCCGGACAACTATGGACGGGGCCGTTTCAATACCACCGGTGAGCGCCTCTTGAGGGGCTCGGCCAAGTACAGCTTTGATGAAAGTGGACTGACCGTGGTGGACAATCTCTCCATGACTTTAACGGGTCTTGTGAAGTGGTGGGAAGACATCGCCGGAATGGAGAATGAAAACTGGTTTGGCCGGAAAGGTACCCGGGTCAACCTGCGTACCATCGCGGATTTGAATGATCGCACCCATATTGAATTCTTCAATGAACTGAAAAAGGATGCCCGTCCTGATGAGAAGGGCCGCACTCGCCATATGGTGGATATGGATGTGAAGCTGAACCAGGATGTTTCGGTTCTGGGTTCGATTGAATGGATCACGGATTACGACATTGTTGAACAGGATCAGCATTACACGGAAACAACAGGAAGTCTTGAGGCCAATGCTCGTGTCCATCCCCGCCTGAGCCTGAAAGGGAGAGTCAGTGACACCGTTGGCTGGGGGGGGCGTCCCAATCAGTTTGATATCGATATCCTGGATTTTGAGAGCAATTACCGCCTGTGGACTTCAGCTTCCTGGCGACAGTATCTCAGGCGCAGAACCTACGATGAAACAGCGGATCCTTCGGCCTATTCCGTCACGGATTACTCCATCAGCGAACTCAATATGAATTTCTCTCGACGCTTCGAGGGAAGTGTGGCCTACGGCTGGCAGCGTCCGGAAGATCGTTTTGGAGTTGGAGACGATTTTTGGAACTGGTATGGAAAACTGATTTATGAACCGACTTCTTCGACAGAGATCTCTCTGACTTACGGCTACGACTGGAATGATTCCGGTCATCCTGGACGCTTTAATTTTGAACACAGTGCCCAGAAAGTGACACTGAGGGCCCAGACGGATTTTTAGATCATGAAACTGCGTAAACTCATAATATTTGCGGGAATTCTTATGGCAGCTCTGTTTTTACAGGGTTGCTTTCAGGACTATACCGTGGATGAACGCTTTCTGATCAAAGGGAATCTTCTGAACAAATCCGAGCAGCAGGAAATCGGCTTTGAGCCGTTTGATGCTTCCACATTTTCGACGATGGACAGTCGGATTCAGAATCTGGGAACGACGAATCCGAGTATTCTGGTGACGGCCTGGAGCAATCTCCCCAAAAAACTGGACCAGGGCGAACATTTTGAGCTTTGGGGGGTTAAGGACAGGGCTTATTTCAGTTTTGGAAAGTTTGTCGAATCCGGCGGGCAGCTTCTTTCCTATTCGGATGGGAATTCAGGCGTGACAAAATGTGCCACAGTAGGCAGTGAGCTGACCTGTACTTTTTCATACAGTCATGACCCCACGGTTCCGGTGCCCCAGGATTTTGACTCAGTGCAGGTGAGCCTGGAGCCTTTTGGAGATAAGGACTTTCAGAAAACCGGTGGAATTCTGATGTCCGGAAATGTCCAGGGTCTGAATGGTCTGGTAAACCGCATGGAATTTCCAATCAGCTTCTCCTCGGGAAATGTCTTTGCCACAGCATCTGTACGGCTTTTCTATCTGGATGCGCGTAACGGCCTGGTGACTTTCAACCAGTTTGGCTTTCCCTTTCTCAATAATGGTTTCTTTTATGAGTTAAGAGCTCTGGATGCGGACTTATCAGCAACTGTTGCCTGTGGGGCCTTCAATGTGAAGGATGGAGTTCTGGTGAGTGCAGCTACCCAGACTCCTCTCGCCAGTAATATCTTCAAATGTGGTACGGATTTGACTCAGTACCGTTCCATGATTGTCTCGATTGAACCTGCCTATGAGGGCAATTCCAAGGCTATTTTTGACTATGTGCCCTTCAAGGCCAACTACTCTCCCTTTACCAGCGAAGGTACCGAGGACTTCCCGATTTACAATCTGAGGACTTCGATTGCGGGAGCCAGTGAGGACCGGGGACTTTCTGATGTAATCGGAAACTTTGAAGTTCTGACGACAAAGCTGGGTCCAACCTATGCCGTGTTTCGGGGACTCAACCACGAGCCCAATTATGAGCCGGTGGTCATTGACCGGGCCAAAGGGGTTACGGGACTCAAGATTTCCATGATTCCCAAAATCCAGGATCAGGCCGTCTTTCATGCCTTTCAGCAGGACTATTCCGAGCAGATTCTTTCCGTGACGGTTGTCGGCAATTTTACCGGTGGGGAAGCTGCCATGAATGATTCCGGGGTGGATGGAGACAAAGTCAAATCGGATGGAGTCTGGACAGGTCGAGTCAGCGGGATCACGGCAAGTACGGTGACCTATCAGTTCCGCATCAACGGCAAGCTTTACAATGACCCGCACGGGGAGGATGTGGAAGGTACCGGCAGCAACCGGGGCAAGTCCATTATGAATATCAGATAAGAAATTGAAGACCCGCTGGCTACGAACCACTATCTGTTTGAATCGATGCAATCCATTGCAGCAGTCAGGCACTACCATTTGCAGCCCGCCAGCGGGAATTCATCCGGATAAAGGAAATTTTGTGAGACGGTATTTTGCACTGGTGGCTTTGACGTCGACTCTCTTCTTAAATGGCTGCAAGGGAAAAAGTGCTCAGGAAACTCTGCCTCCGTCTGTGGCAGGTGAAGCCCAGTCCCAGGGAAGGGTCCTTTTTTCATTTGAAGACCCAAAAGAAGATGATCGGGGCATGGGTCACTACATTTACCCGGTTCCGCTGCAATCCTCTAAAGTGGGGATTTTTGATCTGACCCGCTTTCAGGTTCTGGATCGGGGAGAGCGGGTGGAGCTGGTTTTTGATTTCCGCCGTCCGGTGGATTTTGAAACGATTGATGGACAGACTTTTGCCAAGGGCTATGCCTATCAGCTGATCGATGTCTATATCGATAAGGATCGTCGTGCCGGCAGTGGCCTGAATGAGGCACTTCCCGGACGCAATCTGGAATTTCGGGCGGATGAGGCCTGGGACAAGGCCATTGTCATCACTCCCGGACCTTCCCATGAAATCCGGGATGCGATTGATTCACAGTCGGACTTAAGGCAGTTCTGGCTCAAGCGTAAGGACATCTATGTTCCCAATGATGTCTATGCCGGTTCTTTCCGGATTACCGCCCACGTTCCGAAGAGTGAGATTGGAGAACCTCATCCGGAATGGGGCTGGCAGGTTCTTGTCATGGGATATGATCCGCTCAACCTGACCCGCTATGGCCTTTATAACAGCGAAGTTCAGACCTTTGCCACAGAACGCTATTTTGGAGGCGGGACCGACTATCAGGGGGAAACCAGTGCTATTGATGTCCTGGCTCCCAGTGCCGAATCCCAGTATCGGGTTTTGTCCCGCTACCGTAGTGGACCTGTGGCCAGAGATAATACCTGGGCCATCCTTCCGATGATCTATCTGGAATCTTTAGGAAAAGATAAACAAAAAATACTTCAGGACCGAAGAAATGTTATGACTCAACCCTCGGTCGAAATTCTGAGGGAACCGGACCTAAGAGGAATTGAACCTCGTTATCGCGAAGGAATGCAGTAAAGCCATGGTGGGCAGAAAACTCAAATTTGGAATCAGCGCAATCCTCTTTCTGGCAGCTCTGGGTTCAACCAGTGAGGCTCTGGGCTCCCGTACCCGTGCGATGGGTGGAGCTTTCATCGGGCTTGCTGATGATGAGAATGCTGTTTTCACCAACCCCGCAGGCCTATCCCAATTGACGAAAACCCACTACCATCTCAATGCCTTGATGAATAACAGGGATGAATTCAAGAACGACTCCTTTGCCTTTGCGTCTCAGATCTATGAAGCCCAGGAAAGAAAACGTTTTTCGATTGAAGAATATCTGGAAAACGAGTTTCAGTTCAGCAAGGCCGTAGAAAAGGAAAGCCGCTATAATTTTGCGGTTGCCTGGGAAAAGGATGACAAATCCGTTGAATTCGTGAGGAAAATCCTTCAGGACAAGAACGGAGCTTCCCAGCTTGGTTCTCCGGTGGCTGCTCCGATTGAGAGAGATCGGGTGTCTTTGGCCTTTGCTACGAAATTCCCCATGGCTCCTAATCTTTTCAAGAAAAACGAAGTCTACGGTGGCCTGCATTTCAATTACGAAAATGTAGAAAGAAAGCTGACTCGTCTGAGTCGCTCTTCGACCAAGGAAGTCTTTAATGTGGGAATTTCTACCCTGGTGAAAACTCCCCATAACTTCTCCTTGGGGATGGTTCTGGATGCAGTGGTCTCGGAAAAAGTGACGGGTACCCCAGGGAGTACCGGTTCTTCGGCAGATCTTTCGATTGGTGGTTCCTATCGCCTGGACAAGGACTCCGTGATTACTGCGGATGTCACCAATGTTCTGGGCGCTGACAGAGCTCCGGAGACCCAGTTTCGGGCAGGTTTTGAACGCGAGCTGATCGAAGACGAACTGGCACTGAGGCTTGGTTCCTGGGACGGTACGTTTACCATGGGCTTCGGGTTGAAGCTTTTTGAAGAGATGAAGGTGGATTACAGCTTTTTTAACGGAGATGTCTTAAAAGAGCACTACCTTTCTACCTCGATTCCGTTTTAATCATGGCGGCCAGAACTCCGGCTAAGAAGACCCCGTCCAAAGAAGTCAAATCAGAAGGATTTCCTCCGATTTTCCTTTTATTGACCTTTCTTCTGGGATTTATTCTGTGGCCGTTATACCAGTTTTTAAGCTACGAGATTCACTGGAAAGAAGATGGCAGTATTCTTATGGTGCCTCTTGAGACTGCTCCTGTGGTCAAGGAGGCTGCCCCGAACCATGTTCCTGTAACCAGTGGTCCCCGGGTTGTCAGTCCTCAGCAGAAGACAGAAGCTACTCCAGTTGTGATTCCGGCAAAACCTCAGACAGTGATTGCGGAAGTGAAAGATGAAGATCCCAGTGCCCGGGCCCGTTGGCTGGTGAAAAAAGCGCTTATGGACTACAACCAGCGATTTTCTCCGATGAAAGAACTCAATCTCTTTGAGTTGATCGGCAAGGGTTTTTTGAAGGAAATTCCCAACTGTCCAAACAATGGAATCTTTCATCTGAGTTATGAGGGAAATCTTCCGGTTGTGGATTGTCGCAGACAATGAAGCCATTGCCGCGTTTTTATCCACTGAAAAGCCGTTCCCATGCTGTGGCGCGTGCCTCGGTGCCGATGGCTTCTGGAGTCTGGCTGGAAGGGGTTCTGATTCTGAAAAGCTCCGAAGGTTTCAGGGTTCACTTTCCCGAACGGGTGATTGAAAATGAAGGGCGTGAAGCTTTATGGCTTCCGGTTCTGACTTTTGAAAATGAAGGGATACGCATGAAATGGGAGGAGCGAATCCTCAGGTTTTACCGAGCCTGGCTTAAAGCGGAGGCAGAGGCAGACCCAGAGTCTCGGTCCAGGGGATCCTCAGAAGGCTGAAGCGGAACTCTCCGAAAACAGGAGCGCACAAAAGAGCCAGGCTGAGCAGGTGGATTGAAAAGAAAAATCGTGAGAAGGCTTCTTCCCAGTCTTTATTTTTCAGGCGGACCAGAGCACTTCCCATAAGAACCAGAAAAAGTGTTGGCAGGAAAAGATGAATGAAAAGCCAGACCGGGGAGAGGTACCAGGCAGCCTGATCCAGCCAGGGAACCAACTGGGAAGCCAGAGGGTGCTCGGGAGAACTGAGCTCCTTAAGCCCTCCTCCAAAAGCAAAAACTCGTAAAAAATCGGTCCACAACAGAACCGCCATCGCTCCTAGTACCAGACGGAAAAACCAGAAAAGTCGGGTTTCAATCAGGATCTGAAGTCCCCACTGAAGGCTGAAAGCAAGAAGGGCAAAGACTCCCAGCTCCCAGGCGGGAAGCTCCAGATTTGGAATCTGGGGCCAGCTTTTAAGAGGAATCTGGGCGGCAAAAACCCAGCCTATTCCGCTGAAAGCAAGTGTAGAAGACAAGAAAGCATGGGAGCCTGTCTGCTTTCTTAAAAAAAGCACAAACAGAACAGGAGGGCATAGAATCCCGGAAATTCCCAGGGTGATCATGGATATCCGGGAGTGTTCAACCCCCAGATAAAGACAGAATCCAGAAAGGAGAAACGGGAGCATGGCCAGAGTGGTCCTGAGCAGGGCAAAAATCCAGCCGAAAAAAGAGACTTTACGGTGGGATTGCTGCCGAATCCGTTTGCGAGCCTTCTTCAGAGTAGCCTGATCCATTTCTTTTTCCGGAAGCTTGTCCTCAGGCTCCTCCCTTTCCTGGGCAGTTGGATCATCATCCATGGAAAAAATCTTGCGATCTTCAGCAGGAGGACTGTTCTTGTCCTGACGGGCCTTGTCTACAAGGGTGGTTTCAGCCCAGGGGGGAGGTTCGGAACCACTGGTTTCGGATTCATCCTCAAAAAAATCATCCGCTTGTGATTCCGGTTTCTTGGCAACGGAAAAGATATCTTCTGCCCTGAGTTCGGCAGATGAAAGGGGATTCCCACAGTTTCCGCAGAATTTATCTTTGCTGTCGGCCTTGTTATGGCATTTGCTGCATTCTATCGCTTTACTCATGAATGGTATGATGAACCTTCACGCAAAAACCTTCAAGTCTGGTTTATGGAGTTCACCTGATGAATCTGTTTCGTCACTTTGCTGGAGTCTCACTGAAAATTCCCGATCATGCCTTTCTGGAATGGCCGGGTCACATGATTACCCGCTCAGAACTTCTCATGCAGGCAGCCGGGATTGCTAGAAGTCTTCAGTCCCGGGTGCCCAAAGGTAGTCATATCGGAATTTTCTCTGTTCCCTCTCCTCATCTTGCGGCTGCCTTTTTAGGGGTCTGGGGGGCTGATATGGTGGCTGTGCCCTTGAATCCCCTGTTAAGTGCAAGAGAGCTCCTGGCCCAGATTCTTGAGGCTGAAACCGGGGTCATGCTGGCCGAGGGAGAGGCCTTGGCCCTGTTTCAGAGTCAGGGGCTTTCTGTCATCGATATCAGCGAGGAAAGGTATGTGGCGCTGGCAGATCTGCCGGAACCTTCGCGGGAAGGCGAAGAGAATGCCCTGATTCTTTTTACCAGCGGGACTTCGGCAGGAAGACCCAGTGCCGTGGTTTTGCCGCATCGGGCCCTTCTTCACAATGCGAAAAGCATATCGGAGGCTTTCGAGTTTTGTTCTGATGACGTTTTCCTGGGAGTACTCCCTTATTTTCACTGTTTTGCCCTGATGGTGAATTTCATCATTCCTGGACTGGAAGGAGCCTCGGTAAGATGCCTGAGCCGTTTTCGACCCCAGGAAGTTCTGGCCGAAATCAGGGAGGGCAGGGTCACGATTGCAGCCCTGATCCCGGCGATGCTCAAGGCTCTTCTGGGATCCCGGCCGGCTCGGGAAGATTTCGAAAGTGTGCGCTGGCTGATTTCCGGAGGAGAGGCTTTGGGTATGGACGTGGCAGTGCATTATCGCGAAAAATTCGGAATCCTGATTGCGGAAGGCTACGGGATGACCGAACACTCTCCGGTAATTTCGGTGCATCGTGATAAAAACCCGGCCAAGCTTGGAACCGTGGGAACGCCTCTTCCGGGAGTCTCTCTCAGGATTCTGCCTCCCGGTGGGGAGGAGCCTCTTGATACAGGTGCTGTGGGCGAAGTCTCAATCAAATCGGAAAGTCTGATGAAGGGGTATCTTAATCTGGGTTGGGATCAGCGGCTGACGGAGGACGGTTTTTTCCGTACCGGAGATCTGGGGCTTCTTGATCAGGAAGGTTATCTGCATCTGAAGGGACGGCTGAAGGAACTGATCATTTCTGCCGGAGAGAATATCCATCCAAGGGAAGTGGAAGAAGCTGTCCTTGGCTTTCCGGGTCTTATGGAAGCTGCCTGTGTGGGAATTCCTTCGGGTCTGAAAGGGGAAGAACCTGCTTTGGCAGTGGTTCCAGCAAGTCTGAATCTGAATGAAATCAAAGTCCGCCTGAGAGAAAATCTGCCGGGCTTCAAGCGCCCTCGCATTGTGGTGGGCCTGGATGAACTGCCCCGGACTCAGACCGGGAAGCTTTCCCGCGTGGAATTGCGTAAAATCCTAGGGGCTTGAGGGCTGGTCCTCATCCTGGGTGGTCAAGCTGTCCAGAAGCTGCTGGGATTTCTGTCTCAAATCAGCAGGAGGGTTGAGTTCCAGGGTTTGCTCCAACTCCCTTTTTGCAATAAAAAAACCGTTGTCATTGCCTTTCCAGGCAGATTCCATCTGGGCCAGGGCGTAGTAGTAATGGGAGTGAGGGTCTTCGGGCAAAACCCTTATGGCCCCCTGAAGGTGGATGATGGCCTCTTCCAGATTTTTTTCTTCAAGATACTGTTTGCCAAGCTCCAGGTATTCACCATCTGAATAGCCGGAGAATTTTCCATTGGAAATCTGAAGTTTGCGAAAGCGCTCGGAATCGCGTCGGAGTTCTTCCTCTTCCTGCGCCCTTACGACAGCAAGACGTTCTCTTTCCTGGGCAATCTGCTGAAGCTTTCCGTTGGCAACCTGGGCTTCGGGGCTTTGCTGGCCGGCATGGGTCAGGACCTGCTTGTAGATTTTTTCTGCTTCATCCTGATTCATGTAGTGTTCCCAGATCCATCCCAGAATAAAGAGGTTCTTGAGGTTTTTCGGCTCCAGTTCCACCTGGCGGGAATAGTAGTCGCGACTGGCCTCCATCAGCTTGTAATCATTGGCGTAAATCAAATTGCCATCTTCCATGATAGCATCCATAAAGAGGGGAATGGCCTGTACGGTATAACCCTTGCGGTGAAGCTGAAGAGCTTTGGCGAATTTCCCACGGGCGGTATCGGTTTTGAGCACGACTTCTTTGACTTCAGGCCCTTTGGGAGGGGGAGGCGCTTCCGTTGCGCTTAAGAAATCGTCTCTTTGCAGGGCGAAAAAGTCCCTGGCGGCTTTCTGGTCTTCCAGGCGCTCGGCTTCATCCAGAGCATCCTGAAGTCTTTCCACCAGAGTTTCGGACATACTGGTCCCCCGGATTTTATCCAGCATATCCCGGGCATCATCCAGGCGCTCCAGTCTCAGATAGCAGTTGAAGACTCCTGTCATGCCTTTGACATTGGAGGGTTCCATCAGAAGAACGTTTTCAAATTCGATCAGGGCAGATTCGATCTCCCGGCTTTTCCACAGAAATTCTCCCTGTTGCAGGGCTTCGGCGATGTTTTCGGAAAAGCTGTATTCCTCGGCCTGATAGGGCTGAAGAATTAAGAGTCCGCAAAGGAAGAGCAGGCAGAGTTGCATGAATCAGTTACACATAAAAAGTGTTGAGGAATGGCTAAGATATTTATCAGGAAGTCTAAATGAAAATTCTTTCATGATTCATCCAGTTTTTGAAGAAAACTTTCGATGAGGCCATCGTGGTCCTGGCTTCGTTTGCTTTCCATCTGGGCCTTGGCTTCCTGTAAAGGTAAAATGCCTTTTTGATTCAGATCCAGCAAAAATTGGAGGTGTTCGATAAGAGCTTCTCTTTGAGCTTCATTACGTCCCCGTTCTAAGCCTTCTTTGAGACCTGTTTCACGCCCTTCCTTGATGCCTGTTTCACGCCCTTCTTCCATCCCCTGTTTGTGGGCAGAATCAATGCTGGAGTAGTAGGAGCGCAGGGACATCTCCCGAGAAAGGGCGGCATGGCGTAGTCTGGGGTCTGATTTGCAGCGTTCCAGAGCTTCAATGGCCTGAGCCAGACCTTCATCTTTTTTGAGTTCGTTAAGGATGTCTTCCATGGGTTTCTCTCCTTGTAAAAACAGAATGAGCCAGCGTTCCAAAAAACTGCATTCATCAAGCGGTTTTTTGGGGATGAAACGCTTCATCTGAATGAAGTGAAACTCAAGATGGCGGCTTAGTTCCTGCTGGCTTGAGGTCTCAAGCAAACGAAAAACGGAGTGCATCTGAGGGTGATCTTTCAGATTCCAATCCAAAATTGAGATACTAATGACCGGCTCAAGATCACTATAGGGGGAAGCACTTTGAAGCTGTTGGGATAAAAGATTGCAGGCATAGTAAAGAATTCGCTGAATATAATCCTGCTGATGTCTTACCTGCATTTCCAGGTGAAGGATTTCTCCATTGAAAGCTTTGGCGATGACATCTAGGATGACATGCTTGTCTTCGGGGAATTCCTGAAAGATAAAAGGGTTTAAAACCTGGCTTTCCTGAATGGCGGCCGGGCCAGTTCGATTCAGGGTTGCATTGATAAAGCCGTTACGGGCAGCCTGGTGTTTTTCAGAACCAAAAATGTACTTGAAGACAAAATCATTGGTAATCTGAATTCCACCGCTCATATCCATCCCTTGACCGGATAATAACCTATTTTACCATAGGCCACGGAAGTAAAGGACGAGGCTGGGAATAAGAAAAGTGAGGAGGGCGTACTCTGAAACGCACTCCTCAATTTTTCACTGCTTGGAAAAGAAATCCGTGCGCTGGGCCTCAGGCTCAGTGATTTCCTGAGTTGAGATTTCCATTTTCATGGTGACCTTGACGGAGCTTGAGTTTGGCAGAATTCCAGGGACTTTCATGGGAATTTCGAACTGGAATTCGGAATCAGCGGCACTGGAGAGGATTTTGCCCTTGGTATGATCAAAGACTGTGGAGCCCCGGGTTGTGGCTGTAATCGTGTCTCCCTGGCGGTTTTCTAGCTTCATGATAGAAGATATTGTGGTACGTTTGGGGCCCAGCTCAGTGATTTTGTAGAGAGTTTTGGTCTCAACAGGGATGGGCTCGGCAATATCACGGATACGGGTCCAGGTCTTGCCGGCTTCCACGGCTTCATCCGGGAAAACCATCTGAAGAGGGCTTTGCTCCTGAGCCTGCATGGTGCTGGCAAGGGTTCTGAGGATTTCACCATTTGGTTTCATTTCCACAATCTGGGTCTGATTGGTGGCCCCCGGCAGAGGCTGTTCGACCCCATCCACTTTCTGAGATGCGTTGATCATGGTCAAAGCCAGCTTGATCACATCGTTTTTTTCTTCGATGAGTTCCTGGCGCATGGTAACCCAGGTTTCAATCTGAAGATTGCGTTCCGGGGAGTCGGGGGAGGCGAATACGGTGGAGCTTTTGAAGCGCATCAGGTGGAATACAGGCGTATTGGGTTCCAGCTTGTAGCGCAGGACAACCCCCTCAGCAAAGCTAAGAGCGGAAGTCGCAAGAAATCCAAGAACAAGGGCTAGTCGCATGTGGTCTCCGTTGTACAGGCCTTTGAATGGCACCAATTTAATCACATGGTTTCTTCAGGTGTAAAGCCGGACCAGGCTTTGAGTCGGATCCCATGCGGGTTTTGCGTGGAGGTTTCCCGCACTTTCAGCAGGCCCTCCAACACATGATGATAGTTAAGAAGGATAAATTCCGGTTTTAGAGCGGGATGGGATGCACCGGGCAGGACCGGTTCAAGCCGTTTGTATTCAAAAAAAGCCAAGGGGTCGGGAAAACGGATTTCTCCGTGAAGTCCAAGCCCCTTCATCAGACCAAGAATGATTTTCTGATGTTCTGGCCTGGAATAGCGGATACCAAGACAGATTTCCTCCGGTCTGTATGTGCTGGCACTCATCAGCCAGTTCAGAGCATCTTCGTCAGTATCAACCAGGGCCAGAAAGGCGTAAGCTCTCTGGATAGGATGCTTCAGATCGCTCAGGACAAAGCTGTCCTCTGAATAGTGATCTTCCGATTTTGGGTATTGCAGATAGGTTGTCGCCTGTTTGGCAGTGGCTTCTTCGGGCTTCAGACAGAGGAGTTTTGTTGCAGGACTGAGGCGCCTGAGTCCTTCCTGAAAAATGGCGAAGCGGGGGGAACTGAACTTCCAGTCACAAAGGCAGCTTAAGATTTCAAGAGCCCGGGTTTCGTCCAGAACCTGAGCAATCTGAAGAGCCTTCAGAAGTCCCAAGTCAGCCAGCACAAGCTTTTCCCTGAGTGAATCCGGAAGGGTTTCAAGCCAGTTCTGGAATCTCTGGCAGAGATTATTTGTCGGATTCAGGGGAAAATCTTCAAAGTTGGAATCTTCCGGCCAGGTTTCCGCTATATGCTGCCGGAGCTGGAAAAAGTTATAACGGGTGATGCCAAAGGTAGAATCATCTGCGGGAAAATGAAGGCCTTCCTTCTGAAGAAGAACATGGTGGCGGGAGTTTTCCTCCACAGTCGATGCGAGAATCATCCGTTCTTTCTGGGGGCAAACCGGTGGCCAAGAACACTGAAGAGATGAAAGAGCCAGAGCGCGAAAGTCAGGGGCAGGCGTACAAACCATGTCTTGAAGAACTGGAGCAGCCATTGAAACAGGGCATAGTGCCAGCGGGAGCGGTATCGGAGAAGCTGCTGTTCCAGATCCGCAATGATATGGTTGAGGCGTTCGACCTCAGCGGAAGTTACGGGACTCTGGACTTTGTCCTCTTCCGGGCGGGAAGACGGGTGGGAACCCGGTCTGGGAAGAGAGGGAGAAGATTTTTCTTCCAGAGCTTTTTTCAGCCGGGTATTTTCTTCCTGCAGAGCCAGGATACGAGGTGCCAGGACTTCTTCAGCCCAGTTCTGTTCTTCGCTCACATAACCTCTCAATCTGCAAAGATATTGCCGGTGGGCAATTCTTCATCATCGACATAATCGCTTGAACCCAATGCCAGATCCACATCAAAGTCAGCTGCATTGGAGCTGGCTCGTTTGGCATATTTTTCATCTACCAGGCCATTTTTCACCAGATCAATCAGATGTTGAGAGAAGGTCTGCATTCCATACTGGTTCCGGCCTTCAGCGATATATTTTGGAATCAGTTCTGTCTTGTGGGGTTCCAGAATACAGTCCTTGATGACCTGGGTGTTGATCATGATCTCCACGGCAGCAATCCTGGAATCGAGATTTTTCCTTGGAATCAGGCGCTGGGAGATAATGGCGCAGATGTTGTCAGCCAGGCGGATTCTGACAATGTCCTGTTCTTCCGGAGGAAAGACGGCAATCAGGCGGCCAATGCTCTTTGCCGCATCTGGAGTATGCAGGGTGGAGAGAACCAGATGACCGGTTTCTGTCGCCTTAAGAGCCGTATCAATGGTTTCGGCATCCCGCATCTCTCCGATCAGAATGACATCGGGGTCCTGCCTCAGTGCTGCTCTTAGGCCATCGTGGAAGTTCTTGGTATCGGAACCGATCTCCCTTTGCGTAATGGAACACTTATTATCCCGGTAGAGAAATTCAATCGGGTCTTCAAGGGTGATGATGTGGCGGGGCGAGAAATCATTCATGAACTGAATGATGGCGGCAAGAGTGCTGGATTTCCCGGAACCGGTCACCCCTGTGACGAGTATCAGGCCCCGTTCGGACTGGGCAAGCTCCTTGATTTTAGGAGGAAGAAGCAAGGATTCCACGGTAGGGATATCATTGGAAATTACCCTCATGACAATCATGAAAGAGCCACGCTGGCGAAAAATACTGACACGAAAACGGCCCACTTGAGGGATGCCGTAAGAGCAGTCGTACTCCCTTAGGGTATTGATATTCTGGCGAATCTGGGGATCGGTGATGATTTTGCTGGCAACAGCCAGAACCTGTTCATTGGTAAGGCGATCCTTGCTTAAGCTGTAAAGAACGCCATTGATTCGGGCCCGAATGGGCGAACCCGTTTTGATATGGAGGTCCGAGGCGCCTTTTTTAACGGCCCCGACAATCAGATTCATCATGGACGTGCTCTCTTGTTACGCACTTGCCAGTGTACGGCAGTCCGGGTCTCTCCTGCAAATTGCCGGGGAGACCCGGACAGATTCTTCAGGCTACAGAATTCTTTGCAGGGCTTCCATAACCTGGACCTTGTACTGGATTCTTCGCTCAATTTCTCTTGCACAGTTATCCCCACCGGCCAGTTTTTCCAGTTCTCTGAGGATCTCTCGGCATTGTGGGTAGTCTCCACAAGCTTCCTGGACCAATGCCATGCCTTTTAAGGCCTCAAGATTGTCCGGGTGCAGAATGGAAGCTTTGTGAAAGCTGTCCATGGCAAGCTTGAGTTCTCGCCGAATCAGATAGCTGTTGCCCAGATCCAGATAGGCGCGGGCGTTTTCCCCATCATCAATGACCCTGCTCTGGTTGCTGGTTTCAATATCAGCCATATTCAGCCGACTGCCACAGTTGAAGCAGAAACGGCTGTCATCTTTGTTCTGGGTGTTACAGCTTCTGCACATCATGGGGTTCTGACTCAGGGCGATATCGGCTTTGCGGAAGACTTCGCTTCCTTTCAGGAATCCCTTGCGGACTTCCCGGAAGACGGTGTTGTGAGTCAGTTCTGTGCTGTAGACGGTTTCTACCATATGATGGCGGGAACTGTCATAGATTTCTCCGAGGCAGTCATAGGGTTCAAGGCCGTGGCGGCGACAAAGGTCCATGACCAGGTGCTTCAGATCCGAAGAGCTGTCCTGAGAAGTTTCTTCATAAAGGCGAACCAGAAGTTCCAGGTCCTCAAATTCGGTGGTTACCTCCCCATCGGATGCGGGGGTGCTTGCACGAGGTGCCTTTCTTGCTTCTGCAAGCTCTTCCTTCAGGGTGGCGACCTTATTTCTAAGGGTTTCGTTCTCGACCATCAGACGCTCTTCACGCTGATCCTCGCTGCTGGCCTGGTTCAAATTTTCTCTGAGCTCTCTGATGCAGGCTTCTCTTTCGCCGAGGATTTTCTGGAGCTCACCCACATATTTTTCGGAGCGGGAGAGTTCCTGGCGGAGCTCCTGAGTATCCTCAGTAGGTTTGCTGTCAGCATTGCGCTGTTTTTGAAATTGTACCTGCTTCTGAGCTAGCTGGAGCTCTGATTGAAGTTCAAGAATTCTGGCACGGGATTCCTTCAGTTCTTTTGCCGAATCCTCGTTCAGGTTTCCCTGGCCGTTTTTCAGGTTTTTGAGTTCATTTTCCAGGCGTATTTTTTCCTGATGGAGATCATTGAGATGATCGTTGTATTTGCGCTGGATTTCCCGAATTTCCTCATTCTTGGCGGCCAGAAGACGGCGATCGGTTTCCCAGTCCTGCTCGAGTTCCTGGATTTCAGCCTGAAGCTTTTCCACCATTTCACTGGAGGCCTGGGATGGGCTTGCTTCTTTCTGTTCCTGGACTTTTTTCTCCAGAGAGAAAATCAGACGATCTTTTTCTTCAAGAGCTTTGGCGACATCTGAACCGTTCTGCTGCTTGAGCTGAAGGTGCAGCAGGCTGATTGTGCTCCTCTGGTACTGAAGCTGACGAATGAGGGCATCATAAAGGCCTTCATCCAGCTCCTGCCATTCGGGTGCATCAAAATCACGGGAATTCTGCTGGGTCTCTTTCATGAGCGGACTCCTTCAGCCTCGGTTTCAAGGCGGATGAACTGCTGAATACGATTGGATATCTCAATAGGGGTTAATCCCAGAACGGTGTGCAGATTTTTCAGATCTCCGTGAGGAATGAACTCATCAGGCAGGCCCAGAGTCAGAACCGGGCGGTTCTGCCGGAGCTCCTGTAGTCCTTCCAGAACGGCACTGCCAAAGCCGCCGCGAATGGTCCCGTCTTCCAGAGTGATCAGAAATCTGTGATCCTTGGCGGCCTGTTCCAGAAGTCCCAGATCCAGTGGCTTCAAAAACCGCATGTCCACGATTGTCACGTTGAAGCCTTCCTGACGGAGAAGATCACAGGCTTCCAGGGAGCGTTGCACCATGAATCCCAGGCACAGAAGGGCGATATCCGTTCCTTTTCTTATGATCTGGCCCCGGCCAAGTTCAATGGAGGAGGCTTCTCCAATAGCTTCCGGAGCTTCTCCCCTGGGGTAACGGATTGCGGTAGGACCGGTTTCAAAACCATGCATGAAATCAAGCATGGCCTCAAAATCGCGCTGGTCACGCGGAGCCATGACGGTGAGTCCCGGCAGGCAGCGCAGATAGGCCAGATCAAATACCCCGTGATGGGTCGGACCATCTGCTCCTACCAATCCGCTCCGGTCCAGGCAGAAGCATACCGGAAGATTCTGGAGACAGACTTCATGCATGATCTGATCGTAGGCCCGCTGCAGAAAGGTGGAATAGATGGCGGCAAAGGGGCGAAGTCCCCGGGAGGCCAGTCCTGCGGCATAGCCCACGGCGTGTTGTTCGGCCATGGCGACATCAAAGAAACGGCTGGGATAGGCTCTGGAGAACCCCGAGAGACCGGTTCCGTCGGGCATGGCCGCTGTAATTGCCGCGACTCTGAAGTCCTTGCGGGCAAGCTCGACCAGGCGATTACCGAAAATCTTGCTATAGGTCGGCCTTTCTTCTCTATTTTTCACAAACTGGCCGGAAGCCGGGTCAAAGGGTCCTCCTCCATGCCATTTGGCTCCCTGGCAGGAAGTGTCTTCTGCCGGAGTGAAGCCCTTACCCTTCGTGGTTTTGACATGAATCAGAATCGGACGGGTCTGTCCCTTGACTTCTTCGAAAACCTCGATCAGATCTTCGATATTGTGGCCATCTACAGGTCCGATATAGCGAATTCCCAACTCTTCGAAGATAACCCCGGGGGTCATCAGATATTTGAAGCTGTCCTTGAATTTGGACATGAGTTGATAAAGCCGATCTCCATAGCTTGGAATCCCCTGAACCAGGTGCCTCAGATAATCCTTGGAGGAGCGGAACATGGGTTCATCGCGAACGCGATCCAGGTAACGGCTGTAGCCGCCAACATTGGGGGCGATGGACATGCCGTTATCATTCAAGATGACGATCATGCGGGTCTGGGTATGTCCCAGGTGATTCAGGCCTTCAAGTGCCATACCTTCTGTCAGCGAGCCATCCCCAATCACAGCCATGATGTGTTCCCTGCCTCCCGACAGATCACGGGCCGCAGCTTTCCCGAAGGCCGTACTGATTGAGGTTCCACCATGTCCAGTTGTGAAGCAATCGTAAATGGATTCCTCGCGGCTGGAGAATCCGGTGATTCCCCCAAACTGCCTGAGGGAATTAAAGCGGTTCTGGCGCCCTGTGAGCATCTTATGGACATAGACCTGGTGGCCGACATCCCAGAGGATCTGATCCCTTGGAAGAGAAAAGACCTTGTGCATAGCCAGTGTCAGTTCCACAATCCCCAGATTAGGAGCGACATGCCCTCCGGTCTGAGCCAGGGCGTGAATCAGAAATTCCCGAACTTCCGTGGCCAGCTGTTTTAGCATTGCCGGATTCAGGTTTTTGACATCTCTCGGACAACGGATTCGATGCAGCAGTTTCTGGGCTTCCTGCTCCTGGATATGGGTCGAGCTGGCAGGCATGGTGGCAATTTTCATGGGTTTCTCTCCGGATGAAGGAGGATTGCGGCGGTAGCGGCAATGCCTTCGCCCCGCCCCAGGGCTCCCATGCCCTCATTGGTTTTCCCTTTGACTGAAATGCAGTCCTTACGAACTTCCATGATTTCCGAAAGGGAGGCCAGAATTGCCTGCCGTTTGGGCTGAAGACGTGGACTTTCACATATTAGAGTGCAGTCCAAGTTGGAGATTTCGTAACCACGGTTGCGCATCCTTTCTACGGCATGAGCCAGAATATAGCGACTGTTCAGATCTTTTGTGGCGGCAATAGCAGGGGGAAAATGGGTCCCGATGTCTCCTTCGGCCAGAGCGCCGTAGATAGCATCGGCAATAGCGTGAATCAGGACATCGGCATCACTTTGTCCGCTCAGGCCGAATTCAGAGTCAAATTCAATTCCTCCCAGGAACAGCTTTCTACCGGTGGCAATCCGGTGAGAATCATATCCAAAGCCTATGCGCATGAATTTTGCCTTTCGATCAGTTTGGTTGCAGTTTGGCGAGCCCATTCATCACTCTTGAGAATGTCATCCAGGTCGGGCTGGTGAATTCCTGAGTGCTGGTTCAGAACGGCCCGGTTCAATCGTGGAATATCCAGAAAACCGATTTTTCTCTTCAGAAAGGCCTCAACAGCGATTTCATTGGCGGCATTCAGAACACAGGGACAGCTGCCACCTTTTTCACCGGCTTCAAAGGCCAGCCTGAGGTTTTCAAAGCGTTCGAAATCAGGAGCTTCAAAATCCAGGCGCCCCAGTTCGGCCAGGTTCAGGCGGGGAAACTCGGGATCCTGAAGTCGGGATTCTCCGTGAGTGAGAGCGTAGCGGATGGGCAGACTCATGTCCGGAAGGGATAGCTGCGCCATCAGGCCTCCATCCTGAAACTGCACGAGAGAGTGAATGATGGACTGGGGATGGACCAGAACTTCGATCCTGGAGTAGTCAATCTGGAAGAGCCAGTGAGCTTCAATCACTTCAAGGCCTTTATTCATCATGGATGAAGAGTCCACAGTGATTTTTGCTCCCATATCCCAGTTAGGATGTTTCAGGGCGTCTTCAGGCCTGATGTCTTTCATCTGGCCTAGGCTGTGAGTACGAAAGGAGCCTCCGCTTGCCGTCAGGATGATTTTTTCAATTTCGGCAGGGTTCTCTCCCCGTAGGCATTGATGAATGGCAGCGTGCTCAGAATCAACCGGAATGATGGCTGCCGCAGGATTTCTGTTGAGGATTTCCTGAGCCAGGTGTCCTCCGGAGACAAGGGTCTCTTTGTTGGCTAGAGCTACAGTTTTTGAGGCATTCAGGGAAGTGAGCACCGGAAGGAGGCCGGCGTTGCCGACCATCGCGGCCAGAACTGTTTCGTCCAGAGGCTGTGCAAGCCTTTCGAGCAGTTCCGGGCCAGAAAATACCGGCCGCCCCAGGTGATGGGAAAGCTCTCTGGCTGCAGCGGGATCCTGCATATGGATATATTCGGGTTCGAATTCCCGGCAGATGGCAACCAGTCGCTCCACGGACCTGTAAGCGCTTACACCAGCGAGCCTGAATGTTTCCGGCTCTCGGCGTAAAGTATTTAGGGCGGTTGTACCGATAGAGCCGGTAGCCCCAAGTAGGAAAATATTTTTCTGCATGTTGACCTGCTGGAAAATCCAGAGTACGACATTATAGCGATCGACAGAATCGGGCTCAACCGATGAATTTTTGACTGGCCTAGATTTGACCTCAGATGGGTTGGGGATGAACACTTAAAATGCGCCCGCAGGCAGCAAAATCCCAGGAAGATTTCAGGCTTTCCCAGGCTTGATGGGCACGGGTTTCATCATTGGTCAGGCCATAACAGGCCGAACCGCTACCGCTTAAGCTTACAAATTCCAGGCCACAGTTTTTCAAGGCTTTGAGGGTTTCTAGCATCCAGTTCTGATTTTCCATCTCGTAGAGTTTTTGAAATGAGTTGGGTAGAAGGGGCTCCAGTTCTGAAAGGTGTCCTTCTTTCAGGTGGTTTTCAATCTGCCGGGGCTGGAGGGGCGGGGAGTAGAGTTTGTGGGTTCTTAGGCGTTCAAAGGCCTGGGATGTGACAATGGAATGTTTGCTGCGGATGACAACACAATAAAGATTGTCAGGGATTTTGGCGGGGGTCAGATGGGTACCACGCCCCTCTGCCCAGGAAGGTCCATCCTGGAGAAAAAAGGGGATGTCGCTTCCCAGTTCGCAGGCGATCTGGTGAAGCCGTCCCCTGGGCTGAGGAGTGACCTGATTCATCAGCTTAAGGGCTCCAGCAGCGTTGGATGAGCCCGCACCAAGTCCACTTCCAGGCGGGACTGATTTTATCAGATGGAAGGTTCCCTGATTGAATGGATAAAGATTCCGGGCTTTCGTAATCAGGTTGTCAGCCGTTTCACAGGGAGATGGGCCGGTAATTCTTAAGTGAGAAGCTTCCTCTGGTTCAAGCTCCAGCCATTCTCCGATGTCGCAGCAGACCAGCAGACTTTGAATATTATGGTAACCATAATCCGTACGACCCAGTACGGCCAGTCCAAGATTCAGTTTGATGGGGGTAAAGATACGCATAAGAAAAAAGCCCGGAAGAGCCGGGCTTAAGACTTTCATGCATTGAGGTTGAGGGATTCCTTCAGTTTGATCCGGCTCTCATCCGGACTGATCCGATATGTAGCTCCAATTTCCCCTAAAAGCAGCTTTTCTGTCTTTTCGTAGAGCATTTTATCTTTCAGGCCCAGTTCCTTTTCCAGTGATTTGACGCTCAGGGCTTTATAGACCTTGGCGACTTCCAGAATATTGCCACTGGAAACTCTTTCACTGTAATCCTTGTGGATACGGTGAAAATTGGTGCGGGCCTCAGGGACCAGATGCTCATCGGAGGAAAGGTAGTGGAGAGCTTCGTTCAGAACCGTCTCATCCACGGGGAGGCGGATTCCAATCTGCTCTGCCCTGTCAATCGGAATCATGACCTTGTTCAAATCGTTGAGAGCAAAATCAAAGACGTAATACCGGGTTGGGCGGCCCAAGACAACCATCTGGGTGATTTCCGTAACAATTCCTGTGCCATGAATGGGGTGTACGACTTTACTTCCGGGTTGAAACATGAATCCTCCGCTGTGTGAGTCGCAGGTGCTTTCCTTGACCTCACAGATATCTTCAATATAGGACCAAAGTTTGAATCAGTCAATAGTATTATATTCCTATCTCTGCCTTTAGCGGGTGTCCGAATAGTTCGGCATGGTCGGAAAGACGGAGGGGGATAAGAATCCTATCGGCAGATCTTGATTGGACTTGCATGGACGTGATCCAAGTGTTGTCATGATGTTTCATGAAACTGAATGATGGAGGACTCATGTTGAGATTCTTGTTGCTTTCCCTTTTTTTGGGAGGCGTGTCCCAGGCGGAGCGAATCAAGGCTCTGGAGGTTCATTTGGCCTGTAAATCCATGTTCTCAAGTGCAGAGGACTATCAGGAGCTTCTCAGGGCGCTGCCATCCATCAGCCCCCAGCAGGGGGAGGCCTTGAGAGAAGAGGCGGACCGCCGCTTTTTTGAAGCAGGGGGCTATCCTCTGGTGGAGAAGTGCGAGGGGATCCGTTTTGCCATTTTTCGTAATGGAGAGAGAATTGAGGCCTATGCGGCGATTTCGGGTGATTTTAAGGATGCTGAATCTCTGAAAGCTCTGGAGAGGACTTACTCCCGGGTTCTTGAGCGAATAGAGGAGCGGCATCTTCCTGAGCCAGTCAGGAAGATGATTCCGCGGGGGGTTACCCGCGAAGGGGCTGATCTGGTTCTGGGGAGTCCGGGGGTTGACCGCAAGGTTCTGTATGCAGCGTTGAGCCCTTATGTTGTCGGGCGAACAGTCGGGATCTGGGCGGATATGAGTGCCATGCCGGAAGGTCAGGAAGATCGTAGCGTCAATGGATTCAGGCTTGAATGGACTCAGGCGGACATGAATCTTGATGTGGATTTTCCGCGTATGGAGATGTCAGCCATGGCTGCTGGTATGGCGAGAGGAATTCTTCAGGCTGTTGCAGCTTCTCCCTGGCAGACTCCAGATGTGCCGACCAACCTGCTTCTGGATCGCTATAGCTATGCCATGCTCCTGCCGGTTTATGCCCACTTTGAAAAGGTTGTCAAATCGGCCAGGCTTGAGCAGGTGGGGAATCGGGTCAGTCTGAATCTTCCTGGTATCGGGAGTCTCAGAGATTTCGTATTCTCGATTCTTCCTGTGACCCTGGCTGTGGCCAGCAACAACCCGATGGTAACTGCCGCGATTCAGCAAAGGCTTGCTGGGATGGGGGCGGGTGGTTTTGCCGCGGGGGATGAAGGCTTCTCCGATGGGGGCGATGACTGCCTGATGCAGCTTGATATGGCATCCCAGGCCCTGGATTTCTACAATCTGGACCATGGGACGGAGTACAGTTGGGAGGCGGCACGGCAGAAGCTGTTTGATGAGGGCTATCTTCCAAGGGATTTGAATTGTGGTTCCGCTCTTCTGATGGAGCCTGGTGTTGTGACTGACGGCGAAGACGGAGCTCTGGAATACGGCTTTGAAGAGTAGAAAAAGAATTGTGATGGAATTGTTGACACAGGATAGGGGCGGTGCTACCATTCCGTACTCATTTTCGGTGGGAACTGTTCTGGTTAGGTGATACCTATGAGAAAACAAGTTATTTTGGCGTGTACGGAAACAGGAGATCGTACATATTCCACAACAAAAAACAAAAAGAATACTCCTGAGCGGATTGAATTGATGAAGTACAATCCGCGCCTGCGGCGCCATACGCTCCACCGGGAAATCAAGTGAAAGATTGCGCGGATTGAATATAGGGCGGTAGCTCCAACGGTTAGAGCACTGGATTCCAAATCCAGGTGTTGTGAGTTCGAATCTCACTCGCCCTGTATCAACTGTGAGTATAGACCAATGCAGGATATAAAAAATTTTTTGGACGAAGTCAGGCGGGAAGTTCACCCTTCCTATGGTCGGGTTGTATGGCCGGATCGGGAAAAAGTGATCCATTCCACCTGGATTGTAATTGGAATGAGTGTCCTTGTGTCCATGTTTATCTGGATGGCTGATTCTTCCTTCGGGAGAGTCATCCAGGGTGTATTGTTTGAGGGGTGAGAGATATGAATACCAGTGAACTGGGCAAGTGGTATCTCGTTCACACGAGCTCCAGCGCGGAGCAGAAAGTGAAAGCCAATCTCGAGCAGCGCGTCAAGGTCATGGGCATGCAGGGTGAAGTCTTCGAGGTGATGGTGCCCACCGAAAGCGTGGAGACGGAAACGCCCAAGGGCAAGAAAAAAATCGTCCAGAGGATGATTTATCCCGGCTATGTACTGGTCCGCATGCTGCTCAGCGAGAAATCCTGGGCAATGGTGCGAAACACGCCCGGGATTACGGGGTTTGTCGGGCAGGGAAAGCATCCTACGCCATTGACAGATCGCGAGGTGGAGGGAATTCTCCACCAAATGGGAATTGGTAATGCGGCTCCAGCCAGGCACGTGAGTTACAAGGTTGGTCAAGGCGTACGCATTATGGACGGTCCGTTCTCAGACTTCATTGGCCATATTGAAGAGGTCAACATGGAGAAAAAGAAACTCCGTGTCATGGTGCATATCTTTGGTCGGGAAACCCCGGTTGAACTGGGTTTTGCCGAAGTCGAAGAGGTATAGAAAGGGAGTAAGTCATGTCGAAGGCAGTTACTGCTGTCATCAAGCTGCAGGTTAAAGCCGGTCAGGCCAATCCTGCTCCTCCCGTGGGTCCTGCTCTGGGCTCCAAGGGTGTGAACATCATGCAGTTCTGCACGGCGTTCAACGAGCAGACAAAAGACCGCATGGGCTTGATCCTTCCGGTAGTCATCTCCGTCTACCAGGATCGGACTTTCACTTTTGAGGTGAAGTCTCCGCCCGCCCCGGTTCTGTTGCTTAAAGCAATCAAAAAGGACAAAGGCTCACCGAACTCCATTGAGACAAAGATTGGAACGGTAACCAAATCCCAGTGTCTGGAGATTGCCCGTGTGAAGATGCAGGACTTAAATGCTCATACCGAGGATTCCGCTGTTTCCATGATTGCGGGAACAGCACGCAGTATGGGTATTGAGGTTGTAGAGGGTTGAGGGAAAAATGAAGAAAAGGTCCAAAGCTTACAGCAAAGCTCTGGCTCAGGTTGAGCCAGGAAAACTGTACTCCCTGAAGGAGGCAGTCGAGCTCGCCAAGCGGATTTCTTTCGCCAAATTTGACGAAACGATCCGTGTTAACGTAGCTCTCGGTGTGGACCCCAAACATGCTGATCAGAACGTGCGTGGAACAGTAGTTCTTCCTCACGGTACCGGTCGGGTGCAAAGGGTGCTTGCCATTGTCGCTGCTGACAAGGAGGAGGAGGCCAAAACTGCCGGCGCTGATATCGTTGGTGGCGAGGATCTTGTGGCCAAAATCAAGGCTGGCTGGCTGGATTTTGAAGTTGTGATCACCACACCGGACATGATGCGTCATGTGGGACAACTTGGTAAAATTCTGGGACCCAGGGGCATGATGCCGAACCCAAAGGTTGGCACTGTGACTCCGAATATTGCCCAGGCTGTTAAGGAAATTAAAGCCGGGCGCCTTGAGTATAAGGTCGACAAGTATGGCTTGATCCATCTCCCAGTTGGAAAGCGCTCCTTCAAGGAAAGTCAACTGTTCGAGAACGTCGCGGTCATCCTGGATGCCTTGATTAAAGCGAAGCCGTCGGCAGCTAAAGGCACCTATATGCAAGGTGTCACTGTTTCGCCGACGATGGGTCCTGGTATCAAGGTGGATCCCCAAGGGGTCCGCTCCGAAGTCGATTCGGTTCGTGGCTCGTTGCTGGCCTGAGGGGGTTAACGATGAACAGACAGGAAAAACATCAGCAGATTCAGGAGTTCAGTGAACTTTACGGAGCAACCAGCCTTCTGGTTGTTTTGGAAAATCGCGGACTCAATGCCGAGGAAACCACCCAGCTGAGAAGCCAGGTCTATCAGACCGGTGGAACTTTGAGAGTGTTCAAGAATACTTTCGTGGAAAAGGGTCTCGGTGAAAATTTACCGGAAGGACTGGGCGATCATCTGGTTGGTCCAAACACCTTCCTGTTTGGTGGCGATAACTTTATTGAGGATCTCAAAGGTGTAGTGGAGTTTCAGAAAAAGCATAAGGAAAAACTTGTGCTCAAAGCAGGAACTCTGGACGGCCAGCTGCTCACAGATGAGCGTCTGAAAGTGCTGTCCACATTACCAGGCATTGATCAGATGCGTGCTCAGCTTCTGGGTACAATGATCGCTCCGGTAACGGGGCTGGTAACGGCACTTGCCGGAAACATCCGCAATTTTGTAAATGTTGTGAATGCCATTAAAGAAGAAAAGGAAAAAGCAAGCTGAGCAAACCCGCATTGCGGATAGCTGGCTGTTGAATATTGCTGGTTCCACTGGAATCACATAAGAAGGGATATTGAGATGACGCAAGCTGAGCTGATTGAAGCGATCGAGAAAATGAGCGTTCTGGAGCTGTCCGAACTTGTAAAAGCTCTGGAAGACAAATTTGGTGTTTCTGCTGCTGCACCCGCTGCTGTTATGGCTATGCCGGCAGCTGGTAGTGCTGAAGGCGGAGCTGCTGCTGCTCAAACAGAATTTGATGTAATTCTGAAAGATGCCGGCGCTTCTAAAATCAAAGTAATCAAGGTTGTTCGCGAAGCGACTGGCCTTGGTCTGAAAGAAGCCAAAGAGCTGGTTGACGGTGCTCCTAAAGCTGTAAAAGAAAAAATCAGCAAGGAAGATGCCGAGAAACTGAAAGAAGCTCTTGAAGCAGATGGCGCTGTTGTTGAAATCAAATAATTTTCGATAACGGCATCAAATAGCATCGAAGCATCGTTATGGTGCTTCGCTGCTATTTTTTTTGCTTGGCTGAAATACCCGGTTTATATTGCCGAGTTCAGGCCTGCCCGCTGGGGGTGGACTGAACTCGTAAGACAGTGAGGATAACTGAATGGCCGACAGCAAGCGCATCTTTATCAATGATTGCGGAGAAGACCATTTTCACGTTCCCAACCTTCTGGAAATCCAGCTGGCCTCGTACTACGAGTTCATGCAGGGTGGGGCGTCAAAAGAAAAACGGAAACGGAGTGGATTGCAGGAAGTTTTCCTGGAAACCTTTCCGATCAAAGATTACACCGATAACATCATCCTGGAGTTTCTGGATTATGATTTGGGTATGGCTGCACCCGACGGGTGCGTTTCCAAAGATCCGAAACATCCCCAGGCCTCCCTGATGGAGGAGTCGGACCTCGAATGCGATAAGCAGTATTCCTATTATAAATTCGGCGAACGCTCCTTTCGGGTGAAGCATTCTCCTGAAGAATGTATTAAAAGAGAAACCACTTACAGTGTTCCGGTTAACATGAGAGTCCGCCTCATTAACAAAATGACCGGGGAAATCAAAGAACAGTCGATCTTTATCTGCAATATGCCGTTGATGACTCCCCGCGGAACTTTCATCATCAACGGAGCAGAGCGCGTTGTCGTTAGTCAGTTGCACCGCTCTCCGGGTGTATATTACGAATACAACAAGGCTAAGAAATTGTTTCAGTGTAAGGTTGTCCCGTATCGTGGCGCCTGGCTGGAATACGATCTTGACGTGATGAAAGATCTCTTCTATGTCAGAATTGATCGCAAGCGTAAGGTTCCAGTCACTCAGTTCTTAAGGGTTCTGGGCTTCTCTGAAGAAGTCATGAAGCAGGAACTGGATCACGGCGGTACCCTCAAATATATTGAGAACACCCTGAAAATGGACAAGACGGAATCGGCTGAGAAGTCCCTTGAGGAAATTTATCGCAAACTGCGCCCTGGTGAGCCTTTTATTCCGGAAAATGCCCGCAAGATGGTTGAAGAACTTTATGGAAGTTCCAAGCGTTATGATCTGGGCTCCGTAGGTCGCTACAAATTCAACCAGAAGATGAGTCTTCGGGAAAAACTGGTTGGCCAGCGTTCTATGGATGAAATCAGGCATCCGGCCACTGGCGAAGTGATTCTGAGTGCTGGTGAATTCATTCATGCCAAGGCTGTGGAGGCTCTGGAAGAGATTCGCATTGATGCGGTTCGCGTGGAAACCGTTGACGGTGTTGAACTGAGTATCCGCCGCCCCCGTATTTCCTTCCTGGTCAACATGGATGCAGGAGAGGGGCTCTGCCAGTCTCTGCATGAAGGAATGCTGGTCTGTGGCGATATCAAGGACACAGAGACCGGAGAGTTGATTCTGGCCGATGGCGAACCTCTGGACAATGAAACTATTTTCCGTCTGAATGAGCGTCGGGATTATCTGGAACAGTTCGATACAGATGTCTGGGAATATCAGGTTCCCTCAGGATATGTCTCTCTCTATAAGGGAGTGACTCTGGATGCGGAAGACATCCTGCATACCATGAAGTACATCATCGATCTTTCGGTTGGTGTTGGTTTTGTGGATGATATTGATCACCTTGGGCATCGTCGTGTTCGTCGCGTTGGTGAACTCCTCCAGAATACCTTCCGTTCGGCATTCAGCAGAATGGAGAGGGTGATCAAGGAAAGAATGACGATTCAGGATGCCAACTCCCTTTCTCCTCACCAGCTTATCAATAACAAACCCGTGAATTCTGCCATTGATGAATTCTTCAGTTCATCCCAGCTTTCCCAGTTCATGGATCAGGTGAATCCTCTGGCCGAACTGACTCATAAGCGCCGTCTGTCTGCTCTTGGACCTGGTGGTCTGAAGAGAGAGCGAGCGGGCTTTGAAGTTCGTGACGTGCATCCAACTCACTTTGGAAGGATCTGCCCGATTGAAACTCCTGAGGGTCCGAATGCCGGTCTGATCGGTTCCATGGCGATTAATGCCAAAATTGATAAATATGGCTTTCTGATTACTCCTCTTCGCGAATACTACGTAGGAAAGCCAGGAGAGCGTGTCCGCTATCTGGATGCTCTTCAGGAAGAGAAGTTTAAGGTTGTAACCTACAATCTGGGACTCTACACAGGTCAGAGAGACTCTAGTGAAGTTCTTCCTGTAAAGCAGTATGTGGAAGGGGAGCAGGACTTCAACATGCTGCCTGCTGACATGGGTGAACTGATTCACATTTCACCCCTGCAGATGATTTCTGTGGCAGCCTCTCTGATTCCGTTCATTGAGCATGATGATGCCAACCGTGCTCTGATGGGTACGAACATGCAGCGTCAGGCCGTGCCTCTGATTCGTACAGAAGCTCCTGTAGTTGGTACGGGCATGGAAAAATACGTGGCTCACAATTCAGGTCTCTGTATCCGCTCCAAATTTGATGGAGAGGTTGTGTCCGTAGATGCCAGAGAAGTCCTTGTTCGTCGTGTGAAACGCGAGGACAATCTGCGAACCTTTGGTCCCGACAGCTATATTCATGCCTTGGGCTATGAAGTGGTTGAGGATATCAAGGATGCTTCCGGCCGGATTCTCTTCAAGAAGGGACATGAACTGGGCGAGAAAGACATCCGGGTTCTTTTCGATAAATGCGAAGGGGACATCGAAGTCTATAAAGTCCGTGAGGATCGTTATGAACTGAGCAAGTTCATCCGCTCCAATCAGGGAACCTGCTTCAATCAGAAGCCGGTTGTACATCTTGGCGAGAAAATCTCCGCTGGAGATGTGATTGCCGACGGTCCCTCCATTGATCATGGAGAGCTTTCTCTGGGGCGCAATATCCTCTGTGCTTTCATGCCATTCCGTGGCTATAACTTTGAGGATGCCATCGTTCTTTCCGAGCGTCTGGTGCATCAGGATGTGTTCACCTCGGTTCACATTACCAATCTGGAGTGTGAGGCCCGTGAAACCAAACTGGGTCCCGAAGAAATTACCCGGGATATTCCCAATGTGGGCGAAGAACTGCTGAAAAACCTGGATGAAGACGGCATCATCATGATTGGTGCTGAAGTGAAACCAGGGGATATTCTGGTTGGTAAAATCACCCCCAAAGGTGAGACCGAGCTGACGGCGGAAGATAAACTTCTTCGGGCAATTTTCGGTGAAAAAGCCCGTGAAGTACGCAATACTTCCCTGACCGTTCCTCACGGGGAGCGTGGCAAGGTGATTGATGTTGTGGTTTTTGATCGCGAGAAAAACGACGATCTGAACTATGGCGTGAACAAACTGGTCCGGGTTTTTCTGGCTCAGAAACGTGTCATCTCCGAAGGGGATAAAATGGCCGGTCGCCACGGAAACAAAGGGGTGATCTCCAAGATTTTCCCGGTCCGTGACATGCCATTCCTTGAAGACGGAACTCCTCTGGATATCATCCTGAATCCACTGGGTGTACCTTCCCGTATGAACCTGGGTCAGGTCCTTGAGACTCATCTGGGCTGGGCTGGTCGCAAACTGGGTGAAACTTATGCGACCTCCGCTTTCAATACGGACAATTCGGTGACTAATGAAAACTTCATCTTCAGGAAGCTGGAACAGGCCGGGCTGCCCGGTGATGGCATGGCCACCCTCTATGATGGGGAAACCGGGGAAGCTTACTCCGCCCGCATCATGGTCGGGGTAATGTACATGCTCAAGCTGATTCACCTTGTTGAGGATAAGATTCACGCC
>CAZDAM010000019.1:0-9129 GCA_964503595.1 uncultured bacterium
CCAAAGCCTTTATTCATCATCTAAGACGGCTTAAGCTGACATGTATGATTAGCTGATCGTCATGGATGCTTAAAAAAGCAGGTCGAACAATTTTTAATTCGCCTGCTTTTCGAAGTGCTTCAGCCTATATCTGTGCTGTGAACACTATTATTATTGTTAATAGCTTTTTCATATTTCTCTCCTGATGCTAAATTCGGCTGAAAAGCTCAGAAAAAATAGTGGCCGAAGACTGTGGCACTGCTTGGCGATATGGTCAAGCAGGATGGGCGATTCGGGTTGCCGTGCGCGCAAAAATGCCCCTAATTTACCTTCTCGATCGGGAAGCACAGAGGCCTTTGAAAATCTCTATGAAAAAGAGTACGGTTCTGAGTCCGGCGCCTTTCTTGTTCAATGTTGCCGATTGAAGTAATCTGATACGATGAAGAAAGGAATTTTTCTTGCTCTGCTGATTGGTCTGACTGTCGTCATGTCCGGGAATCCACTAGGTATATTGGAAGAACCTAAGTTCGAAGTCTTTAAGACTTTTGAAGCTTTTGAGCTCAGAAAGTATCAACCCCATATCGTAGCTCAAACTATTGTCAAAGGTGATTTTGACGACTCTGGAAATAAAGCATTTCGAATTCTGGCCAGCTATATTTTTGGCAAAAACAAGCAGCAGGTGAAGATGGCGATGACCGCTCCCGTCAATCAGCTTGAGCTGTCTTCCAAAGCCGACTTAATTGGTGAGTATGCTTCTGAAACAAAGGAGACCGGTGGTTCCGTAAAGGCGGGTGCAGATTTGGCTTCTGTCGAAGGCAAGTCTGTAAAGATGGCTATGACTGCGCCTGTGAACCAGCAAGAGCTTGGCGAAGGAAAGTACTTGTATGAATTCATCATGCCCTCAAAGTTTACAATGGAGAATCTCCCCACTCCACTCGACTCCCGAGTACTGCTCAAGGAGAAGCCAGGGAAGCTGGTTGCTGCCCACGAATACTCGGGGACATGGTCTCAAAAACGATATGAGCGTAAGAAAGAAGCATTCCTAAAGAAGCTTGAGGAAGCGGGGTTTGTAGCAATCGGGAAGCCTGTTTTTGCTCGCTACAATTCACCTTTCAGTTTATGGTTCCTGAGAAGAAACGAGATACTGGTTGAGGTCAGTGGTGAGGTTGAGTCAGATGGATAATGAACAAAATCTCAATCGCTTCCGGTTATTCTGGAGACTTCCTGTAAGTCCTTTCTGAGGCCTCTTGGGAAAGGCAATCACCGGATATCATTGGATACAGGGGTGATATTCTCAAAAGCTTGAAGACCATCCTGGATTTCACCTGAAGAATCACTGTTCCCTGAAGAAGGCTGAGCGAATGGCCTAAGGAGCTGTCACAGGACAAACCCCACAGAATGACAACCCCGGCAGAAGTGAAGCATTCCGTAAATTTACGCGATCGCGGCCAATGCATCTTCCACTCCAGGCAGGGTAGGCGGCTGGATAAGCTGAAACGGTGAAGCCTGCCGCCTACCCTACCTCCAAAGGGAAGCAATGTGAAGGAAGGTGGTTTCTGTATCTGCATCATAGAAGTCTCGTATCAAAAGACGAGAGAATCCGGCGGAAAACCTCATGACGATCCACTCCAGTCATCATACTCTGGTGCATGAACTGGGCCGGGAGTAAAATCCACAGTAAGAAGTGCTTTATGGATTTTATACAGATCACTCTAGGCCGTGTCTCGTAAGTTTTTTCTGAGATAGAATCTGAGAATTCCCCATTTGATCATTGCTAGAAAATTTAGGGCGAGCTTTTCAAACCTTGTGGCTAACCTCCTGCTTTGTTTGAGCCATCTAATACACATCTCAACTGAACTTCTTCTGCGGTAATGATTGAATTCCAGCAAACAAGGTCTACCCGGCTTGCGGCCATGAGGCTTTTTCTTCTCGGGAATGACTGAGCGTATCCCCCGTCTTTTGAGATATCGCCGAATGAATGGCATGTCATAGGCTTTATCTCCAGCTGCTTTTTGAGGTTTACAACGGGGACGACCAGCAGAGCCTCCATGAAAACGAATTCCTTTCAGAATGGATTCCAGAGATTTGGACTCATGAGCCTGACCAGCCGTCAGACCTACATTCAGAGAGAGGGGTTCCTCTTCCATCAGTGACAAGATGGATTTTGGAGCCAAATCCGCCTCTTGAACGACCCAGAGCGTGGTCTCCTGGTTCAAATAATCCCCTTTTTTACCCGCTCCGGCGGAACTTACATGGGCTCTGATGTTACTTCCATCTATACACCAAAGGCTCCAGTCAATATGGCCATTTTCGTCCAGCTGGAATCGGAGCTTTTGCAAAAGCCTGTCTATCAACCCTTCTTTTCTCCAGCGGTTGAAGCGATTATAGGCCGTTTGCCAAGGGCCGTATCCTCTGGTAGTTCCCTCCAGGGAGCACCTGTAGAGAGGACCCAAAAGATTGAATTCACCATGGTCCGGTGGCTTCTGAACGGGCGACCCTTACCTCGTTCAGGGGGAAAAACTGCCTAATTCTCTCCCATTGCTCATCCGTAATTTCATGCCGCTTGCGGGGGGCCAAAATCACTCCTCTTTAAACAAACACAAACATACTATCGGCATTTTCCGAATTACGAGACACGGCCTAGAACCATCCGCGAAAAATCATTCCGGCAGTGAGCACGCTTAGAAGAATCCGGTACCAGCCAAAGATGGAAAGACCACGGCGAGAAATCCAGCCAACCATCCATTTGACTGAAATGATGGCAGCAAGAAAACCAGTGACAAAGCCAATGAAGGGATTCAGCCAGCCAAAGGTATCCAGAATCAGCTTCCCACTTTTAAGGCCCTCATAGCAGGTGGCGGCACCCAGGGTAATGAGGCCGAGAAGAAAGCTGAATTCTACCGAGGCGGCGGTGGAAAGTCCCTGCAGGCGAGCGCCAAGAATGGTGGAGAGGGAGCGGGAAAATCCCGGCCACATGGCAATGCACTGAGCAAAGCCGATGATGAGGGACTGCTTGGGGGTGAGTTCTTCGAGAGGACGGCCTTTGCCTTCAGCAGAGGGGTTTTTCCGTTCGACCAGCAGAATGATGAATCCACCGACAAACCAGGCAATCGCAATTGGCCAGGGGCCGAAAAGATAGCTTTTGATGAGTTTATTCAGAAGAAGGCCCAGAACGGCAGCAGGAATGAAGCCAGCCATAAGATTCAGAATCAGACGTTTACCGGTGGCGCTTTTGCCGAAAAGTCCAGCGATAGCGTCTTCAAAGCGGCTTTTGTAAAGTAAAAGGACGGCGAGGATGGCTCCGGCTTGAATGCAAATGGAGTAGGCATCTACAGCTTCCTTGATGGTCTCGCTGGAATCAAGGCCCATGATGCGCGAGGCAATGACGAGGTGGCCTGTGGAGCTGACCGGGAGATATTCGGTCAGACCTTCAATCAGACCCAGGATGATGGCCTGAAAGATGCTCATGGCCGGCTGGGCAGTGCTGGCGGCATCGGGTGGATTGCCAAAAACACAGACGGCAAGGCCAAAAATTGAAAGAATCAAAGCGTTTGCACGGGCCATGAAGCAGTCTCCAGCTGGAAAAGGAACTCAGGAAGATGCATGATAGGGATCTTCCGGCTGAGTCTGCAAGCCCTATGTTTCAGATCAGGGAATCACGGCTTTTGGGGGACGTGAGGGTTCCGCAGGAAAGTACCAGTGTCTGGCGGAGGTCCCGGCATAGTGAACCAGCTGACCAAAGCATTCCACAAATCCTTTGCGCTCCGCAAGTTCAGGAAAATCCTTTGGGGGCTTTGTTCTGGAGGTTTTTTCAAAGGGAAGATCCGAGCGGGTACGGATACGATTGAGATATTCCAGGGTCATCAGGTTCTGGATTTCGGAAGAGTTGAGCTTTTCCTCAGTCAGGAATTCGGCCAGATAGGCGAAGGCTTTCTTCATGTGAAGCCCGGTACGGGAAGGATGGCGATTCAGGACAAACCGGCTGAGGGCCAGAAAGAAGTCCCAGGGTCTTCGGGTGGAATGGTTGATGGCAATTTCGAGGACTGGGCGGATGGCATCGCGGTTCCAGAAAATTTCCAGGATGGCTGAAACATCCTGCACTTCGGAAAGTTCCTGATAGCTCCACTCTTTGGACTTCAGAAGGGTGTAGGGGGTGTGAGGCATAAAGACATAGCCACATTCCCTGGCACGGCTTTCGGAAATGGAACCCTTAAGAATTTTGAGGACTTCAATCTGGAAATGGTGGACCCCTTTCTTCAGGACCCAGTCAAAGGACTGATAGAAGCGTTCAGGGGATTCTCCCGCCAGTCCGGCGATCAGATCCCCGTGAATGTGCACGCGGGTGCGGGCAAGAAGCTGATCCAGAACTTCTTCCAGACGCTCAAACTTGCAGCGGCGGCCATTGCCATCCAGGACATCCTTGTGGATGGACTGAATGCCAATCTCGAACTGAAACATGCCGTCCTCTGCCTGTTGAAGAAGTTCGATGGCTTCGTCGCTGAAGAGTTCCGCGGCAATTTCAAAATGAAAGTTCCGTCCTTTGCCATGCTCCATGAGGTAGCGAAAGATGTGGAGGGTACGCCGTTTGCTCAGATTGAAGGTTCGATCGACGAATTTCACCTGACGAATCCGGGAGCGGGAAAGAATCTCCTGCATGTCGGCTTCAAAGCGTTCCAGGGAATAAAAACGGGCTCCCTTGTCCAGGGCGGAGAGGCAGAAGTGGCATTTGTAGGGGCAGCCACGTGAAGCCTCATAATAGACAAAATTGGAAGAGTAGGTTGCTTCTTCGGTAAAAGGGGAGGGGAGTTCGTCCAGAGTTCTGATATCCGAGGCGGGAGGGTTTCTCTGAAGTCCCTTTTCCGGGTCCCGATAGGTCAATCCTGGAATGGAGGCAAAATTCTGCTGACCCGTAAACTCTTTGAGAAAATCGACAAAGGTGAGTTCTCCCTCTCCCCGGATCACAAAGTCAGCAATGCCTTCCTGAATCCAGTGCACGTCATCATGGCTGACTTCGTGGCCACCGAGCAGGATTTTAAGATCGGGATCAATGCGTCTTAGTGCTGCAATCAGCTTGACCTGGGTTTCCATATTCCAGATGTAGCAGGAGAGACATAAAAGATTGGGTCTATGCTTCAGGACGAGGGGGATGATTTCATCCAGGGGCTGGGTTGTGGAGGCTTCCAGCGTCCGGGTGGTCATTTCGGGGACCCATTTTTGGGCGCAGGCCTTCAGGGAGTGAATAGCCAGACTGGTTTGGGTGATGCGGGAATGCAGAGTCAGGATCAGGCAGTTCATGGAGTCATCCGAAGAGAGGTATAAATGGCGGTTTGTAATTCATCGAACTGAAGGGGTAGTTTGAGGTGAAGAGGGGATTTTTTTTGAGCTGCCTTGGGAACCAGGTGGATGGAATTCACGGGCCACCTCTCAGGATCAGATAAAACGCTGTCCTGATCCAGAAATACAATATCGGATGGTCGGATTTCCGCTTTGGAAGGATTTTCCATGATTTCAAAGGAATAGACTTTCAGAAAACTGACAAGTGACTGTTTGAGGAGGAGGTTTTCAATGAAAATCAGGATCCGGCCTTCAAAATCATGTGAGGATACAAGGGGGATGTGTTCGGGGTCATGGGGCTTTAGAGGAAGTATCAGGTGAAAGGTACTTCCACCCTTTTTTGGGTTTTCGGCATAAAGTTTACCATCCATCAGGCGGGTAAGGCTCTGGGAAATGGCGAGTCCCAGTCCTGTTCCTTCGTAAGCCCTTTCCATGGATTCATCGGCCTGGGTAAAAGGTTCAAACATGATAGAGCGGAACTCTTCAAGGATTCCAATCCCTGTATCTTCAATGCAGTAGTGCAGGTGCATCTGGGAATTCAGGCTCAAGGACAGGCTTACCTGCCCTTCGTGAGTGAATTTCAGAGCGTTTCCGGCAAGATTCATCAGGATCTGGCGAATTCTGAGAGCATCTCCAAAATACATGTCAGGTAAGGTCTCGGGCAGCTCGAGATTCCATCTGAGATTGCGCTCATGCGCCATGGGAGCCAAGAGATCGTAAATCTGCCTTAGAACATTTCCGGGGTTGAAGGGGATGGGATGAAGCTTGAGTTTGCCTTTTTCCAGCTGATTCAGATCCAGAATATCGTTTACGATATCCTTAAGTGACTCTGTACATCGCCGAATGAGGCTGATTTTCTCCAGATCTTCCGTGGCCGTAACATTGCGCCGCAAAAGAGCAAGCATTCCCATGATACCGTTCAGAGGAGTTCTGAGTTCATGGCTGATATTGGCCACAAATCTGGACTTGGCTTCGGCTGCCTGGCGGGCTTCTTTTTCCAGAAGACGGGATTTTTCCAGAGTCTCTTGAAGGGACTTGTTCAGGGTTTCCAGTCCTGTCTGAGCCTGGATGCGCTGGGTCAGATCCTGAGCCATGCACATCAGAAAAGGCTGGGGGTTGTCATCAATGCGAACAGCCGTAAAAAGTCCCTGTCTTTCTTCTCCGGTGGCCGTTTTCCAGATCATGTCCGGGCTGTGCGATTCTCCGTGTTCGACGGCTTCAAGCAGGACCTTTCTTAGGGGAGATTCGGGATCATGCAGACCCATGGAAACAGGATCAAGGCCGCGGATCTCTTCACGGCGGATTCCCATTTCTTTAAGAAACATTTCATTGGCATCCAGAAATCTCAGGGTTTTGCAGTCCTGAAGAACCATGAGGCACGGAGTTTTCTGAAATGCCAGGGGGAAGCGCTGAAGAATTCCATCGCTGAAACGGGAGCGTTGATAGCGGCCCCAAAAAAAGCCCAGAGCAATCCCGGCTCCAAGAATTAGGAAATGACTCAGCATAAGAATCGCAGGTTCTGGTAGAATCTCCGACCAAAATTCTAGCCCAAAAAGGTAAAAGGGGGAAGCAATGCGCATTCAGCTGGTTAAAGAGAAGTGCCCTCAGGAGTTTCGCTTTTTAGTGGATGAGTTTGGATTTCGGGAACCTCAGGTCACTGGTGATGAGGCAGAGGTGCGGCATATCTGGCTGAATTCCAAGGCGGGAGTCGAACTGGTGTTTGATGTGCATGAGCAGGGTCTTTACCTTTATATTCATCGCTTGGTCCATGGTCGTATGGTGGATGATGACGAAGATCCGGATGCCCCGCTCAACTACTTTTCGATTGAAGATATTCTTGAAGTCAGGGATCCGGAAGAGGACCTGACCGATCTGGTTGTGCAGGAAGAACTCAGTGCCCCCAGATTCGAAGCCAATTTACGCCATCTTGGCCAGGTTCTTCAGGAGCACTGTGCCGATTTGTTGAAAGGAAATTTCCGGCTGTTTGAACAGCTTGAGGCCATTGAGCGTCAGCGTCGGATGCCGGATGCCTGAATTTCTTTCAGGTCCTCAAGCACGCTCTGGGCGTGGCCTTTGACCTTCACCTTGTCGTAGCGTTTCACAATCTCAGCCTCGGGATTCAGGATCAGGGTGGTACGCACAACACCCATGAATTCCTTGCCCATGAATTTTTTCAGTTGCCAGATGTTCAGGGCTTCCATGGTTTCAAGCCCTTCATCGGTCACCAGAGGAAAGGGTATGCTGTGTTTGGTGGTGAATTTCTCGTGCAGGGAAATCGGGTTGTTGTTCCAGCCGATGATTTGGGTGTTGAGGGTTTCAAACTCTGATTTCAGGCCGATGAAATCAAGGGTTTCGGTGGTGCATCCGGGAGTGTTGTCCTTGGGGTAGAAGTAAACCACACTCCATTTTCCTTTCAGATCCGAAGATTTCAGGGTTTTGGAATCTGTCCCGGTGGCGGGCAGTTCAAATTCGGGAAAAGTGCTCATATTTTCTCCAGAGGTTGAGTTTTGAACTAAAACTAGTAAAACTTCCTGAAACTGGCAACCCTTGAACCATAACCAGAGCCTTGTATAATGCCGCTAATGCTTGCCATCGAGAACTTAAAAACACCATGTCTGATTGCCTATAACCTGTTCAAGGGACCCGCAGCTGCCGTATTGACGGAAGTCAGTGCCAAGGGCCTCCGAGTCATGATCAAAAGCCGCAAGGAATTTCCGATCAAAAAGGCGGATCTGTTTTCGGCTGGAGCCTCTGTCTCCGGGGGACCGGAAGACTATGTGCAGGCCCTGCAGAAGCTGGAAGATTCTGTGGAATCCATGCTTGGAGATGTGGATTTGCCTCTTTTGCATTCCATGATGCTGGAAGAGGGGGAGGAAGGACTTGAGTTTTCCCAGATGGTGAAACTCTGGTTTGGAGATGAAGCTGGCCTTGCCGAGTCCCTGACTCTGGCCCGGGCTCTGGGGCAGGACCCTTGTCTTTTCAAGCGCAAGAAAGAGCGGTTTTTACCGAATTCCCAGGAATATATTGATGCTTACTGGGAACAGATGAGACGTCTGGAAGAAAAGCAGAAGCAGCTGGAAACCCGTGTCCAGCTTCTGACTGAAGAAGGCCGACTGAGCTCAGAAGATCGGAAAGAAAACGCCAAAGACCTTGAGGAGCTCTCAGCCCTTGCGGGGCACTGGCGTTCCGAAGTGCTGGCCCGCTGGCAGGACGTCTTCCAGCAGGCCGGGATTCGGGATATGCTTGATTTGAGGCGCACCCTGATTCAGCGGGGCATTGTCAGCGAGGATCATCTCTTTGAGCTTCTGGAATGTGGGTGGCCCGAGCAGTATAGTCACGGCTATCTGGAGGCTTTGGAGGCTCTGGAATTTCCGACGGAGCTCAAGAAGGGCCGGGACCTGACCCATCTGAAAAGCTTCACGATTGACTCTGCATCCACGAGGGATAGGGATGATGCTTTAAGCTATGAAGCGGACACATCCACGTTTTACATTCACATTGCCCATGTAGCTTCTTTTGTTCAGGGAAGCCAGAAAGTCGAAAAGGAGCTTGAAAAGCGCCTGACTTCTCTTTATCTGCCCGAAGGTGGGTTCAGCATGTTTCCTCCGGGAGTGGCCCACAAAAAGCTCAGCCTTGATGAGGGACGGGAAGTCTGGACCATGACAGTTGCCCTGAAGCTGAATGATGGCGAGCCCCAGACCGAGGTCTATCCGGCAAAGATTCGGGTCAGTCAGAATTTCAGTTATGAAGAGATTGATCAGAAATCCAGGGATATGCAGATCTTTTTTGAAGCTGCGGAACAGATCAAGAACTGGC
>CAZDAM010000019.1:9229-26324 GCA_964503595.1 uncultured bacterium
GATCTTTTTTGAAGCTGCGGAACAGATCAAGAACTGGCGTTCCAGGCATGGGGCCGTTACGTTTCGGGGGCGGGAATGCGATGTCAGGCCGGGTCCTGTCATCCAGCTGGTTCCCCGGGAGCAGATTCCGTCCATGGACATGATTGCGGAGTTTGCGATTCTGGCCAACTGGGCTTTTGCCCGTTTCTGCCAGGAAAGCGGCATTCCGATTCTTTACAGAACCCAGTCCGGAGATCGGGAGCAGGTTCTGAATCATCCCTACTATCAGCCTCAGATTGAGGATTTCTATCAGTACTGGCAGGTAAAAAAAACCTTTGGCCGAACCTCGTTTGATACGGAAAAGACCGGTCATCTTTCCCTGGGTCTGAGCCATTATACCCAGATGACTTCTCCGATCCGGCGCTATATGGATTATCTGAATCAGACTCAGCTGCATCGGTTTTTTGAAGATGTGACCCTAAGAAGCAAAGAAGAAATGGATGAGATTTCCATGATGCTTTCTTCTCCTCTTTATGAAATGAATTCGGTTCAGGACAAACGCCGCAAGCACTGGCTCTTGAAATGGATGATTCAGGAAGGAGAAAAACAGGGTGGACATGGCCTGGAGCTTCTGGGGCTGGCTGTAGAGGTTTTTGATCAGGATGTTCTGGTTCGTCTGGATGATCTGGGAACGATCTTTAAATTCAAGCGGGGTTATGCTGAACTCAAGCCTGGGCAGATGGTCAAAATCCGGGTCAGTGGAGCCAGACTTCTGGAAAGGGAGCCGATTGCCGAAATTCAACCTGTGGATGTAGCTTGTTAAGGGAGGGTTTATGCCTGTATATGAATATCGCCATACGGAAGGTTACGGAGAAGGCTGTCAGGAAGTCGTGGAAATTGTTCACTCCATGTCAGAACCGAATTACGAAACGTGTCCGGTTTGCCATAAACCGATCCGCAAGATGCTTTCCCGTTTGAATAGCATCTCCTCGGAAAAGGACAAGCTTTCAGATTCCAATCTGAAGCGCAATGGTTTCAGCAAATACGTGAAATCTTCGGATGGGACATATGAAAAGGCAAGCGGGCCGGATGATGCTCCCTCCACTTTGGATCGTAATGCCATTCAGGCCAATCTGGATGCTATGGGGCATTGATGCGGATTCTTGTCAGTCTGGCCCTTCTGGGGGCTCTGATCTTTTTTGTCTGGCTGGCAGATCCTGGCAAAGAGGAAGAGAATCTTCCTTTGAAACCGGTTCAGGGAAAATCCCTGATGATGGTGACGGCTTCGGAAAAACCTGTTCCCAGAGAAGAGGCGGTTTCTGAAACACGCACGAGGGATCTGCCGGGAGAGCTTGTTCATGGAGTTCGGGAAATCGGTTTTCAGGATTTGATGAATTTTGATCCGGATCCTTTGGAAAAGCTGGCTGAAGAGGCTCTTCTGGGGGCACTTAAGGAAGAAAGAATGAAGGCTTTGATCCCGGATTCGATCAAAGCTCTGAATGGTCAGAAAGTAGCCCTGGAGGGCTTCATCATCCCGATCAACTTTATCGGAGATACCACCACGGAATTTATTCTTGTGGTGGATCCGATGGTCTGTTGCTTTGGTCAGATTCCCCGTATTCATGAGTGGATTTCTGTGGTCGTGGAGGGGGAGCCGGTCCCATTGGAATACGTGGATATGCCGATTCGGGTTGAAGGAATTTTAGAGGTAGGGTTTGCGACAGATGAAGCAGGCTCTGCTAATCTTTACCGCATGCGGGGACTGAATGCCTCGATTCCGGAAGACCTGCGGTAAATTAGAATCATTCCATTTTGATACGACTTGGGGGTTGGGATTCAACTCTGGTACACTGTGCCGGTTGTAATCATCGGAAATCAAGGAGGATCGTATGGACATCCAAATCGGCATCAATCAGGAAAATCGTGAATGTATTGCTCAGGGTCTGTCCCGCTTACTTGCGGACACTTACTCTTTGTACCTCAAGACTCACAATTTTCACTGGAATGTAACGGGTCCTCAGTTTCAGACTTTGCACACCATGTTTGAGACGCATTACACTGAGTTGGCTACGGCAGTTGATGATATTGCCGAAAGAATCCGGGCTCTTGGGGTCTATGCTCCAGGTTCCTATTCCAATTTCGCCAGTCTGACGGTCATCGAAGAGGAAAAGGGCGTTCCTTCAGCCAATGATATGATGACTCAGTTGACAAGAGATCACGAGCTGGTAGCCAAAACAGCCCGCAGTATCTTTCCGATCGCTGAAGAAGCGAATGACGAAGTAACTGCCGACCTTCTGACCCAGCGTCTGCAGGTTCATGAAAAAACAGCATGGATGCTCCGCTCCATGCTGGTATAAGTTTTAACTGGTAATCCGGGACTGGACTTCAAGGCCTTTGACGAGCCAGGCCTGTCCAAAACCCAGAATCAGTCTTCCGGTGTCAGGAACAAGTTTCATCAGACGAAAATCCGGAAGTGTCTTAAGAAGCGCCACGATATTGCCGTGGTGCTTTTCCATTTTCTCAAGAATCGGCTCTTTGCCGGAAGTGATTTCAGAAGCCCGGCAGCTCAGACTCAAGCGGGGAAGGGCAAAAACCGGGGCGTTTGGGCCAGCGGGTTCGGTGATCAGGATCCCGACCTGGGGGTTTTTGAGCATCTGGGAAGTGTGGGGGGAAAGGCCGCTGACATAGAGGTAAAAGGCGCTTTCATCCAGAAGATAGGGTGCTGAGGAAACCAGGGGAAGACCGGAATCATCAAGTGTGGCCAGGGCCAGTACCGGGATGGTATCAAGAAGATTTTGCATGTGGTTTTGACAATCTGAGGGAGTGAGCTTGGGTTTCATTTGCATAATCCGTTATGATTGCAGGCAATTCTATGTCACGCAACTCTTCTGTCCGCGATAAAATTCTGCGCTATCTGCATCTGGGTCTTTCCACCGAAGAACTTCTGTCCTGTTTTACTCCATATCCGGGGCTGGTGGATCTGGTCTATAGCGGTGGCCTGAATCTCAAAAGAGAGGCTGAGCAGCCCTTGTTTGCACCGGATGGGATGCGCTGGATTGGTTGCCAGGATCTGGTACTGACCATGATTCCCAAGGATTCCGGTCAGGTCCGCCAGGACTGCCTGAAATTTGCCAGTGAAACCACCCAGCGCCAGATTAGTGATGAGCACATTCTTCTGTTCAAATCCCTGATTGTAATTGAGACAGATCCCCACGCGAGTCTGCATGCTGTGATTCGTTCCCTGCGTTCCATGGAATTTGCCATTCGCAGGATCTACCACAAACATCCGCGCTACTGGCTGGAGACATTGAGGCTTTTTGTGGTTCTTCCCCAGGAGCCAGCACCAGATCTGACGGCCTTCGCCCTTTCCTGCGGCATTCAGCCCGTGGTCGTCGATGCTGGAGGTATCCCAGCCCAGTTTGCTCCAGAACCGCCTAAAGTCCCCGTTATTCCCCGGGTTGGGAAAAACTGATGTTCAGTTGAGGACTCAGCTTTGCTTTCTGTCCGGGCGCTCCCAGCACAAACAGGCTGAAATAGGTGGTTCCCCGTAAAAATCCAATCTGGTGGACGTTGCGCTCGGCTCCGCTGACCAGAAGCCTCAGTTCGCGTCGGGTAGCCTTAAGGCCTGAAAATTCCATGGGGAGACTGGCTCCGGGCTCTGGATATTGACCGGCTTCGGTTTCTCCTAAAAAAAGCTCCAGAGCCAGGTCTTCATCCATCAGAGGTGCGTTGAGGCTTAGAAGGTAATGCCATTGATTCTCCAGACGAAACTGTAAAAGCTCTCCGAAAGGTTTGATATTGGGAGTGGTAATCCGTTGAAAGCCGGCCATGGCATCGGGGGTTTTTACGGTAAAACGCATGCGGCGATCCTCAAATTCTCCATCAAGGACGCGGGAATCGGAAGAGGTTCTGAAATGAATGGATTGGGCCAGGGTTTGGGCATCTTCCAGTCCGGCAGAACCCATCAGGGCTCGAATGCAGAGATGATCCCTCTGGAGGCTGAAAATACCGGCCCCCTTTCCGCGGGAGGTATTTTCCAGAGGAGAGAAGCGGACTCCTCCAGGGAGGCTGACGATAGTGACGGCTTTTGTGGATGCCATGGAGGAAAGGGCTTTTTCATGGCAGTTGAGCCCACTGGAAAACTCGTCTTCTTCCAGATCCATCAGGGCATGCCAGCCCTGGCTCAGATTATGCAGGAACATCTGGTACATGGAATCGAGGCCAGCCTCCATCCAGCTGGCTTCAATCACATCATTTTCGGGCAGGCGGATTTCTATGCCAAGGGCAAAATTGCGATATTCTCCAAGAGAGTAGCTCTGCTCTTCACCCAGAATCAGGGTGGCATAGGCAGGATATTTCAGCTTCTGCCAGACCTTCTGAATCTGTTCTTTCTCCAGAGGCTGAAACCCGCTGGCCAGTTCATAGTCCAGGCGAGAGGATTTCTGGCGACTTTTTTCGACGAAAAGGAGGCTATGGCGCTGGGTTCTAAGCATACGGGACTGATAATAAATTCCAGCAGGAGTGGCAAACTGCTGGCTTTCTCCCTGAAGAGGAGCAGAAGTCAGATTCATAGGCGGAAGACCAGCCTTCCAGGTTTTTATGGCATCCGAAAAACTGGTGCTTAGGGGAAAACCAAGAAGAATCAGTTCCTTGGATTGATCGGCATTTTCAAAGCCAGCGAGGGCATTGGGGTGCAGGATGGATAGATGCTCCTCGTGAACAGGCAGATAGCCTGAATCCGGAATTTTCAGGGAAAAACCATATCCGGCGTGCTCAAACACTCCATCTTCCAGAAGCCAGGTCTGGCTGAATGTCTGCTTCAGTCTGGGGCCCTTGAGATTTGGAGTCTGGGTTTTATCAATCGTGAGCTGGGGCAGAAGACTTCTGGGGCTTGGAACTTTCTTCTGCTTGCGATGGACGACAAAACCGACCTGCTGGTAGAAGATATCCCGAAGGCGGGTGATACGGACATGATAGCTTAACGTTTCTCCCTGAAGGTCTCCTTCAAAGCTGTAGCGAATGACAGGCAGATCCTGTTCTTCGATCTCTTCATAATCAAATACCTTGGAGTTAGCGACCGGCAGATCCTCCAGAAGCATCCCGGCGTAGCCTTTCAGATCAAGTCCTGGGAGGGCATCAACGATCAGGATACTGTAGAACAGGCTGGATTCCTGGGCGGTTCCGGCAATGGCCCCAGGATTGATTCCAGAAGCTTCTTCCCCGGTGAGAAATCTCTGATCGGGAGATTTCACAAGCGCGCAGGCAAGAGAGGGGAGGGTCAGTCGCTGGGAAGATGTTGAATCTTTGGCAAACCCGCTGGAAATCAGAAGAGCAGTCCAAAGAAAGAGAATTCGACAAATCATAGGGTCATTGAACACGAAAGAACGTGTTTCGTGCAACCAGGGATGAGCGCCCAATGCGGGGAGAAGCTTTTCCTATGGGTTCGCCCTGACGTATAATTGAATTTATGGGGCAAAAAGAAAGGGCGCGGGACAAACTTCTTAAAAAAGCTCGCTGGTACAGCGACCACAACCGGCTGTACAAGGCCTGCATCCATTACCTGAATTTTCTCAGAGAAGAGCCGGGGAATATCCAGGCTCTGGAGGAGCTGGGCCAGCTTTACATGGACCGCGGCGATTTTGAGCTGGGAGCCTTGTGCTTTGATGCGATCCTTGGAGGCGATCAGCTCAGGCAGGACGTTCTCATTCGCCAGATTCGCTGTTATTTCCAGGCTGGTCGCATCAGCGAGGCCCTGCTGCTTCTGGAAATGATTCCGGAATGGGGCGAAGAACACCTCGAAGAAGTCATGATGGCACGTTCACAGTGCCGTCTTTCCATGGGATTTGAACTGGAAGCCATTCAGATTATGGGGGATCTGATCCGCCGTTTCCCCCAGCCCCCTTATTTCATGATATTGGCCGAAATTCTTATGGCCCAGCTGCAATGGCCTGCCGCACTTGAGTGCTGCCGCCGGGGGCTGAAAAGAGATCCTTACTCCGATGAGCTTCTGGCAGCCAAGGCCCGTTGTCATCTGGAGCTCGATGAGTACGGCAAGGCCAGGGACATCTACATGAAGATGATCAAGAATCAGATGCCGCAGATGGAAGTCCGCATGGATCTTGAGGACTGCCTTGCGAACAAGGGTTATATTCCTGAACTGGCTGACATCCTGCGCTACTTCGAAGACTTTCCTTTCACCGATCTTCAGGATTGAAGTTCTTCCATTTCTGGCGGATTTTTCCGCTTCAGCCAGATTTCCCGTAATTGTCAGAAAAATGTCATCTGTTCTGGTCAGACGAAAAGACAAGTTCTTTCTCATGTATCAGAACTATGGCCTGAAAGTGGCCTGAAAGTCTATGAATAAAGGCATCTTCAGGGTCAGATCCGGGTGTTACAGGAATGCCTCGGGGCTTCGATGGATCAGGGGTCTACACCTGAGGGAGGTGCACATGGAGGACAACAGGAATCGGGATGAGAAGGTTCATCCGGAAGTGGAAAGATTCCGGAGTGATTTTTTCAATTCTGAGGAACCTTTGACCGAAGTGATGCTCAGACTGGATGGGGGTGATTACATTCGCATGACCAATCTGGATTTTGTGAACAAGCGATACGTCATGGTCAATTAAACCTGAACACAAAAGTGCATCTTGATTTTCCCGCCATGTCCTAAAGCATTGGACTGGGCGGGAAAATTCTTTTATGCACTGATGTCTCTTCAGAACAGGCAGCCTCAAAGATTGTTGTCCGTGAGGTGAAGAAGAATTCCATAGGCCTAAAGCAATCTATGGGATGTACCGTTGAGGTATTGTAAGACCAGGTTTGACACTGGCTCCTGCCAGATCTGAATCAGAGCTTCTTTCTGCTTGTTATCAAGTCCCTCAAGAGGAGGGCTGTCAGAGTAGAGGTGATTTGGCTCCAGTTTGATTTCGGCTTCGAGCTGGCGGCTGAGCTTCTGAGAAACCCGATGGAGAAAATGCTGAAGCCAGTTTTCGGTCAGTGTGAACTTCTCCAGATGGGAAAAGAGCAGATTGTCATGAAACAGCGGTCGCAGCAGAATTCCCTTGAGTTCAAATCTTAAATCCATCAGTTCGGACAGGGTATAGCGGCAGAGATCCAGGTGTTGTCTGAGACTATCTTCATCTGAATAAAGCCCATCTAGCATCAGTTCTTCAATGAAGAACCTGTTCTGGCGCAGAGAATATTCTCCTTGATTTTTGCGATAAAGGGCCTTTTGGGAATCCAGCCAGGAAGCCAGATCCTGAAAGGCAGACTGAAAGGCGCGGGTCAGAGCCAGTCCCCGTCTCTGGAATTCCACCTGGATCTTGACCCATTCCGCTGAAGCCCAGAAATTCTGGTAGAAGGGCCACAAAACCCGGTTGGTGTAGGAATGAAAATCCCACAGGCTCTTGATGTTGAAGAGTTCAAAGCTGGCAAAGCCTGCATACTGGTTCTGGTAAAGGAGTTTGAGGGACTCCCGATCCATCCTCATGGCATTTTCGAAAAGTTCCGCCCGATCCTCATAGGACATTGCCTGCTCACAGATCAGATGCTCCAGCAAGAAAGCCTGACGGGCTAAAGCGTCGGATCCGGGGCTGTAGAAGGGATCAACGAAGTGGGCGGAGTCTCCCACAATGGCCACCCGGCGGGCGGGAATGTAATTCTCTGAATAGTGGGCCAGATGGGGGCCGTGTTGAAAATCAACAGCTTCAAGGTCTTTACTCAGATCACGGATCAGAGGATGGGACTTGAAGAATTGGGTGAGTTCTTCAGATGTCTTCAGGGAAAAGGAGCAGATGTTTTTATCCCAGACGATTCCAAGGCTGACAAGCCCTTCTCCAATCGGGATGATCCAGATCCAGTAGCCCTTGCCCATGATGTGATTGGTGCTCAGATAACGGGAGGTATAGCCCACTTTTCTGTGATGGTTTCCCCTCAGAATGGAGTCAAGATCCCTGACATAACGGTAGCGGCCCCAGGAAGCCGCGGTTGAATGTTCCTCATCCCATATACGGAGACTTTGGGAGTCAATGACCCGCCTGAGTCGGCCCTGGGATTGAAAGAGCCACTGGGTATGGATCTGGTGGGGCTGACCGTCTTTTTCACAGTGAATGGTGTGGGGATGTTCATCTTCGCCGAATTGAATAGGGTGCTCACCCAGGGAGATATTCAGCCAGATATCGATTCCGATTTCCCGGTTTAAATCCCAGAGATCTTCATCCAGCTTCTTGCGATTTACCTGCCAGGTAGGAAACACGGGCAGAATGTTACTGCCGATTTCACTGGCGGCTTCCCAGGTGGTTTTTGTGGATTCATGTTCCGGTAAAAACCAGTAACGCAGTCCATTTTTGGGGAGATGATTCAGGTAAAGATAGGTGGAAAGGCCGAGATCCCGGATCAGAAACATTCCTGCGACCCCGACTGTGCTTTCTCCAGGGCTGTGACTGGCCGTGGTTCTTGGGTCCAGAATCAGAATTTTCAGTTCGGGATGACGCAGCTTTAAGAATCGGGCCTGAAGGCCACTGGCAAGCCCCCCACCCAAAAAAATCAGATCGTAAGATTGCATGCCTATATTCTAGGATCTGTCGGGAAATTATGCGACAGGTATGAAATCAGTCCTGATGAAGCTTTTCAAAACGGGACTGAATCAGAACCTGGTCGATGGCATTTTCCAGAATATCCGCACTGGTAACCTTTTTGCGGATGAAGCGCACGGTACGGGATGCATCGAGAATGAAGATGCCCGGAAGGGCCTTGACCCCATAGCGAAGTGCTCCATAGCCATCTTCAGTGATATAGACCGGCCAGTCGATTTCGGGATGCTGAGCCAGGTAATCGCGGATCTTTTCCGGGCTTTCCCGATAGTTGATAAAGACAAAATCCACTTTACCATCGTATTTCGCTCTTAGTTCGGCCATGGCGGGGAGCTGATCGGCACAGAAATGGCACCAGGTTGCCATGAATTCAAGAACCAGCGGCTTGGCAGCCTCGGAGCCAATCAGGTTGTAAAGACCGGTGGTTTCCCCATTCAGGGCTAAAACCGGGAAATCCGGAGCTTTGTGTCCTGGGACTAGGGCATGACCCATATTCCAGTCCACGGCCCGGCCCAGAAGCTTTCTCAAATCAGAGGCCTTGAGCCATTCGGGTTTGAAGCTGAAAGCGGACATCCGAAAGCCACAGGATTGCTTTTTTACTCCAAGAACTTCCTGATGATCGGCCTTAAGGACGATGTCGTTGCCCTCGTGAAAGGCCATAAGATCTATGTCTGCATCCACGTCTGCCTGAAAATTCAGATCATCCGAGATCAGATCGGATGCCTGGCCGAGGATATTGTGGGTTTTCAGATGGGTTTTTCTGAAATGAAGTCCGGTATATTCAGGCATAATGCTGTTCATGATACCTGTATTGCGAAGCTGATCGGCAATCAGGATCAGGGTTCCCATGGAGGCCAGAAAATCTGTCCAGATATCGCCTTCTTCAGAACTGATTCCAGAGGCAGGAATCTTGGAATCGACCAGCCGGATGACGGTGGTGTCACGATAGTCAAAAAGCTTCTCTTCCGGGAATTTTCCCTGGCTTGCAAGATCAAAGGTATCAACTTCGTGGCCCAGTTTTTTGAGGGCCTGAAGGACTGCCTGATAGCCGGGAGAATCCACCCCAATCAGTGCTACAGGGGCTGCAAAAGCCATCTGAAGCGGTAAAAGGAGGAGAAAGAGAAGCTTCTTCATCATAATTCACTCAAAATTAGGCAATGGAGCCAGGTAGTGGGCAGGAACCGCCATCACAATCATCGTCTTCGCCTTCTTCATTGGCAACCAGGATGGAATCTTCGCCATGACCTTCTCCGTCACAGTCTCCTTCTTCATCACCGCAGCCATGAGCGATCAGCCTGGAGTCGTTTCCTTCGCCTTCACCGCAATCGCCCTCTTCGCCGTCATCACATCCGCCGCATCCACCGGCAACGAGAATGTGGTCGCTGCATCCACCGTTGTCTCCATCACAGTCACCGTGATCTTCGTCCTCATCACAGCAGGTCATAGTTGGGTTCAGACTCAGAACATCTGCCTGAGCTGCGAAGGAAGGAACACTCAAGAGAGCGGCCAGAAGAGTTGTGGTGAAAAGTTTCATGATTGCCTCCGTATATGTTTGAAATTTTGATGAAGATCAATGATGGCTTTAAGTATAGGGAGAAAAGAAAAAGCGTCAATCCTCAAAATAAAAAATTATAAAAAAAGATCCGGTTCCCCTTTTGGGAGCCCGGATCTTTCCAATGTCGGAGTCAGAGAATTCTAGAAGCCGCCGAACCCTCGTACCGTCCCGACTTTTTCCTCTTCGATACGCCGGCTCAGATCCTGATAAAGCTCATAAGCCGAGCGAGCTGATTCTGTATCAGCTCCCTGATTGGTGGAAATGCTCTGCCAGGCTGTGTAGGCCTCGTCCTTGGCCTTTTCCAGATCGGAAAGAGTTTCCGCGTTTCTGGCATCGGACCGCAAAGAGTTAAGGGAAGGTGAAGCAGCCCCACTGCCGTGGAGGGCAATGGCCATATCGGTCTGATCCTGCTCTTTCCAGGCGGGTTTTTTGATTTCATTCCAGGCGGGCTCATAGAGGAGTTCCGCGGCGATTTCCTGCTCGTCTTTTCCCTGAATCATCTTGGCGATGGCATCTCCGGCAAGAGAACCAAGGACAGAGCCGATGATGGAACCAATCGGAGGGAAAAAGGCCGAGCCAAGCATCATGCCGACGGAGCCGCCAACACCATTAAAGACCATGTCTGTAACACTGTGGCGCCCAAAATTACCTGATGCTACATCTGAGCCAAGCATGGCACCAATAGTGTAGGGAAGGGCCTGAACGACAAACTTAAGGGGGCCGGGAACCATATTCTGCAGGCTGGCCATGGCGATCTTGCCCATGCCTGTGGCCAGTCCCTTCTGAACCAGCAGACCGCCAGCATAGGCTCCAGCTGTTCCCAGAATGAAATCCGGGGTCGTTACGAATTCAAATGCATTGCCAAGGTTGATGTCTTCTCCCTGGCGTACCTGATCGACAAGATTGAGAATTCCCTGGGTGGCAGCGCTGATGACGGCAAAATGGAGCCCATCCTTCACATAGCTTTTGGCATTGGCTTTGCTGTCAGCCGTGATTTTGCCAAATTCGCTTTCTTTGACCTTGAGCTGATCCTGAAGGGTTTTAACCAGCTGTTTGTCTCCACCGGACTGCTTCAGAACCTTGATATGATCCTTGATGGCAGTGATTTCGGTCTGAAGCTGGGCACCCTGAACTCCAAGTTGGGCTTTGCGGACTTCCGTGTCCAGACTATCCTTGAGGCTTTTGAGCTTCGAGGCCTTGTCGGCGTCTCCGGCCTGGGTGGCGGCGGCAATTTCATCATTCAGGGAAGTGATTTTGCCTTTCAGGCTTTCAACAATGGAGTCGCGCTTGACCTCATAGCCGGTCCGACCGGTTTTGGGGTCATCAGGGCCTTTTAAGACCTTGTCGGTAACCTTGGTGCCGGTTTCCTTGATGGAATTGAGATATTCCTGCCAGTTGGAGGTCTTGATGCCATCCTTGATTTCATTGGCAATCGGGTTGATCTGGGAGCCCAGAGCATCATTGATCATGCCGGCAGGATTGTTTGGGCCTGCTGGGACTGTGGGGCTTTTAACACTTGCCGGACGGGCTGTGGAAGAAGGAGTTGCCGCGGGTTTTGGAGTACTTGTCGCGGCGGGGCTTACCGGTTTGGGGCCTGAGGCGGCAGCCGGAGCCTTTGCAGTGCTTCCTGCGGCTGGACTCACCGGTTTGGGTGCTGAATTTCCCGCGGATGTTGCAGCAGGTGCGGCGACAGTTCTGGGAGCAACGGTATCCACAACGCCCTGGCTGGCCGTAGCTGCTCTTGGGGCGACAGGAGGTGTTTTCCCGAATCCTCCGGACTGGGTTGGCTGGGCCTTGGCGGCAGCGTAGGAGCGGGAGGACTGGTTCAGGCTGGAAGGGGCTCTTTGGGGCAGAGGTTCGGGGGTGTCAATGATAGCGGCTCTGGAAGGAGTGGTTTTGGGGGCATTGGCAGTCTGCTGGATCTGGCTCAGCTGACCGGTCTCCGTGCGGGAGATTTTCAGATCAGCCTGGGAACGGATGGCTTTGTCCAGAGCCTTGACCCTGGAATCGGAATGATTCGAGGAAACGGCTTTGTTGAGCTCCTGAGGGCTTTTGAAAGTGCCGTCTTCAATCAATTGATGGCGCAGTTTCAGTTCAGTCTGCTCAAAACCAAGCTTCTGCTGCATTTTGTTGAGAAGGCCGAGGCTTTCCTTGCTGGCACCATTGCTCTGAGCTTTTTTGTACAGGCTGTCATATTCCTGAATGCGGGTCTGGTTCTGTTTCCAGCGGTTCTGGAAGCGAGAACTGTCTTCAATCCGGGGTAGCTCTGGTCGGGCTTTTGGGGCGTCGGGCACAGTTTTCAGGCTGGTCTGGGAGGCTTGAGGTGCTTCTACCGGGGTTGCAGTCCGGGCTGTTCTAACGGTTCGGTGGAGGGCTCCGACCCTGGCGCTTTCTGAGCGGGAAATCTGAAGTTCACCCTGAGCTTTGAGGACTTTATCAAGAGCCTTGACTCTGGAATCGGAATGACTGGAGGAAATGGCTTTATTGAGTTCCTGTGGGCTTTTGAAGGTTCCGTCTTCAATCAACTGATGCCTGAGGGTGAGCTCCGAACGTTCCAGGTATAAACGCTTCTGAACTTTTTTGAGAGCGTTCAGGCTTTCTTCGGAGGCATTGGCCTGGGTGGCCTGCTGGTAGAGCCGTTTATAATCGCGGATTCGGGACTGGTTTTCGTTCCAGCGGTTCTGGAAGCGGGAACTGTCCTCGATCCTGGGCAGACTACTCTTGAGGTTCTGGGTTCGCAGACCCTGGATTTCTTCGTTCAGACCTTTGAGCCTGACCAGTCTTTCATCGGTGATGACCTTCGCCTGAAGGGCGGCTTCAATGGCCTGAGGAGAATGGTAGGCGGCTTCGGAGCCCAGGGTCCGGATGACTTCCATTCTCTGTAGCCTGAGCATGTTCAGGCGCATGGCTACCGCACCGTCGGCAACGGCAGCAGCAGAAACTTCCTGATCCCCCGAAACAGGCAGGGTAAGCACAAGCATGAGGATCAGCAAACGCATGAATAAGGCGCCCATAGTATACTCCTTGAAGCGATCCTACGATCAAACCACGCAAAGGTTGCGCTGTGTCACAGGTCTTAAGTCTTCAAACAGCCAGAATCCGACTGACCCGAGCCGGAACCTACTCCCTGCTTTTTGCTCTGGGGCTCCTGCTTTCTTCAGCCTACACGGGGACCAACCTGCTGTTCCTGATGGATTTTATTCTGTTCTCAGGAGTTCTGATATCCCTGATGTCGGCCGTGATGACCAGAAAAGGTCGTCTCTTCCTGAATTTTTCTCCAAGAACTTCAGAAGAAAGCTCTCTTCCGGTTCAGCTGAAGTGCGAGGGACTTGGCCCCTGCCAGGGAATGCTGGAGTTCGGGTTTCGCCGTTTTGGTGAAGAAGGCAGGCAGCGCCTTAGATTTTTCTGGGATGGAGAACGGCTGACTCTGGATTCGGATCCGATCTGGATTCGTGGGGAGTACCGGATTTACGAGGTCAAAGCCAGGATTTCTGTGGCTTTTCGTCTGGTAGAGCTCAGGGCAGATCTTCTTTTGGATGCACGCTATCTGGTATGGCCAAGACCGGATGGGACCACCATTCCAGCTTATGTTAAAGGCGGACTTGGCTCTTCACAGGAAGAACTGAGGGCTTACCAGCCTACGGATGGACTTGGGAGAATTCACTGGAAACGCTATGCCCGGGATGGGGAGCTTTATATTCGTTCGAAGACGAGCCCGGGGCTGAGTCGTATTTTTAAGGTTGAGTATGATTCAGTTAATGAAAGAGAAGTTTTAAGGGGCCTTGCCTCTTTTTTTCTTGCGCGGATTCAGGCCGGAGAGCCTTTTGAGATCGGCTGTAAAGACAGGATACTGCATTCGGGGTCGCTCAGGAAGGAAGAGCTTATGGATTTTCTGGCGAGCTGTCGGAGGTGATGAATCGTATGCGACTTAATGTTTCAGATCGATTTGAACGGGCTCCCGGTATTCCTCTGATTTGCCTCATGAGTGCACTGCCTTTTGCCACTCTTGTCGAGGAGAATTCCGTTTTCTGGATTTTCTGGCTGGCTCTTTTTGGGCTTGGTCTGTTGAAACGCAGGCCTCTGCCGGAAATTTCCATGGTGTTCTGGTTTTGTGGCGGTCTGGCCATATCGGGACTTTACTATCGCTTCCTGGTTCCGGTGGATCTGCTTTTCTGGGGCCGTACTCTGCTTTTTCTTATGACGGGGATGCTCTACCTCAGTCTTGATCGTATCCGCATCATGGCGATTGGCTTTCAGGCTTTTGTTCTGGTTCTGGTGGCATCGGCCCTCAATTATCGCTTCTGGATGGCAATCTATCTGCCGGTTTTTCTGTGGCTTCTGATCCGGATGCTGCTTCAGGGGGATTATGGCCGCATTTCTTCCAGAGTTTCCCTTAAAATGACTCTGGCCATTCTGACTCTGGCCTATCTGATGTTTCTTCTTTTTCCCCGCATGGCATTGTCAGGCATTGCTGGAGCAACATCGGTATCAGGGCTTTCCAATTCGATTGAATTTGGAGAAATGACCAACCTCTTGCAGTCGGATCGAATGGTGGGAAGACTGTTTTCTCCTTTTCCCATGCGGCTTCGGGGACAGATTCTGGATCGCTTTGACGGAAATGGCTGGACGAGCCGTTCCCGCTATCGAATCGGAGCTCTCTCATCTCAGAATGATGAGATCAACCTGCCTTATGAGCCATTTCCTTCCCAGAAACCCTATGAAGTACGTGTCGAACTTTTACCATCCCGCAGTGAGCAGCTGGTTCTGCCTCCCCGATCGGATCGCCTGCGACCGTCCATGGATCTGTGGTTTGATGCTCATGGCGGCGTGAGGAGGCGCTACTCACCGACTCCCCGCGAAATCGTCTACGATGTTACGGCTTATGATCTGCCCCTTGAGAACCTGCCGGCCAGAAAATATTCTGAATCCGTCCTGAAGCGTTATCTTGTTTTGCCGGCAATTTCTCCCAGGGTTGAGGCTCTGAGTCGCCAGATTACCAGGCAGACCACGGATGTTTTGGAAGTGGGAAGAGCTCTGGAAAACTGGTTTCAGGAGAGATTCACTTACTCTTTGCAGTCCTATCATCCGGGAAATCCCCTGGAGCATTTCCTTTTTGAGGATCGAAGCGGGCACTGCGAATTCTTTGCTTCTGCCATGGCTGTCATGCTACGGACCCTGAAGATTCCCAGCCGGGTGGTTACCGGGTACTCCGTGAGCGAATACAATGAATTCGGGGATTACTATACAATTCGTTCCCGGGACGCTCATGCCTGGGTGGAACTGTTGACTCCACAGGGGCACTGGATTGAGTTTGATCCGACTCCGGCCCGTAATGAATCAGCTTTTTCCTCTCTTCTTCCCATGCTGGGGCGCTATGCAGATTTTCTGGATGGCCTCTGGCAGAATTCTGTACTGTACTATTCCCGTCTGGATCAGCTCCAGTTTCTGCTCTGGCTTGAGAATCTGACCGGGATTCCCATGTCCAACCGAAGGCTTCTTCTGGGAGTGGCTGTTCTGCTGGTCATTTTTTTCTCGGTGGCTCTGAGCTGGCTGCTTTACCGGCAAAGGCCGAAGAAGAGCCATTTTCTTCTGATGCGTCTGGATCGTGGCTATCCGGGCCGTAAGCCGGGTGAAAGCCCGCTTCGCTGGCTGGGAAGAGTTGGCGCATCGGGGGAGATTCTGAAGCTTGCCCGTACTTTTCAGGACGCTCTGTATGCGGATGAGTTTGGCTCTGATCAGAAGGGTAGAGCCAGGGATGCTTTGGATAGACTTCTTTTTGCCCTAAGAGAAAACCGGGATTAATAAGTTTTTGTCCCGTGCTGCCGATAGCACACTTATGTGCTCTTTTCTCCTCTTTCTGTGTTTTCTGGCGACTTGCACAAGCCCGATTTCTGCGGAATATCCCTTAGCTTCTAGCCGTCAGGTCCAGCGAGCTCTGCCCCGGCAGATCCAGGGCGAAGTCACACTTACTGCTGTGGCCCGTCCCCTGAAGGAAGTGCTGGAATCCGTGCTCTCCCGCTCGGGGCTTGAGTGGTTTCTGGATAAAGAGGTGAAAGGGCAGACTACCGTGGAGTTTCATGCTCTTCCCTGGAGGCAGGCTTTACAGCTGATTCTGGAGGCTCATGGTCTTTACTCCAGACAGGTGGGCCCAATGCTGACTATTTTTCCGAAAGACTCAGACCCTTCAGTGGCCAAAGCCCCGGTGACCAGCCCTGTGCCCGTTATTCATCTCGAACAGGTCGCGGTGCTTCCTCCCTATGGATTGAAGCTTTTGGGTACTGTCGGTCCCCAATCCGATCGGATTGCAATTGTCGATGAGAACGGGGAATCCAGGATGCTTCGTTTCGGAGAACGCTTAAGGGACGGAAGAAGAGTGATTCAAATCCATCCCGACAGTGTTGATGTTGCGGATGACAGTGGTTTGATCGAAGCGATCCGATTTTAAATCTAAGACTTTTTCCCTATTTTGCCGATACCTACGATAGGAGTGATCTTTGTCTGATGGAACGGATTTCATCGGCTCACCTTCATGGATGAGGGACTGTGGGAGATTTCTTTGCAGTCTCAATTTTCTATCAGCAGTACACAGGGATCGAAGTTGTCTTCTGCCCGGAAACCGTCAGTTTCCGGGGCCACTGGATTCTTTGATGTACTGAATCAGACTTTGAGCCAGAATTCCGACCCCCAGGGAAAGGTTGAGAATTCGAATCGGTCAGTTTCAACCCATCCTCACAAGAAAGCGGTGTCGAAGCATCCAGCGGTAGAAACCCCGCAAGGCGAAAAAGAGAAGTCGAACCAGACTGCTTTGAAAAGCGTCATATCTCAGGAAGAACCGGAAGAGATTTCGACCGGAGAAGAGACGACGGAAGCGGTTAAATCGGCTCAGGAAGAACCGGAAGAGATTTTGACCGAAACAGAGACGACGGAAGCGGTTAAATCGGCTCAGGAAGAACCGGAAGAGATTTTGACC
>CAZDAM010000019.1:26424-38644 GCA_964503595.1 uncultured bacterium
GAAACAGAGACGACGGAAGCGGTTAAATCGGCTCAGGAAGAAGAGCAGGCCTCTGCCGAAGAGAATCTTTCTGATGAGCTCACCCCCATCGAAGCCGAAGAGGTTTCCGGAGCCGGGGAAAATCTTGAAATCCAGGAAATTCTGGCCGGGCTTTTGATGCAGTATCAGAGTGCCAATGCTTTTGAGAAGAAGGAAAAGCTTGAAACCAAGCTCGATCTTCTGGTGACCCGTCTTCAGAAAGCTGGGAAGCAAGAACTCTCCCAGGATGCCTTGGCCCTGCTTCGCACCATTCAGGAAAATCTCCAGAACCCGGCATTGCCAGAACTTTTGGAGCATCCATCCTTTGAAGAGGTTTTCAAAGAACTCCAGAAAATTGCCCATAGCTCATTAGAGGTTATACAAGCCGTCCTGGCTTCCGTTGAACAGCCTATTCAGGAGGAAGCCACTAAGCTTGAAATGGCTGATAGCGGGTGGAGTCATGACGATAACTTTTCTGAAGTATTGGTGAAACCTGAGCTGGAGCCAGAAGAAAGCCTGATAGAGAAGACGATGGAAACGGCTTTGAAAGATACCGAGCCGAAGCCTCCGAAAGAAACGGGGTTTCAGAGAGAGGTTTTGATAGAGGCAGAGTCGAAACCATTAAAAGAAAGCCGGCAGGAAAAGCCAGCGCCTCCAGAATCTTCAAAGAAAACAGATCCGGTTGCGGAAATATGGAAAGATGTTGAAATTGTTTCCTTTGAAACGGAAGAAGCTTTGCCTGAATCTCATTTAAGAGATGAAGATGCTGGGGCACAGGCGGCTCTGGCTCGCCTGATTTTGAAGCTTGATTCCGAAGTGAAGGCAGAAGCCAAGCCTGTGGAGCAGGTTTCTGAAGCTTTGCCGGAAGGGGTGGAGCTCTCTGAAGTGAAACCGGAAGCGGAGCCGAAAACCCGTCTGGAAGAAGCCTGGCAAAGGGTTCTGCTATCTCTTCAGAAGCATGGAGCTTCCAAAGACGTTGTGGAAAAGGTCAAGCCGGGTCTTCAAGGAATGGAGGCTTTGGATCTGCAAAAATCAGATCAGCCGAAAACGGTCAGCCATCGCATGCTGAACCATCCCTCTTTTCGCTCGAGTTCCCAGGTGATTGTCAATCAGGTGAAAGAGGCCATGATGGAAATCCGTCCGCCTCAAATCAGCCGCCTGCACATCATTTTAAGGCCGGAATCACTGGGTGAGGTCCGGGCTGAACTGAAACTGCAGGACGGGCACCTCCGGTTGCGTTTTGAGGTCGAGAATTCTACGGTCAAGGAAGTTCTGGATCGCTCGACAGTGCAGCTTCGGGATGCCTTGAAAATTCAGGGCCTGGAAAAGGCCGAGATCGAAATCCGTACCAAGGAATCTTCTTCCCATCAGCAGTTCGGGGCCGATCACCAGAAAAATCAGGCGGATGAAAAAGCTCGTCACCGCCGCCAGAGTGGCAGAAATATAAACTTGGATGATAACGAAGAAGAATACGAAACCATGGTTGAAGCTACTGTGCCTGAGAATCAGAGTCTAAGCAGTGGCCGACTCAACCAGTATATCTGAGGGAATGACATGGCTGATTCCGTAAACAACGATTTACCGTATACCACCGTTGGGGCCACTTATCAGGCGACAACAAGGCAACCAACCCAGGAGTTGGGCAAGGATGACTTTCTGAAGCTGATGATTACCCAGCTTCAGAATCAGGATCCCTTGAACCCTACGGACAATACGGAACAGCTGGCTCAGCAGGCCCAGTTTACCCAGCTGGAGCAGATTCAGAATCTTAATGCCAGCATGGAGAAACTGATTTCCATCTATCAGTCCGGGAACCGCTCCAATATCATCAGCATGATTGGAAAGGAAGTTGTGGGAGTCCAGACTGTACCTTCTGAAGAAGAGGATGGAGAAGATACAGAAATGGCCATTCAGGGACTGGTTCGCAGCGTAGATTTCTCGAATGGAGAAGCCAATGTTGTAGTGGAAACTCAGGATGGAGAATTCCTGCTGTCCATGGATGAAATTCAGGCCGTTCGCATTTATCAGCCACAGGCAGAAACAGAATAAATCGAAAGAACCATCAGAATTCTGATGGAAAAACAATAAATAAAGCTTCCTGCCCGGATGGCAGGATTCACTCGGAAATGGAATTCCGTGAGAATAGAAGGGAGACTCCATGGGTCTGTCCAGAGCTCTGTTTTCGGGTATTTCCGGTTTGAAAGGACACCAGGTACGCCTGGACGTCATTGGCAACAACATTGCCAACGTAAATACTACGGGATTCAAAAAATCCCGCGTAACCTTTTCGGATCTGTTTTATGATACGGTTTCCGAAGGTAGTTCTCCATCACAGGGAATTGGGGGGCAAAACCCCAAGCAGATCGGTCTTGGTGCCGGCTCCGCGGTTGTGGAGCAGATCATGACTGACGGGGCCACCCAGATCACTGGTGTTGCAACCGATCTGGCTCTTACCGGAGAAGGCTTCTTCGTGGTTGGGGATGCCAGTACCAGCCTTTACACCAGAGATGGAAATTTCAAGCAAGATGAAATTGGAGATCTGGTGGCGGCAGGCAGCAATCTTCGCGTGAAGGGCTGGATGGCTGAACGCGATTCTAACGGGAAATTCACGGTGGATACCTCGAGTTCTTTGGATACCATCAATGTTCAGACCAATCGCAAAATGTATGCTTCTCCCACAGATCGGATTGAATACGCCTCGAATCTGGACTCCGGTTCAGCAGAAAGAACTATTTCCCAGGCAGATACCTTCATTGCCTTCAAGGACAACGCTTCTGAGGATCCCTCAAAACAGGGCGATCAGAAGCTGAATTTTTCCTTTCAGAAAATTGATGGCCAGACCTATACCTGGAAAGCAGCGGATACTGAAGGGCGTCCGATTGCCACCGGAGAGCTGAAATTCAATGATTTCGGTGAAATTATCTCTTCCTCAGTCAAGGGTTCCGGGAGCACTCAGGTCAATTACGACCCGTCTGATAGCTTGTTTCCCGACGTTCTGACCATGGATGGAGCCGCAAGCATCGTATCGATCGCTCAACCGGCCGTACCTCCGAACGGAACTTACTTTTACAACCAGTCTGATGCCAATGCAGATATGGTGTTCGATCCGGATTCCGATGACTTCCGCCGACTCTCGGATCGCCAGAAACCCCGTGCCTTCTCTTTTACCTACGATCCAGATGGAATCCATAAGGCAGGAAGCTGGCAGAATGCCAATGCTCCCATCACCTTAAGGGGTAATGAAACCAATAAAAACAGCAATGCCTATGTTTCGATCACTGGAAATCTGAGTGCCAATACCGGCAAAGTCAATCTGGTTGTGAATCAAATTGAGATCAACAACAGCTATATCAAAACCCTGACTACCCCATCCCAGATTATCGATAAGAATACCACAGCGACTCTGAAGGTCAGTATTACGGGTCCTGCAGCGGGGGGCAATACCCTGAATGCTACCGTCTGGCAAATTCCACCATCCGGTGTGGCCAACGCTATCAGGATGGGCGCGGTATATGGTATTGACCCTCAGGACAAGGACATGGATATTGCCATTCCTGGCCGAATTTCTCTTAAGATCCGAAATAATGGACCGAATAATTTTGAAGCCGGCTCTGTGGAATTCCCGCCGATGTCTTCCGGCAGTTTTGGGGCTTCAAACGGAACCGATTTCAGTCTGAACAATACTGCCTTCAATCAGGGTAACAGTAAATTTGAAATCCGCTATGTGGATGCTTCCCAGTCGGAATATCAGGGCGATCTGAGAATCCAGTTTACCGGGGCTAATACTTTCCAGCTGGTAGATGATGCCAATCAGGTTCTGACCACGGGAACCCTAAGGGATGGGGAAGTGGATACTCTGGTGGAGGTCAGCGGGATTTCCATGGTGATTCACCGTGAAGGGGATGCTCTGGATCCACTGGAGGTCTCCCAGTTGGGCCTTGAAGGAACGGCCATTCGTTTACGTGGTTTCACCAAGGCGACTGGAACTGCCGGTCCGATTACAGTCAATATTCCCAAGCCACTTGATTTAGATAACAATGGTCAGGTTCCGACTCCCTCCTCGAATATCGATTTCAATTTTGGTTTCAGCAAAGCCAGTGCCGAGACAAGAACAGCTCTTTCGACAGCAGCTCTTCCAACTTCGACAGCAGCCCCTCCAACAGCAGGAGCTCCAGATGGTGGCTGGACTGCGGCTGAACTTCTGGCTCTGAACACAGCCCGTTCCAATACTTTTCCAGCGGGTACGGTGACCGTTGATGCGACGAATGCCAATTCCGGCTCCGGGGGGCAGTACCGGGTTGAATTCGGTCTGAGGGATCCGGCTGTATCGGAGCAGGATCCGACCAACCAGGTTCTAAGAGTCTACCAGAATGGTGTAGAGCTTTATGTGGTGGATCTAAATGGTGCGATGGATGATCAGTCGCTCACAACCGGGCAGTACAAATCCAGAAACGGAACAGATCTTCAGAATTCAAACTATTTGCCAACCTTCAATTTCTTCTCGGAAATGGCAACATTTAAGACTGCTTTTGATGGAGGGGATACTTCCGCTGGGGGGGGGAATGGAGTGGACGATCCGGTCTATACTCCGCCAACTTCCACCGGTGCACCGGTTTATCGGGAGTCTGATGTGGTAAGGGATATGAATCGCAAGGTCACCCGTCAGATCAATCTTCCCAATGGAGTGGTGATCAACCTGAGCAATGTGGATGCATCCGGTTCAATTGGCCGTGCCGCAGCCAATGCTAGCAATGACAGTGCCAATTTCTTTGTCGGAGATTCCTACAGCTTCAATGTAGTCAATCCAGGCAAGGCTGGCCTGACTGAAATTTCGACCTACTCTGCTGCTTTTCAGCGGGGAGCGGTACATTCCACCGCCATTGAAACTTTTGATTCGGTAGGTGGCAGTCACAGCGTCCGTGCCAGGTTTGAACACGTAGACAAAGAAGGAAGGGAGTGGAGATACTATATTTCCCTTGACGAAACGGATCCCCTGATTCAGGACTTCCTTTTCAATCCACCCTCAGGTTTTTCAGTAATCGATCCCAGAAAACCGACCGAACAGGAATTGCGCCAGGCCAATGACTATGTTGTCAGGGGCGGCCGGGTCGGAAAACTGGTCTTCAATGAGGAAGGAACTCTGGATCCATTGAACTCTGTGGTACCTAGGGTAATTTTCAAGCCAGCTGATGCTGCCGAAGTCAACATCAGTCTGGACATGACTTTGGTTACCCAGTTTGAAGAGCAGTTTGGTACTGCTGCCCGTTTCCGTACTGGAAACAAAATGGGACTTCTGCAGGGGTACAGCATTGATAATACAGGCCAGATTGTAGGTTCTTACAGCAATGGCCAGAAGGCTGTGATTGCTCAGGTGGCGGTTGCCTCCTTCAACAATCCGGAAGGCCTGATCCGCAATGGTTCGAATGTCTTTGATGTGTCAGGAAACTCGGGAATTCCCCGGATTGGTACAGCGGGTTCGGATGATCGGGGCCTGATCAAATCAGGTTCTCTGGAAGGTTCCAATGTGGATCTGACCGATGAATTCACGGATTTGATTGTTACTCAAAGAGCGTTTTCGGCCAATGGCCGGGTGATTACGACCTCCGATGAATTCCTGCAGGAAATTCTTCAGCTGAAACGATAATCCCAAGCTGAGTTGGCTGCGATGATGGTGTTCATCGCAGCTGGTACAGCCTTTCTTTTCTCAATGATTTTTTGATGAATATGCGTTTGAAATGGATGAAAGGATTCTTTCATCGATTTCCTGACTGACCATTGCTATGTCATGGCCCCGCGTCTGCGGGGCTTTTTTTGCGTCTCAAACCCGGGAATGCTAGAGCAATTTGCAAAATTATGTAGCCAGATGGATTCCTTTCATTTTGCAGATTGGAATCTGTCACAGGACGAATGGAAGACATATCTGGCACAAACTGAGTCAAATCTGTCACAGGACAGATTTTCTTATGGAACATCCGTGACGGCTTTTTTTGGGAAATTTTTTCTTTTCGATGGATTCGTGAAAAACAGTCACTCTGAAGGCTGGAAGAACCAGGTTTATCCACTATCTGCAATTCTGGGCGTTTTATTCCCTTTTTCCTGATTTTTCCTGCTGTTGAAGCCATCAAAAGGCCAAAAAATCAGGGCTTATAATGAATGCATGAAAAACGCATTTCTTCTTCAAATGGATTGTTCCGTCAGAAACTACAAACGGGCTTCGGGGCGGTTGTTGCTGGATGTCATCCGAGCCGATCAGAACCAGGTTTATCTTACTGTGGGTTATTCCAGCCTGTTTTCCTTCATGACCCGCCACTATGGTTTGAGTGAGGCCATCACCAACGATTTTATCCGGGTTGGAAGACTGGATACCGGCGAAGAAGTTTCGCAAAAGCTGGAAAGAGTCATGGAAATCACGGGGAAGCCCTTGGCAGAAACCCTGGAAACCATGATGGATTTTTATCTCAAGCATCATTGTCCTTTGAAGAAAGCGGAGCGGGTGGCCCAAAAAGAGTCGGGACGAATGGAAAAACAGGCAAAGCCCGTGCGGGAAACGCCTGTCACGGAACAGGAAGGAAATCCCAAGTCAAAAACATCTGTCACAGAGAAGAACAGAAAACCGATTCCGGCAGAAGTGAAACATGTGCATTTACGCGATCAGGGCCAGTGCACTTTTCATTTCAAGGGCAAGCGCTGTGAAGGAAGGCGGTTTTTACACATTCATCACAGAATTCCGGTATCAAAGGGCGGGAAAAACACGGCAGAAAATCTGATGACGCTTTGTTCCAGGCATCACTCTTTGATACATGAATTGAGCCGGGAATAAAATCCATAGTAAGGAGTGTTTGTTTCTTTATTTTTATGCAAATTTCTCTGGGATTTTTTTCCCAGGAGGATGGATGTTTCAGTTGTTAGTACTGGATGATGAGGTGATGATCGGTGAACTGGTCTGTGCCTACCTCAGATCAGTAAAAATTTCTGCGTTTGGTTGTGCCACGTTGCAGGAAGCTTCCAGATTTCTTGATTCCTTCTCGCAAAAAGGTGCACAGGTAGATCTCCTGATTGTGGATTTTGGGCTTGAAGGTGGAATGAATGGCAGGGATGCCGCACGATATCTGCTAGAGTTGAACCCGGGAATGAAAACTCTGTACATGACGGGCAGAAGTGAGGACTCCAGGGAAAAGACGATGGAGCATGTGCTTTACAAGCCTTTTCAGATGGATGAGCTGATGCAGAAAATCCGGGAAATGTTTCCAGTATGAACTCAATCCAGTATGTCGAAAGAAAAACAGGTCAGGTCCTAACTGAGAAGGTGGCTGGGGAAAGTGCCCTGCGCTTTACTCTTGATCATCCACTGGGCCGGGGTCTTCTTGAGGCAGTTGTCCGCAAACCCTGGTTTTCCCGGCTCTATGGGCTCTGGCAGGACAGCTCTTTGTCCCGTGGTTCCATCAGAAGCTTTGCCGAGGATCTGAAGATTGATCTGAATGAGGCTGAAGAGCCTGTTGGGGGCTATCGTTCTTTCAATGACTTTTTTGCCCGAAAACTGAAGCCTCAGAGTCGGCTTTTGGCAGAAGGAGAGGGGACTTTGCTGTCCCCGGCAGATGGGAGACTTCTGGTTCTGCCCGAAATTGGCGAAAAGCAGGTTTTTCATATCAAGGGGATCGATTTCTCCCTTTATCGTTTTTTGCAGGATGAGGCCTGGATTCGACGCTATCAGGGGGGAAGTCTGATCATTGTGAGGCTCTGTCCGGCAGATTATCACCGTTACCATTTTCCCTGTGGAGGATATGCCACAATTTCCCGGCGAATTGCGGGTTATCTCTATTCGGTCAACCCTCTGGCCTTTCGCCGTTACCCAGGTCTTTTTGCCGAGAATGAGCGCCAGCTGATGGAAATTCAGTCTCCGGTTTTTGGGAATGTTCTGATGGCAGAAATAGGAGCGGCCATGGTCGGAAAGATTGTTCAGACCTACCAGGCGGGAGTTCAGGTTAGGCGAGGGGAAGAAAAAGGCTATTTCAAATTCGGCGCTTCTACGGTTATTTTGCTCACCGAACCGGGCCGTATCGTCTGGGATCCTGATCTTGTGGAGAACTCTGAAAAAGGTCTGGAAACTCTGGTCAGAATGGGCGAAGGCATCGGTCATCTGGCTTAGGAGAAATGATGTTTGATCACCGCCCCTGGGAAGAAGAATTACTGGAAGCCGGCTGGGAATCCCTTGGAGTACGCCATGTTGGCTTTCAGGGAGACTGGTTTCGGTTTGAGGCCTGCGCTACGGCCAATTTTGAAGAAACCAGCGTGGATCTGCAGATCTTTTTTCCGGATGAAATCTGTCTTGGGTCTCAGGAAATGGAAGCCTCAGAAGCAGCACTGAATCTGTTTTTAGGGGATTTCTTTGGTTCCGAAGAGTGGGATGATAACTGGGAATGGTTTGAGGATGGCACTGGCCTGGAAGCTTTTGATCTGGGTGATGGTGTAGCCGAACTTGCTCGCCTGGTCTCTCAGGAAGAAAAGCTTAAAAGGCTTCTTGAGCCAGAGAATGAAGAAACCGGTTCACGGCTTCCCGGCTGAAAAAATTCAGGATCCTGGACTGATCCTTTTCAAACTTCTGGCAATGATATAGCCAGGCTCCCAGATTCCTGCTGTCCCGGCAGATCATCAGGACTTTCGCCTCGGGAAAATGGTTCAGAAACTCTGGAATTCTGGAATGCCAGAGAGGATCAAGCGGGAGCAGAATCAGCCGAGGATTTCCAGAAACGGTTTTTTGCCGGTGAGGTGCCCAGAACCAGGAGGGAACCGGACTCAGGTAGTCCCGGTACAGGGGAAGTTCCCATTGCCCGATCATCTGTTCGGGATAGGTTGCCTGAAGCTCTGTATCCGAAAACAGAAATTCAAATGCATTGATCGTTTCTGGTGGAGGTACGGAGCCTTCGAAGAATAGTCCGCGGATTTTGGGGCCCTTGAGAGGCTCTTCTGGTGGCAGTGTCTCAATTTTGAGTTCGAGCAAACGGATGAGGGAATCCGTTTGAGCGGGTTTTAACTGAAGCTCCCGCAAAAAAGCTGAACTCAAAAAACAGTCCATTGGATCAAGCCCGGCCTTTATGGCGGGGAGGAGGGGTCGTAGCTGTGCTATGGTTTTGGCAGTACTATCGTCCAGTTTTTCCTGTAAACCGTCAGGAATCTGGTTTGCCAGCTCTTCCTGCAAAGGGGTTTTTTCAGAATCCTTATTTTCCAGGAAGCTCTGGATTTCCTGGGAAATTGAAGAACCGATTCCAGGAAGGGCGGCCCAGTTCTGACTCAGGCAAAGGCTGTCAAACTCCTCTTCATAGGCCATTAAGGTGGAAGAGGCTTTGGTAAAGGCCCGGGCCCGGAAGGGGGCCTCTTCCAGCACTCTGAGAAGATTGGCAATCGTTTGCAGATGAAGTGACACGGATTTGCAAGTTTTCATGGTGCCCGCGATATGATAAAGTCCCGCCTGATGTCAAGAGTTTCAGTTTATATCATTGCTTATAACGAGGCCCGCAAGCTGGTTCCTGCCCTAAAAAGCGTGCAGTGGGCAGATGAAATCATTGTGGCGGACAGCTATTCCACGGATGATACCGTGAAAGTGGCTGAAGAACACGGAGCCAGGGTGGTCCAGATTCCTTTTGAAGGTTTTGGCAAGCTCAGAAACGACGCTTTGAAAGCCTGCACACACGAGTGGATCTTCAGCCTGGATTCAGATGAACGCTGCACTGAAGAGGCCCGGGATGAAATCCTTGAGATCGTGAAAAAAAGCGATTCCAAGGGCCCCAGTGTGTGGTTTATGCCCAGGCGAAACTGGTTTTTGGGACGCTGGATTCGTCATAGCGGGTTTTACCCGGACTATCGGCAGCCCCAGCTCTTCCGAAAGTCCAGCATGCAGTATCTGGAGGAGCAGGTTCACGAAGGCTTTGAAGTTCTGGATGGCAGCACTCCAGCCTATCTGAAGCATCCCATCTGGCAGATTCCCTATCTGAATCTGGAAGAGTTTCAGCACAAGGCCAACCGCTACTCGACCTTAAGCGCCATCAAAATGCAGGAGAGAGGAAAGACGGCGACTCTGGGCTCGGCCTTTCTGCATGCCTGTGCTTCTTTCTTCAAGTTCTACATCGCCAAGCGTGGCTTTCTGGACGGCTGGGCCGGACTGGTGATTGCCCTGGGGAATTTCGAAGGCACATTCTATAAGTACGCCAAGCTTTGTGAGCGCAGGGCTGACTGGCAGGAACCCGACAGTCTGAAGTGATTTCCATCAGTCTGATCATTACGACCTATAACCGTCCGGATGCCTTGAAGGCCGTACTGGTTTCCGCCTTGAATCAGACTTTGCCACCGTTTGACATTGTGATTGCAGATGATGGTTCCAGAGAAGAGACCAGAGTCATGGTGGAATCTATGGCCAGAATCTCCAGAATTCCGATTCATCATGCTTGGCAGGAAGACCGGGGTTTTCGGGCTGCAGCGGTGCGAAATCTTGGTGTCAGACAAGCTGGTGGTGAGTACCTCGTCTTTATCGATGGAGACATCCTGCTTCATCCTGGTTTTCTTGAGGATCATGCTCATGCAGCCAGGAGAAACCGGTTCATCAAGGGTTCCCGCCTGATGCTCAAACCGGATCTGACTGCAAGGCTGATTCAGTCGCCAGGACAGCTTCCCGGCTTTTGGACATCTGGTGTCGAAAGCCGTTTGAAGATGCTTCGGTTCAAAGTCCTGCGGAATCTGCTGTCGACAAGCAAAGGGGGCTGGGACAATGTCAGAACCTGCAATCTTTCCCTGTATCGGGAAGATTTTGAAAGGGTCAACGGGTTTGATGAAGGTTTTGAGGGCTGGGGACTTGAGGATACCGAATTTGTTGCCCGACTGATTTTTTCAGGAATGAATCGACTTAATCTTCGTTTTGCCGGAATCGGATGGCATCTCTATCACCGGGAAGAACCAAGGGATGCTTTGCCACAGAATCAGGCCCGCCTCGATCGGACCCTTTCTTCAGGTCTGAAACAGTGCCAGAAAGGATTTGTGGAGCTGGCATGAGCTTTGTGATTTCCTTTGTTCTGGGCATGATTCTGACCGGTCTGGTTCTTGTCTTTACCCGCAGTTTTGGATTTGTAAACAAACCCAGTGCCGATCGCTGGTCAACGAAGACCGTGAGCCTTCACGGCGGGATTGCTATCTGGATTGCCTGGATAGCGGCTCTTTTTCTGATCAAGGGCCCAGAGTTTGACAGCCGGGAAGCCCTGCTTGTCTGTCTTCCCTCGATCATGATGCTTGTGGGTCTGGTGGATGATATTTTCACTCTCATGCCCAGAGCAAAGCTGAGCTTTCAGCTGGGAGTTGCCCTGGTGGTCTGCTTCTTTGGGATGGGATTTCAGTTTCTGCCATATGAGCCCTTGAACTGGCTTCTGACAATGTTCTGGATGATTGGGATTGGCAATGCGATCAATCTTCTGGACAACATGGATGGGGCATCACCCGGAATTGCCTTCATCATTGCCCTATCCCTGAGTCTTCTTCCCTGGGAGCCAGCCCCCTGGCTGGGACTGATGTCCATGTCTCTGGCCGGAACTCTGGCGGGATTTCTGATCTTTAATTTTCATCCGGCCAAAATCTATATGGGAGACAGTGGTTCTCTCTTTCTTGGTTGCGCCTTGTCCATGATGCTCATGGAATTCAGCCAGACGATTTCGCCACAAATTACCCACACCTCACTGATGCTTCCTTCTGCTTTCCTGATTCCCGTCCTGATGGCGGCAGTGCCAATCATTGATACGACCTATGTAACGATCAATCGCCTTCTTAATGGCTACCCGGTATCTCAGGGAGATCGTGGCCATATCACCCACCGACTAAGCTATATGTTTCAGTCGGACTGGCTGAGTGTACTGACCCTTTATCTGTATCAGCTGCTGATCTGCTCGATCGTGGCGAGCTATCACTGGAAACTGTTTTATCCGGTAGGTCTTGCAACTTTGTATCTTCTTTACAAACTTACCAAAAAGACCAATGGCTTTGTCTGGCCAGCCAGATTCAATCCCAGTGCTGAAAGCCTGACTTCTCACCGTTACCTGTTTTTGAAGCGCCATTCTTTTTTGCACTGGCTCTTCAAGGTGAATCAGCCCAAAGACTGATGCTATAATTTTTCCATGCGCAAAATCCCCCTTGGTAGCAGTAGCTTTTCAGAAATCCTTTCTGATCC
>CAZDAM010000020.1:0-36737 GCA_964503595.1 uncultured bacterium
AGGCATCTCACCTGCAACTCTCCCTTCTTCCAAGGGACCCACTGGACGACAAAAACATCATTGTGGAATTAAGGGCAGGAGCCGGAGGAGAGGAGGCCGCTCTTTTTGTGTCTGATCTTTATCGCATGTACTCCCGCTTTGCCGAGAAACAAGGCTGGAAACATGAGCTTCTATCCAGCAGTGAAACCGGTATCGGCGGCTTCAAGGAACTCTCTTTCTCGATTGAAGGCGAGCTCGTCTATTCCCGCATGAAATTTGAATCCGGGGTCCACCGAGTTCAAAGGGTCCCATCTACTGAGGCTTCCGGCAGAATCCATACCAGCACCACCACGGTGGCAGTCCTTCCGGAAATGGAGGAGATGGATTTTGAAATCCAGATGAATGATGTCAGGATTGATACCTTCTGTGCTTCCGGCCCCGGAGGCCAGTCAGTCAATACAACCTACTCGGCAGTACGGCTGACTCACGTCCCCACCGGCATTGTTGTCTCCTGCCAGGACGGAAAATCCCAGATCAAAAACAAGGAAAAAGCCTTCAAGGTCTTGCGGGCCAGACTCGCTGAAATCGAAAGAGCCAAGCAGGCCAAGGAACATTCCGATCTGCGCTCTTCCCAGGTGGGCACCGGAGAAAGGGCAGAAAAAATCCGTACCTACAACTTTCCCCAGGGACGCTTGTCCGATCACCGGATCGGCCTGACTCTCCACAATCTTTCCGATGTTCTGACCGGAAATCTGGATCCCGTGGTCGATGCCCTTCTGGAAGCCGATCAGCAGGCACGTCTCAAGGCATCCATTGAAAGCCGGGAGCACGAATGACTCCCTCTCCTGCCAGTCAACTTTGGCAGGAGGGGAGAGATCGCCTTGAGGAGGCCGGCGTTCCCCTGGCCGGACAGGAATCCCGGGATCTTCTGGCTCACCTTATGGAAATGCTGCCTTCTGCACTCTGGAGCAGGCTTTCAGACATCCAGATTCCTGAAGAGCAGGAAAGCCTCTTCCTGTCACTGATAACCAGACGTTGCCAAAAGGAACCTTTCCACTACCTGATCGGGGAAATCTCTTTTCTGGAACTGAAGCTAAAGCTTGGCCCCCACGTCCTGATCCCGCGGCCGGAAACCGAAGAACTGGCCCAGATTCTAAGGGATGAAATTCCTCTTGAAGACTCCTGGAAGGTACTTGACCTCTGTTGTGGAAGCGGCTGTCTAGGCCTGAGTCTGAAATCAGCATTCCGGGGGATTGCCCTGACCATGGCCGACATTTCGGACAAGGCGCTGCAAACTGCCCGGGAAAACTGTCAAAGACTTAGACTTCCTGCCGAATGCATTCAAAGCGATCTCGGCAGCCATCTTCGGGGAAACTGGAACCTGATTGTCTGTAACCCCCCCTATCTATCCTATGAACAGATGGACTCCATGGAGCCGGATGTGCTTGACTTTGAGCCTCATATCGCACTCTTCTGTGGCCAGCAGGGCCTTTTTCTGCCCAAGCGCTCCCTGGATTATGGAGCAAGCTCCCTGGCCGATGGCGGATTCATGGCTATGGAAATGGATCCTTCTCAAGGAGAAGTCCTGGCTACATATGCTCATGGCCTGGGTTTTTTCCCCCAGATCCGACAGGATTTCACCGGCCGGGATCGGTTTTTACTCTTAAGAAAGGGAGAATCATGGCATTGAAAGAAAGCAAAATTCTCGAACGTTATTTTGATCGGATCGCCCCCAACTACCAGAAAATGAATACTTACATGAGCGGAGGGCTGGATCGCTACTGGAGAAAGAGACTGCTTGAATCCATTCGGATTCAGCCAGGGGAAGCGATGCTTGATATTGCCTGCGGAACCTGCGATATCCTGAGCATGCTCAAGAAGCATTTTCCCCATAACCCGGTGGTTGGACTGGATCTTTCCTTTGGCATGCTCAAAGAAGCCCATCAGCAGAACCCCCAACGATTCCTCGTTCGAGCCAACGGCATTGAGACCCCTTTTGATGATCAGAGTTTTCATTGCATCACAATTGCCTTCGGCTTTCGCAACATGCCCTCACTGGAAAGTTTTCTTGAGGAAGCCCTGCGCCTTCTGAAGCCAGGTGGTCAACTCAGAATTCTGGAGCTGACCCGCCCGGAAAACCCCCTCATTGACTGGGGAAATAAGCTTTACCAGAAAACCGTCCTGCCTGCCCTGTCTTCTCTGTTCGGACGGGACAAAGAAGCCTACGAATACCTTGCCGCCTCCATTGCCGCCTTTCCCCCCCAGAAGGAAATTCAAAAGATGATGGAAAAGTCGGGATTTTGTTCTAGTCGCTATGTACCATTAAATTTCGGTGTCACCACCCTGTTTGAAGCCTCGCGGGCGCAGTAACTTTTTTAACTGCTCTATCACCAACTGATACGAGAGCCGCAAAACATGAACCAATGTCGCCGATATGAGGACATGGTGCCCTTTTTCTGACAGAATAAAGGGCTGTTTTTGCACGAAAATTGGATTGAGAAAGGGAATGGGGATGCCCAAACTCGTACGCTTGTTCTATCTGGTAACCATTTCGGCAGCGCTTCTCTCCGGTTGTGGAGGAGGAGGAGGCAGTGATTCCACTTCTTCCTCATCAGGAGGGGGCTTGACTCCAGCCCCCTCCAACCCTCAGACTCAGCAGGGAGTTTCGGCCGTCATCTCCGGAACCCTTCAGTCCATTCTGAAATCCACAGTCCAGGCCAGCATCAACCGGGCCTTCGAACCAATCCGTTTTGCCAAGTCCAGTGTGGCCCTCAACAATACCCGGACCACCCAAGCCCTGTCTTCGACCACAATCCGTTTGTACGCAACCCGGACAGCTCAGGCTCCAGTCCAGCTTGGAGAAGCCCAGACAACCGAGAACGGGAGCTATACCCTGGTCATTTACGATCAAGTACTCAAAACGATCCCCTGCCAAGACCCTTCGGTCGCAACACCAAATTTCTGCATCAATACCTGGAATGAGCTTCTGACTCTACCCTCCCCGCCGTACCAGCTTCGTCTGGCTTTCACCCGATCTGTCAGTGCCCGCCAGGAAGGAATTGACAGTACGATTGAATTCCGTCCTGTCGTCAATAACAGCCCCCTGAAATCCACAGGTGATTCCAATCTGGTTGTCAATGCCCTTCTGGACCCACTTGATTCAAAAAGTACCAGACTGGAAATTCCTGCCGAAGAGGGAACCCTAATTGTGGAAGGCAATGTGGATTTCAATGGGGATGGGCTGGCCGAGGCCCGTCCCATCAACGTGTTCCGCCGCAAAACTTCAAGCCAGACGGCGTCTTCAGTGGAAGTTATTGAAATCGACGCTAATGGAGACGGCACCTTTGGGGAAGAGGCCGATGCCGTTCCGGCCCGGATCTTCCTGAGTGATTCCGATCTGTCATCTCCCGAGTATCAGGAGCTTCTGAACAGTACCCTTTCAAGCTTTCTGGACACCAGTGGCAACGGAAAACCCAACAAAGTTACAGATGCCACATCCCCAGTCCTTCAGTTTGTAACCCCCCTCCCAAGCCAGGTCCTGGCCCGTCAACCTCTCGTTATCCGGCTCCAGTACGGGGACGACCTCGGCTTTGATCTGGGAAGCCTCAAGATCTCCTCCAGTGCCGGTATCAAGCTAACCAACCCTTTTCAGCGGATTGATGCCGGCACCAGCGGCTCCTCGGCTTTCAGCGCCAAATTCACCAAACGTCGTCTCCCTCTGGGGGAAGTCTCACCAGGACCGCTTTCTTCAGCTCAGAGCAGCTGGATGCTGGGAGAAGCCGCTTTCACCATTCCCGATCCCCTGGATGCCTTCGGCCCTGGCCCGGTAACCCTAACCGCAACTCTTGCCAATTTCAGCGAGAATGCAGCCGCTAAAACCATCAGCCTTTCCCTGCCAGTAGTTGTCGATGGCCCTCCTGAGATCACACTCGACTTTGCCAGCCTGAGTGGAACCGAAGGCCTGGCCTACCAAGGAGCTTCCCTGGGGCAGTTTGCCACTATCCGTGACGTCCTCCCCATTACTCTGAGAGTCAATGTCATTCCAGGCTCTGATCAGAGCCGCCTGAACTGGCTGGATCTCGTGGTTCAGGGAACCAATACCTCCAGTCGGCTGAATCTTGCCGGTGGCGGTAGCCTAGAAGTTATAGAAAGCATGCTGACAGCTACCGACAAGCGCAGTTTTCAGGTCTATTTTGAAGGCATTGTTCCCCAGAATTTCAAAACAGCTCCCACCATTCAGATTCAGGCAAACGACAGGGACGGAAATTCCTCCGTCCGGATTGTTGGGATGGATATCCGCACAGACAACGCTCTGCCCCAGTGGAGCAAAATCTGTGCCCTCCCCGATACCAACAGCAACCCTCTGGCATCAACTCCCCAGAACGTCTGTTCCCTAAGCCCAATACCTGCCGCCCAAGGCAGCTGTCAGTCCTCCAGCGGAGGTGGGTTTCCCCTGCCAGAAAAGGAACCCACAATCCTCGTTCTTTGTGCCACCGATCAGGATGAAGAAGATGCTCTTAGATTTCGCCTTTCCCAGATCCGCTACACATCACAGAATCCTGCCCTTCCCTCTACAGCCAATCTGATTGGTTCCAGCCCCCTGATCACCGTCGGCACCGATCTGAGTCAATCCGGTTTTCGTTATAACGGCACTCAGGTCACGGCAAATTCCCGCTCCACCATCGGAATTCTGCGCTGGACACCTCCCAATGTCTACGGTCTGAGCCGTACCTTCCTGAATTTCGAGATGTCCGACGGGGCTACTCCTTTCACATCTTTTGAAATTTCCACTGATGTCGCCACCGTCGAAGATGCCCCCATTCTATCCTCATTCTCGGCAAGTGGAACCGTCAGTGCAGTCGTAGCTTACGGGGAACCCGGTATTTCAAGCCTGGGTGACGAAAACACTTTCCGTCAATGGCTGGAATCCACCAATGGCAACCCCAAGATCATCAATGCCCGCCAAGGAGTTCCCTATAACCTGGTCCTGTACGCAACAGATGATGAAACTCTTGAACCATCCGTATCCCTTTTCGATTCCGGATTTTTGGCCGACACCAATCGCAATCCTTTGGCAGCTCCCTGGATGAATCGAATCAACTCCACTGGTGATGACAGACTGAAAAAAATCGTGTTCAGTGGAACACCAACGAATCGGGACTCCCTTCAGTCTTCTCTGCTCACAGTTGTAACTACCGACCCGGCTGGCCTGTCCAATCCCCTGACACGTACTTATCGGCTGGCCCTTGACGTCTTGGATCAGAACGATGCCCCCTATTTTTCCGCCAGTCTGGCCGATGCCCTGACGACCATTCCTTCCATTACAAGTGCCACGGCCCTTCCATCCGTCACTCTGACCATTCCTGCTACCGAAGATCAGCTGCTGAGATTTTATGTTCACGCCTTTGATATTGACCCGACCGGAAGCCCCTACCAGGATGCATCCCTTTTTTCCTTCAGCCGTAATGAAGACAACCTTATTACTAAAGTCTCAAGAATGGATATCACCACACGCCCCCTGAACGATATCACCCGAGCCTATGCCTATCTGGAATGGAATCCCACAACCCGAGATACCAACGAAAGCATCCCCACAGGAGTGAATCAGATCAAGAGCAACCTGCTTCAGTTATCAGTGAGGGCCAACTGCCCCACCACTCCGTTCTACCGGATTCAGTGTGTTGAGCCTGTCGCCACTATCAACCTGAACCTCGCCGTCCAGGCTGTTGACGAGGGGCCTAAATTTGAACGTCTCACCGTAAACGGAATTCAGAACAATGGCAATAGCCCGATTCGTCTGGTTCAAGGAGATAGCGCGGATATCGTCCAGTTCATCCGGGAAGAGGAAGCCGGTCAGCAGTTTGAAAACATTGAAATCGTCAATTCCCATCCCACCCTCTCCTTTCTTCTCAACAACATCACCCGCAGCCTGAATGACGGTAATATTCTGGGCTCCAGTATCCGTATGCAGGGAGCTCCACCCAATGATGCCGTGGACTATGAGACTCGTACCATTGATGGCATCGCTCGTCAGGTTCCCAAAATTGTCAACCTCACCATTAAAGCCACCCCTGCCGGCTCCAGCCTGATTACTTCCCGGACTCTTTCCTTTGAAATCGAGGACCGTCCGGATGCACCCACTTTCACGGGCCTTCCCAATCCCCCCATTCTTACAATCAGTGAACGCCAGACCCTTAGCCTGAGCCTGAGTGCGGTCAATAATCTTGACAAGGACCCCAAATTTCAGACAGGCTTCCTGTTTCGCTCCATTGGAGGTCAGGTTCCATCTCCACTGGGCAACTTCAGTATTGTCTCAGAAGACACTGCCACCAATACCACCGGTCTTCTGAGCTGGACTCCCGGCCAGGAACATGCCAACGGCACCAACTCCAAAGCCCATCTGGTCGGTCTTGAGGTCTGCCTGAGGGAAGCCCCCACTGTCTGCCGTCAGCAGCAAATCACCATCAATGTCCTTCCGGTGGACGATCCTCCAGTCATTCTTTTTGGCGCTGCCGAAAGAAATCTTCTGACCAATCCCCATAACAGCTCAGACCCTTTCCCCGTCCAGGAAAACGGAGGTTTTTCCCAGAAAATCAAAGCCTTTGACCCGGATGGCGAGCAGATCCGCCTCTCTGCGTGGTTTCAACTGGTTTCTCCTGCAGGTGTACCCGGCAGAAATGGAGTTTCAATTGCTTCCGGCCAGTCTCTGTTTAACGGCCCCATGGCTGATATTGAACCCGTCTCCTCAGCCTTTTCCACTCAGCCGAATGAACCGGGGCTACCTCTTGAGATAACTGCCCGATGGGACAATATTGATTATTATTACATTGGCTCTGATCCAACCCAGCTGACAACCGCCACCTATCATCTCTATATCAAGGCCACTCCACTTGGAGCTGCTTCAGCATCCACTCTTGCCACAGTGGTCATGAGCCTTCAGTCCGTCAATGATGCTCCCCGCTTCACAACCAAGAGCATCACCACGATTCTTGAGCAGAACAGCGCTCCGGGCAATGTCATTGTGACTCTGAGCAATATCACCACAGATGAAGAAAACAACCCTGTTTTCTATTCCATCACCGAGCGCTACGGCGCTTCGGCAAGCTTTGTCAACCAGACCGTTACAACAGCTGGCGAGGTCACATTCTCGGCGACTCCCGGACAGAACAACGTCGGCAAGCACAGAATTCAGGTGCGGATTCAGGAAAATATCCAGAATTCTCTCACTCACGTCGATGACGTCGAATTTGAAGTCCGGGACAGCAATGACCCGCCTTCCTTTACAAACCTCCTGGAACAAACGGTTCAGCAGGTTCAGGAAGGTGCTCAAAGCGCTGTTCAGATCATTTTAAACGATAGTGATCTGGCCAGTTCTCCGGCTCTTGAAAAAATCACCTGGCAGTTTGAATACAGCCTGGATGGGCTCTCCTTCAGCCCGCTCTCCTTTACTTCTTCTGCCGGAAACTCTACCACAATCTATACCACCAACCAGCCCTGGACTCTCAGCTGGGCAGAGCTTCCCCTCAATTCCCAACTGGGCACTTCCGGCGTGAGCCTCGTTTTCTTCCCACAGAGTCTTCCCGGATTCAGTCCGGCAACCTACGCCTTGAGGATTCGAGCTACAGACAGCTTTGAAAGCCAGTTTCGTTCCGCAATCACTTCTCTGACCTGGCAGATCCAGCCTTTTGACAACACCCCTTATTTTATCTCGGTCAACTCCCAAAACGTCCCAGCTGGAACCACCGCCAGCCTTCTTTGCTTCAATCAGACCTGCAGCGATCCCCAAAGCATGATCCTGAAGCATTCCACTACGGCTCTTTTGAGTGTCACCGCTTTTAACGATGAATCCGCAACCAATGACCCCCTGACCTATCAGTATGCCAGTGCCTGGGGAAACACCATTCTGACCACTGCCCCAATCGGAGTCAGCCTGGTTTCAACCAGTCTTCTGGGCTCCTCCACCTGGTCGGCCCAATATCTTCTGACTCCCTCAAACAGCAGGGTCGGTTTCAATACCATGACCCTTAGAATCAACGACTTTTCCGATGGAACCGCTGGGTCCGTCAATGTGGAGAAATCGGCCACCCATACTTTGGCCTGGTTTGTTCAGGATGTTGCCGATCTGCCTGTCTTCAAAGGAGTCAGCTGCGACTCTGTCTCCACGGGATGTATCGTGACATCAGGCCGTATTGAGATTCTGGAGGATTCCCCACTGGCCCTCAATCTCACCATTGATGATCCGGATCTCCATTCTCCAAAAAGCTTTTCTCCTCTGGATTTAAGTTATATGCAAGGTGCCTTTGGAATCGGAGCCAGCTCAGCTGCCCAGCTGGCTTCCACCTTGTTCTACCCGGAATTCTTTGAATACATCTCCACCAATACAACAGCCCTTCCAGGCTTCCGAATTGCCAATGCGGCCAGCCCGTCAACAACCCTGTTTGCCTTCAGTACACCCTCCAACTTCATCGCCACTTCAACAACTTCTACAATTCGTATGGAATGGGGAAGTGCCACTGTCAATTACACCTACCCAATCCTGGGAGACATTAATCTTGGCATGCGGATCCGCTCCTTTGCCGCGGCCTCTGTCCTGCCTTCACGCCCGACCAGCATCACAACCAATCTGGTACTTCGGGTTATTCCGGTGAATGATGCCCCTGTAATTCTGAACACCCAGGTTGAGGCCCAGGCTACCGAGGGACTTCCTTTCAGTTTCCAGATTCTGGCTCAGGATGAAGAGGAAACTTCCTTAAGCTATCTGTTTTCCACGACAACCCCTCCAGGACTCAGTGTACTTCAATCCGGGCTCATGCAGTGGACTCCTACCAATGACGATACTATCCAGAATTTCTACGATCTGGGGATTTACGTGCGCGACTCAGGGAAAGTCTCAACTGTTGGAACAACAGCGACCGCACCCCTCTCAAGCCCTGTCTACAACCTCCGACTGGTCCTGAATGATGTCGACGCCCCCGCTCAGCATGACTCCACCTACACTCCCCTTACAACGGCGACTGAGGATCTTGTCTACACCAGCCAGCTTCGCTTTATCGATGAAGACAAATACGATCTCCCCCACTACTACCTTCAATCCATTTCAAGAAACGGAGTCGCAGTAGCCACTTCAAGTTCAAACTTTAACATTCAGGAAAGGGATAATAATATCGGTGGCGACGGACGAGGTCCGGTCGATATTACCTGGAATCCGGATCGGGGAGGCGCCTGGAGCATTACAATCCGGGTGGATTCCATCAAAAATTCAATTGTCCGTTCTTCAACCAGTTACACCTATAATGTTCAGGTTACCGAAGTCAATGATGCTCCCGTCTTTGCCGACAACGCCATTCGTGTCGTCAAGGAAAATGATCCCTACCTCTGGAATATTCAGGTCACGGATGAAGACGGGGAGATCCCTATTCTCTCCCTTATGGACACGGCCGGCTGTACCATTCCTACATTCTTGAATCTGGATGAGGTCAACAAGACCCTTACCGGACAGACCAACCTGAACGATATCACCGGCCTGAATGAAATTGCCCAGGGAAGTCTCCCGATTGCAACCTACCGGATCTGTCTGGCTGCTGATGACGGAATGGCTAACACCACCTATTCCTTCAATCTGGAAGTATTGGCCAGCAACAATGCCCCCACAATTCTCAATCTGACTTCCCAGCCGACCGGGGATCCTGTGTCCAGCAATCAGGACCGAAATACTCTGCTGCAAACCGTTGAACCGATTGTGTATCAGGTCCCTCAGGTTCGCCCAGTCCTTTTAAAGGAAGGCGTTCTCAACAACATCCATCTGAATTTTGAAGATGAAGAAGGTGATACTCCACAGGTTTTCACCCTGAAACAGGGCCCTGCCGGGGTAAGTCTTGCCAGCAGTCAATCCACCAGTAAACTGGCCCACCTTACCTTAACCTGGACCCCTGGCCCTGATTCCGTCAATATTGCTGACAGTGGCAATCCCGTTGCAGGAAAAAGCGCCACAACCTTCAGGGTTGAAGTTCGTGACAACCGTAATGCAATCACCGAATTTGAATTTCAGGCCACTGTAAGAGATCAGCCCACCCCCCCCTGTGCCCGTCTGGTGAATGCTTCCTGCGCCCCTGGCATTGGTCTGACCACCATGATCCGAAACATCAATGAGGATCAAAGTCAGTCCGTTTCATTACAGGCTACCGATTTTGATCCGGAATCCGTGCTGTCCTTCAGTATAGTAACTTCTGTAGGAACCCAACCTCACCCGACCCAACCAATCTATTCCTCAAATGTCAGTGGCATTTCCGGCCTCGAGCTGGCGATCAGTAACAATGGCAATGTCACCTTCCTGCCCAGGATTTCCGAAGCCGCTATTCTGGGAACCTCGGCCAGTGTCTCCAACCTGGTACCCGTAACCTTCAGTATCTGTGGGACCTCCCGCTCCCTGCCTTCCTATACTCAGGACTGCACAACTGCTACCTATACTTACCGAATTCAGGCCTTTGACGATCTCCCTGTTTTCAGTCCCTCCTTCCCGGTTACCAGAAGAACAACAGCCTCTGAAGGAGGCTCTTACATCGGACTTTCCCTCCGCCGCCTCACCAGCACAACCCATTGCCAGATAGCTGCTTTTCAACTCGAAGAAGTCTGCGTCACCGATGAAGAATCCATTACCGGCTCCCATATCGCCACCGATTCCTCTGATTTCAAATTTCTTTTGAAAATCAGCAACCCGGTAATTCCCCCTTCAGGAATGCAGTTAAGTGCCGGGCAACCCCAATGTATCAGTACCACCGGCATCAATGATGCCTGTCTGAATGGTTTTACCTGTTCCAACTGTGTCAGCCATCACTACTCTGTTGTTCAGACCCTGAGCTGGAATCCCATCGGCTACCTGGAGCCCCGCTCCCGAAATCTCTCCATAAAAGCTGAAGAAAGGGCCAATGCCAACCGCTTCACCGAGCTCAACTTCACACTGGATGTTGCCAATACCAACCGCCCTCCGATCATCAATAATGGGGAGCCTCTTGTTCCTCTTCAGATCCAGGAAAATACGCCTTTCACTTTAAATCTACCCGGTATTGTTCGTGATGATGACGGGGACACTCTGGTTTACAACCTGGATCGTTCCGTTACAGGAATGAGTGTCAACTCCGGGACCGGTCTGATCAGCTGGACTCCCGCCAAAAGTCATTTGGGGGATCATATTCTGGTTATTTCTGCTCAGGATCGGGATCCTGTCACTGGCACCCTGATGAGCAAAACCACGGCTATCCAGACGATCACGGTCAAGGCCATCAACAATCCTCCTCGCCTGGATCCCCAGCTAAGAAACCTCAACAACATCGATCAGGCAGTCTCTTTGACTCTGATTCAGGATCAGTACTTTGAAGCCCAGATTCTGGCTTATGATGAAGAAGGAGACACTTTTACCTTCAGTGACCGGCTGACAAATGGTACCAAGCTGAATGGAAGTGCCCTCCCAGCCAATATGCTTTTATCCTCTTTTGGACGTTTAAGCTGGACACCGGGAAATGCCAATGTCGGGGCCAATACTCTGGTGGTCGTCGCCCGGGATGATTCCAAACCCAACAGCCCATTTTCCAGCCAGACATTTATACTTACGGTTCTTGATGTCAATGACGCCCCTGTCATTACCGACAAGGCTTTCACACAGGCCATCATGGCTGAAGATGAAATCTTCAGCCGTCAGATTACCTTTACGGATGTGGATGCTGCCGACAACCATTTCTTTGGGGTCAGTGCAACTCCAAGTGTGTCCGGACTTCTGTCATCTTCGGGTACTCCAGTGCTGACTGTCAGCCCTGCCGGATTAGTAAAATTCCACCCCAACAGCACCATGGCCGGGGTTTATAACATCACTGCCGGGGTCCAGGATCAGGCCGGAGCTTTTGACAGTCACACCTATACCATCATTGTGAATTCTTCGAATAATCCCCCTGTCCTGGAAGACATCCCGGATCTTTACGTCAGCCGGGATGCCAGCCAGTACAATATCCAGCTCTACGCAACCGATCCCGAGGGCGACCCGATCAGCTACTTCTTTGTCAGTACCCCTACCAATATCAGCATCAATCAGCAGACCGGGATCCTCTCCATTACCGAGAAGCTTGCCGCCGAATCCCAGGAGTTCTTCGTCTACGCCAGAGACTCATCTGGCAATCAAAGTCAGCAGCAAAAAATTGTTTTGCGCTATGTTGATGCACAGATTCAGATTCCTCAAATTATCTCTCCAGCCCCAACCATTGCCAAAATTTTAAGAGAATATCGTTATCAACCCCAGATTCAGTCCAGCGGGGAAAATCTGAAAATCGAGATTGTCGAATCCGAGCGCTTCCCCCGTCCTCCCGGTATGAACTCCAATAATGTCGAGCTAGCCTGGACTCCCGCGATTAAGGATTTGGGAAGCCATCTGGTCCGGGTGAGAGCTGTTGCCACCATCAACGGTCAGGATGTCAAATCGGTACCCCAACGCTATTTCCTGAATGTCACCAATCAGAATCAAGCCCCAGTTCTGACTTTGGCAACAGATATCAGCAATCAGCCGATCAACCAGTTTGACGCCACAGAAGGGGTTGCCGTTGAACGGGTCGTTGCCTTTCTGACAGAATTTGACCTCGAAGATTCAGAAAGATTTCAGATTTTCTTTAATAATGAAAACAAATCCGATGAAGGAACCTCTCATCCTGCCAGTGAAGCCGTTGCAAGAGTCAGTCTGGTTCCTGAACCCATCCAGACCAACCCCCTTAAACTGCAGATTGTCTTAAGCTGGACTCCCGACAATGCTGCAGCATTTGCCAGCCAGCTGGGTTATGTCAACACTTTCAGTATTGCGGCATCCGATGGAATCACCCAATCCAATATCGTGACAGTCACCGTGAATGTCACAAATACCAATAATCTTCCCCAGTTTTACCCGGATGAAAATCAGGGCGAATCTGAAATTGCCTATGTCGGGAGCAAATACCAGAGAAACTTCTTCGCCCGTGATCTGGACGGACAGATTACCTACTTCTGCATGGATACATCCCCCAAGAACACGACTCAGGAAAGCTACCCAGGCCTATCCCTGAAACCCAATGCGACTCCTGTTTCGTTCGCCGATGACAATCGCTTTAATTTATTGGGACAAGGCTCCTATGTTTCCGGAGCCGCAGTTCCACCAAACGCACTTTGCAGACTCGGTGACGAAGTCTCCGGACTCGATTTAAACCCCAGGCGCGGGAAACTTTCCAAGATTACCTTGGACTGGGATCCGATTGATTCGGATATTTCAATTCCAACTCACGGACCACTACTCCTTCTTGGATACGACAATATCGCTCCATCCTTATTCAACGGAGACTTCACATTTATTACCAAACTCGCACCATCTATCTCGAGCCTGACTCCTCCTGCTCAATTCCGCGGTAGAGAGGTTGTTGTTGCTGGTGGAGGTATCCTGAATTTATCTCAACCCATGACGGCTAAGTTTTTGCTTGCAGATGGAACAATCACTGCAACGACGAGCGTGTATGGAATCACCACTACCGGAACCGGGAAAATTCTGGTTCCCGATTCAGCCCAGTCCGGCTATATCTCGATTGGTTACAGTGATTATTCGTCACCGGTTCCATTTACTGTACTCAATGGTGAAACCTCTGCTGTGGCTGGCTTTACTCAGAGTGACAGCCTTTCAAGCCCATCTGGCATGGTCAGCACATTCAGTCCAGACAACGGTAAAGAATGGATTTTCGTCAGTGATTTTGATCGCCACGTCATTCATTTTTACGAACTGGCAACCGGCTCTGTACCAGTCATCAATAATATGGCTGTATCTGCAGACCAGGTTCTTAGAAATGAAATCATTGCCGGTAGAAGTGCCTCGCCTGGAGATATCAATGGCACCAAAGGCATCAGCCGCTTGAATCAGCCATCCGGACTCTCCATAGCACGGCATCAGAATACCACTTGGCTGTTAATTGCGGATTCGGGCAATCATAAGATCAAAGTTCTGGATCTGACCGATCTTTATCGCGCTTCCAATGACCCCACGAATGGTATGCCTGTTTACACTCTGACAAAATCCACTCAACTCTATCGCCCATATAAAGCCATTCAACACCCGGATCCTGCTCAGGAAGATATGTTCTACATCGCCAATACATATGGCAATACAGTAGAACTGTTTGAAGCCAACCTTTACGATAGCTACGGCGCCAGACCTCTTAGCCTGATAGACGTCGAACCTGAAGCTGACAAACGTCCTGCGTCTGAATTCACTCTCACCGTCGCTGGAACCGGATTTGCATTCTCGAATAATGGGGCTCTACTCAAACCTGTTGATCTTGCTATTCAGGGTAATCAGCTCTTTGTCAGCAGCTACAGCGGTACGCCTTATTCCTTCCATAACTCCTCGAGAATCTTCCACAAATCCATCATCAATCGCAACGACGAGAACAAGAGCTATACCGGATATCTAAACAATTTCAGCGTAGGAAGGCTGGTTCCAAAATCGGTTCATGAAGGGGAACACCTGTTGACGATCCAATCCACTGTGGACAACCGCCTGAATTCCCTTGGATTCAGCACGGTACTTTCTACGCCTGGACCGGCTTCTGCTAACGAAGTCCACACCGGATATCTTTATGCCTCAAGTGATCCACTCCTTACTCAGCTTCCATCCACTAACCTGTCAAATCATTTAGGCGCAGTTTCCAGCTATCTCTCTCTACCTAATGAAGATGCCCTGACTTCACAGGGAAATTTCTGGTGGCAGACACGGGAAGTTCAGTTTCAAAGCGATGTTTCTGCCATCAGTATGTTGACAAACCCAACAGAAAATTCGTTTGGAGCTGCCTGGGCGTCCATCAAAACCAGTGACACAAAAATTACGCCAATGCGGACCAACGGTACCATGCAGATTTCTGGATTTTCAGATCTACCCCTGCCCACTGAAATTGGCTCCAACGATATTGGAACCCCAACATTTTATGACATAAACAAAGACTACATCGCGGATCTTTTCCTGCCAGTCCCACTTCTAGGAACAGTTTATGTTTTCCCCGGCGTTTCCGCCGCGCCCGCTTCACCTGCAACCATGACCTTTGATACAACCAACTACTGGAAACTGAATTCCACCAGTCTGGGTTGTTCGGTAGATTGTCTGAATGGAGTCCAGCATGTAAATTTTGGGAGATATTTCACAGGAGACGATTATTCGACAGGACCGGTTACTGCCAATACCGTCGTTTTAGGCTCCGACGATATGACTATCACAGTCCCCAGCCAAAATCTGTTCTATGTCATTGAGGCTTATCACGACACCAAGGACAGCGCTGCAGTGACCGCCTTTACCGGCTATTCTCAACTGTTTTTTAACCAAGCCAGTTTGTATAAAAATGCCATTTCCAATACCGATCTGAGAAAAACAACCTATGAGCTTGCGCTGGACAGTGTCTCTACCGCTGCCCAGCAGGGAAATACACAGGCAGATATTACCAGTGTGGAACAATGTGGCACCCTTGGTACTACACTGGTTCTTGATCCGGCCGCGGTACCACCAGCCGTACCCACCACAAGAAGGTATCTTGCTTCCTTTGATTCGATCATCAACACCCAGCCTGAAACTCTGGTCTGCCAGGAATACGAAAAGTTTCTGGTTGCCGAAGGTCAGGAAAAACAGTCTCTGGACAACCTGAAAGCTGTTGAGGGACTGGGAGCCACCGCTGCGGCAGCTGGAACACTTTTAGACGGAACCACTCCCGTAGCCAATCCATCGTTTTTCTTTGACACTGCTGCGGGAGCAGGAGGAACGGTGGTTGATCTCACTACTGCCAAATACGCCTCCGCTATTACTCAGTTCAATGGAGATGTCAATCCTTACGAACTTTACCCGGGAGCATTTGACCAGTTCGCTACATATATGCCCTGTAAGGGAAACCCTTTATCCATTGAAGATGGGAATGCCGTCTGTAACCACAGCTCAAGCTCAGTGGACCCTAATGCAGATGTTAATCCTGAATTTTTCACTCATGTCGATCTCTTTCACGAATATGCAAGTCGCGGAGCAAGTTCCATCGACACTACTGTAACCACATTTCCACGGGTACCCGTAAGCTATTCAGCCGTGGAAAAATACATGAAGAATATCCAGCAGATTGTAATGGTCAATGCCCCCAACCCTCAGACCGGGGCAAAAAAAGTCAGCCTTCTCCCTCTGATTGGCTACAAACGATCCAGTAGTGCAGATGTGGGTCTAAGCTTTGGAGACGCTGTCTCCCCTGTTGTCATTGGCGGCCCCTTCGGCGGGAATATGCAGCATCCGGACACAAGGGTTTCCTCTGGACCTGGTGGCCTTACCACTCCAGCAAGAAAGTCTGTTCTGCGGGGTAAAAAGGAATCTGTTCTTTTTGTGGATTCAAGCGGAAAACTCAATATCAAAGGCCTCAGTTCCAACGTCGCTGCAAATGGAAAAATGACCTATACCGTTGTTGATGCCAAAACATCGGTCTCTCTTTTACCACCTTCAGAAGAAACTAGCCCGACAGCCTATTCTCCAGGAGAGTTTGTGCTTTGGGATTTCAATAAAGATGGGCTAATGGATCTCGCTTCTCTGCATCCTCAGCAAAACAAACTGACCATTCGCCTGGGTACCGGGGCTACTCCAGTATTAGCAGAAAAGGATCCTGCCCGTGTTCAGGAGCTTCAGACACAGCCGGGCCCCAAATCCATCAGTGTCATTCAAGGCTCCACCTCAGCCTATGTTGATCTGATTGTTGCCAATGAAGATGTTGATTCCGTTACGGTTTTCAAAGCCGAAGTCAAGGATCGAGACAACCTCAGCAAACTAAAACTGTTTCAACAGGGTGTTCATTTCAATTCGGGCACATCCGGTAACTCCTTCGTTCGAGCATCAATACGTAACAGCTCTTATCAGTATGGTTTCAACAAAACCATCGGGACGGATTTTCTTGATAACTACGTATTTGGCCGCCAAAGCCTTCTTGGAGAAGACCTTGTCTCAGGAATGAGCCTGAGTCTCGATTCTCCTCAACCGCTGCAACCCAATGGAACTGTTGTCGTCTTACGCAAAGATCCTACAACAAAAAAACAGGTCCTCTCGATTACCGATATTGCCAGCGAAGTCATCATTCGTTCTACAGTCGGCTACTTCACCACCACACAACCGACTGATGTTAAAACCCCGGATCTGAATCTTGACGGAATTGGAGACCTGGTTACTCTGGATGCGGTCAACAAAGGATTTTCAATCAATCTTTCCAATCAAACTGCTCAGGGGTTTGTTCACGACCCGAATACTCAGAAAATCAAACTGAAAGGTATTCCTTCGGATGTGACCTCTGCGGACTTCAACCTGCGCTTTGATGATTACAATACCCGTTATCCGGATCTGGCCTTCACTCTTTATGAAAGGGATAGTATTGTTCTTTACTATAACGGCGGGAAGAGCCTCACCCCTGCCCTGAACCCTGATTTTACCTTCACCCATACAGCTTACCCGTCCCTTGAAATACCTGTTGGAAACGGTCCCGTCAGCTTAGCCAACGGAGATCTGAATAAAGACGGATATATTGATATTGTCGTTGCCAATAATATTGGTAACAATATCTGTGTTCTGTATGGACAGGCTTCTGCTCCAGGAACCTTTACTCCATGTGTTTTCTATCCGACCAATCTGAAACCCAGAGAAGTCATACTCACGGATGTCCACGATCATATCGGAGGAAATGGTACGGGCCTTCTGGATATCGTTGTCCTGAATCAGGAAGACCGGAGCGTACAGGCATTCATCAACAATGGCTCAGGATTCAATCCCCCCGTTCGATACCGTATTTCTGACTACTACCCGGCTCGTAACACTTTGCGTGATGTCCTCACCCAGGAGCGTATCAACCCGTTTACCGTAGAGCATTTCTCCATGGAGTCAGGAGACTTTGGAAATGTAGTCACTGCCCCAGGCGTCTTGGGTACAGAATTCCCCCGGTATGAAAATCTGATCATTGGAAATGAAGTCAATCTTTACACCATGAAAAATATTGGCAATCAGACTTTGCCCCAATACCGTTCAAGCATTACAAAGTTCAACCTCACTACACCAGCAAATTTGACCTACGCACAAACCCTAACAGCTGCTTCCGGAGTATATAAGAGCCTGGCCGTTAGCGGGACGGATCTCTACTTCAGCCGTTCATCACTCTCAGATACTCTCTGGGCAACCAATCCTACTTCGCTGGAAAACTCGGTGTATCTGACCGGTTTTGTAGAGCATGCTCCGGTTGCCAACCTGACTGGCGGCACGACCATATCAAGGGTCATGACCCCCAATGAAACCTGGGCTTATGTGAATTCATCCATGAATCTTAGAAATGATGATCTGGGGAATGTGTTTGAGGCCATGCAGCTTGTAAATCATCCGGTGAAAGGTACCGTGATGTATGCTCTCCATTCCGGGACCAACAAGGGTCTGATCCGTTACAGACCTACCGGAAATTTTGAGCATGTGATCGGGAATTTCAAACGCACTCCAACCTCCCAGACTCTGAATACCAAGCTTGGAGAGAACATCTCCTTGAATCAGCCGGCCGGCATGGTTCTGGACCCATCCGAATCCACTCTTCTGGTTGCTGATTCGGGTAACGGTCTGGTCCGTATGGTGGATCTGAGGAATAATGTGGTCCGGAATATGCAGATTGGTGGCAATCCCATCATGATGTATCCTGGACTTCGGGATCTGACCAATCAGTACAATACCTATAATTTCTGGGCAATCGATTCCCAGAGGCTTTACTTCATCAATCAGTCCCAGGAGCCGATTGTTCTGGCGACCCAGACTCTGGATGTAGGTACCACCTTAACCGATCCCAGCTACAACGCCTTTGCGATAGAGGGCTATCAGAACCGCATCTATGTTGCCGCAAGAGATAACGGCATTCAGCCCGCAATCGGCAGGATATACAGGGTCGATCTGAGTGCGACTCCCTATGTCAGGACAACCCTGACGCTGAGAATTCCTGCAACCGTAGGAACCCAGACCTATCAGATTCAGGGGCTTACGGGAATGGCCCTGAACAAGACGGCAACAAAACTCTATTTTGCTGAATGGCAGACCCGTCAGATCAAGGTGATTGATCTGACTGTTTCCGGCACAGCCTCCAATGTGGCAACTCTCGCCGGGATTGCCGGAGTACAGGGACATTACGATGGTTCGGTGGAATACGCCCTGATCAACAAACCAGGGGCTATGCAGCTCAATGAAAAGGAAAACCGCCTCTATTTCATTGATGGCTCTACCGTGCGCTCCCTGAATCTGGAAAACCTCGGAACCGGCAAGCCTCTGGTTCTGAATACGATCTCAGGGAATCCTTACGATACGGGCATCATCAACGCTGCCGGGACAGACTCCCGTTACATCAGACCAGAAGATCTGACCGTGACCTTCAATGGTAATCAGGATGTGATCTACATCAGTGATTCCGTAGCTCACAATGTCAGAAGGATTGTGCTGGACCCCTGATTCAGGCCTTTTTCATTTCCTCTAAGTGTGGACTCAGCCCTTCTGCTGAAAGAACCATTTCAAAGCGCTGGAAAGCTGCTCTTCCGTGCTTAACTTGGCAAAACCCCTGCCCTGCCCCAGTTCCTTTAGACAGGAACGGATTTCAGACGGAGTAAAGCCCAGACGGGCCAGGCCTTCGGACAAGGCCCCATCCAGTGTTTCTTCACTGGTTCTTTCCAGATTCTTAAGGGAGGGAGCCAATGAAGTCAGAGATGGATTCAGCTGATGCTTTTCCATAAGCCGTCTGGCCTTCAGGCGACAGTCAAGGATCACCTGGGAAAGAGTTTTTGGGCCGGCTCCCGGAACTTTTCCAAAGGATTTCACTTCCCCGCTTAGAATTGCCTCAAGAATTTCCTGAGGATTCAGGACATTCAAAAAACCCAGGGCAACCTTGGGCCCAACCTTGCTTGCATGCATCAGAAGTTCAAAAACCTCAAGCTGCAGAAGAGTCCCGAATCCATAAAGTGCCAGATCGTTTTCCCGGACAATCTGACAGGTGAAAACCTCAACTGGGCTTCCTACCTTGCCCATACGCGTTTCCGTTTTCCAATCCAGCTGAACTGCATATCCCACGCTACCCGTATTGACAAAAACCCGACCCGGTTCACGATGAAGGATGGTTCCACTCAGATGTACAATCACTGTCCGTTTCCTTCCTGATGAGCCTTACGCTCGGATTCCACAGCCTCAAAATGCTGGCGCCAGTTCTCCGCACTGATCAGGTGCTTGATTTCCTCAAGCTTTTTCACTGCCGAGATAAACTGTTTCTTGGAGGTATAATCCTTAACGGATTCAAGTTTGTTCTGGACTGTCTGGGTCCGGCTCAACTGACGGACTGCATCCACCGCAAGCCGGTTATCCTTGTAGACATCATATAAGGCCATGTACAGATCAATGGCCTCCTGATAGTTTTCCTCGTCATAGGCCTTGCCTGCCTGCTGGAAAAAAGTCTCGGCACTTTCCCTGAGAACCTGGCCCTGCCTGCGAAAGAGTTCCGTCTTTTCCAGCAGACTCGCCGGGGGCTGGAGTGGCGGAGGCACTTCAGGGTTACTCTCCTCGGGGATCTGAGCCTCCTGCTGTTGTTCTTCGGTTTTTGCGGGCTCCACAATCACCTGGGAGGGTTTGCTCAACCGCCCCAGCACCATACCCAAAAGCAGGGCTCCACCCAAAAGAATCAGTCCTTTTCTGAGATTCAGACCTTCAGGGATTTTTACCGCGGCCGACTTCGCTTTTTGCTGGCGAAGAGTATTCTCCTGCTTCCTTTTGGCCTGATTCAAGCGCTCTTTAGCAGCCCTAATCAGCTCTTCCTCAAAGGCTACTGCCCCTTCTTGGACCAGCTCCAGCATCGATTCCAGCTCGTTGAGGGACTCACTGGTCCTAAGATGGTCCTGAAGAACAGGTATCAGCTCTACCCGCGGCAATTCAAGAAGTCTTTGAATCGCATGCTGGCGAACCCTCTGGTCCTCATCGTCAAGAGCTGGCCAGAGCATGCGGATCTCTTCCGGGGTATCCGTCTGTCCCAGGGTTGAAAACGCTTCACTGACAGCCTGCCTTACCTTGGGATCCGTATGCTCCTGAAAGCTTTTCAGAACTGACTTCAAGCGTTTCAGATCCAGATAGGTTCTGAGGTGAGGAATCGCCCGAATCATCTTTCTTAAGACAAAAGGATCTTCCTCAAACTGAAGACTTCCCAGAAAATAATATGCCTGTTCCAGACTTGGAGCAGTACTTTCCAGAGTTTCCACAGCTTTGAGCCGGTAGGCCGGATCCGAGGACTGCAGAAGAGTCAGGGGATCCATCAGAAAGAGGGCAAAATTGGTAATATTATAACGGGAGCGAATCTGAAAAAGTGCCCTTCGAACGGCATAAGCAACCTGCTCATTCTGGTCAGACTGGGAAAGTTCCACCAGATGCTGAATGAGTTTTCTGTGCTGGGGACGAACCTTGTGCCCCAGTTGATCCAGAATACGAACCCGCACTTCCGGGCCATTCGCTGCCTTGAGTGCTTCAATAATTTCCTTCTCAGATGCCATTCTTGTATGGATCCTTATCGTATGTTCAGCCGAAGGATTTGATGAGGATGATTTCAATCGCACTACGTCTTTTTGTTCTGATTCTGTTTTTTTCCCGTGGATTCGCCCTGCCCTGGCCTGATCAGGGGGACTGGGTACGGGACTGTCGCCTTCCCGACCCCAACCACGAAGGTCTGAATCGAAGCTGCCTTTTAGGCCACGGATTTCTGGAGATTCCTACCCAGGAATTTACCTTCCAGCCAGAAACCCCCTCCTTTCGGGCCATGAAAGTCACCACTTTTTCTCTTTCCTACCTACCGATCCGTAAATTTGAAGTCCTGGCCTGGCTGGGAAGCACCGGAGAAGATTTTGACCCCGAGCTTCGTGAAGTTCTTACTCCCCCCTATTCCGACATCGCTTTTGGACTGAATGCCAAAGAAGCTGATCTGATCTGCCGGTTCATGGGCGGAAAAGTGCCCACCGAAGCCGAAGCCGAAGCAGCTCACCAGAATTTTCGCCGCTTTGAAAATGCTGAGGTTCCCTTCTTCACCAGAGACTCCTATCGCGATATTCTGCCCGAACATTACAAAGGCACCAATCCGGAGCAGATTGCCGTCAATCACCGGGCAACCATTCGGGATCTGAAAACCAGAAAACGTCAGGGACTTGCCCGCCACCTTCGCTATGACCAGGTTTCAGTCCGATGCAGCTACCGCGATCATCCGGTGTGGAACATGCAGAAGAGTCCACAGGTTCAGGACCCGATTGTGATCATCGTCGTTCAACCGGAAAATGCCCGCCTGCATGTTGGCGAGGGAGTTTCCCACTGGATTGGACAGAGTCCGGTGATTCGCCGGGTTCCTGGAGGAAAAACCCGTCTGACAGCCATCGCTCCGACTCATGAGCCCAAAACCGTCCATATCGATCTTCCTCAAGGAAGCGCTACTGAAATCCGAATCGATCTGAGAAATCCGCTTGATTTGGCCGGGCAGGATCTGAGACGGGACGGCATCATGCGCCTGATTCCTGCCGGACCCCTGAATGCCGGCAGTACGGATGAGGAAAAGCAGAAGCTGATTGCCACAATCCGCCGGACCAGCTCTGAAGAAAATCTGAGTACGGAGCAGATTCGCAAATATCTCAAACCCACCGGTGAAGGGCATACGGTCTGGCTTCCCAGCTTTTCGATGGATCAGACAGAAGTCAGCGTGAAACAGTACTGGGATTATGTCGCTGCTTCCGGAGCCGAGCCACCACGCTGCCATCGGCATGATGATGAATCCAGGATCCCGGTTACCTGTATCAACTGGACAGAAGCCCAAGCCTACTGCCGTTACTATAATCTGGATCTGCCTACGGAAATGCAGTGGGAAAAAGCGGCAGAGGGGCTGAATGGACTGGTGGAACACGCCTCATGGGAAAGAGAGCTCTACCCGGTTGGGGGGCATCCCATGGATGTTTCCCGCTACGGAATCCGGGATTTGAACGGCAATGCCATGGAATGGACCCAGGACTGGTTTGACCCGGATTACTTCCTGAACCCAAGAATCATCACCCTGCGCTCCTCCCCCCTGAGCCCCCGGGGAAAAACGGTGCGGGGAGCCAGTGGGGAGGAACTCAGAATCGATCGAAGCATTCAGAAAAGACGGGCCCGTGAACCTCTCAGTTATGCCCGGGATCTGGGATTTCGCTGTGTGAAAAATGCTCCCTGAGCCGCTTTAAAACAGCTGGCACCGAGCCATGCCTTTCCTCAATCAGGGCTGAAGTCCCGTCCTCGACATACTCTTTTCTGCGCATCCCGACCAGAACTACAGGCGATGCCGGGAGATCCGCCAGGAAGCGAATCACTGCGGCTGAGGGCGACTCGGCCCCCTGATAGAATTCAGGACCAAACGCTTCAAACAGACGGGAAGTGCAATATAGCCATTCCTTCTTGTGAAGGTGCTGTAAAAGGGCATCTTCAAGGCGGGCAAAGCTATCCAGATAATGTTCGGAAAACTCCTGAAGATTCAGGCCGGGAACGTTTTGAAAATGCTTGTGAAGCCCCTGAAGGGATGCTCTGGTGTGGCCCAGAATGAAGCGATGCAGAATTTCTGCCCAATGCTCTTCATCTCCAATTTTATCCAGAATGCCCTTCAGTTCCTCACCCATCCGAAACAGCTTCATATCGGCATTGGAGGCCACCATGGAGCTCATTTCTGAGGGGTGTTTCTCCATATAGGTCCAGACATCGTCCTCTGCACGGGCAATGTCCAGAAGGGTTTCGAGAAATTCCTTCTCCCCGTTTCTTTCTTCACTCCAGGGTTTTTGGGCCAGGCGATGAAGCCTGTTTTCATAAAATGCATTCAATGGCCGGTTGATCAGAACATCGAGCTCTTTTTCCTGACAGTATTCCAGAAGTGTCCTGTTTTCCGAGCAGGACTGAAGAGTCGCCGCCTGATGCTCAAGCGGATTTAAGGGAAACTGCAATACCTGGAAACCGCTTTCCCTGAGTCCAAGCTTCTGACGCACCTTTTCCGCGACATTCACAAGCCGCTCGGCATCCACTTTTTCAAAATGATCCGCTGCAAGAGGCAGGGTATTGGAACTCACTCCAAATGCCTGAATCCGACCTTCATGCCGAAGTTTTTCCAAAGCCTCAAAAGCAGCTTCAATCCTGAGATAGAATCTGTCCCTCAAAGCTGCCTTATCCGTTTGTCCCCTGTGGTGGGCATCCGTAAAGAAGTATTCCGGGTTATGCAGAAGAAACACATCCAGACTTTCCACCCGAAGACGCTTAAGACTGGCTTCAAGCTGATCCCTTAGAAAATCAGGATGGATGCAGTGCCAGCAGGCTGAATGGTATTCCACCATTTCCGGATAACCATTTCCCTGGGCCTGGCGACTCTGGGCTTCAATCAGATTCTGGCCCTGAACATAGCCCGCCTTGCTCACCAGAACAAAATGATCGCGGGGAAACTTCCTGGTGACCTCTCCAAGTACATTTCCAATCAGGGTTTCTGAGCCACCATCCGTGTAGTTCGCCGAGGTGTCCACCAGGTTGACACCGCTTTGAAGGGCAATCAGAAGAGCTTCATGGTGCTCCTGAACACTATCGTGAATCCTGTATCCACCAAATCCTACCTGGGATACCAGAACACGTCTTTTCAGAAACGGACGGGTCCTTTCCTTCAGGATCAGGGACTGGTTTTTCATTTCCTCGAAATAGTTCTGGGTCCCCAGTAAAGATGCGCCCTTCAGTTTCACTTCTGCTCCAAAGCACTTGCCAGATTGTCCACACCGCAGACAAAACCGCTTTCAAGGCGAACCAGAGGACGTTTCATCAGGGAAGGGTTTTCCTGAAGACACTGAATCCACTCCCCATCGGAATAGCTGACTTCCTTCAGGTTCAAAAGCCGATAGGTGGTTCCCTTCCGATTGATCAGAAGATCTCCTCCAACACTCTCATAGGCATCCTTGATAAATTCAACCGTTGGCGGAGCCTTCTTGAAGTTCACTTCTTCAAATTCCACTCCATGAATCCCAAACAGTTCACGGGCCTTTTTCATCTGATTACAGTTGGGAATGCCATACAAAGTTGCTTTCATATCTCTATCCTCAAATCTAAATCCACCATGTTCTTTCTGAAGCCATTTCAGCTGAAGCCACAGCTCCCTGGCTTCGTCAGGCACTTCACCCAAAAATGCAAAATCGCCTCTTTGGGTCAGCTTAAGAATTTTCAGGGCCTGATTCCAGTCCTTCCCGCTTCCATCCCGTTTTAAAAACCCCAAAGAAAGCTTCAAAATCGCAGTTTTCTTCTGAAGAATCCCGGAATCCAGTACAGAATCTCCATCTCCCAGCCGCAAAGGCTCCAGATGAGGTTTCATGGAAGAACGCATCCAATTTTTCAGAATATTCAAAGCTTTTGCCAGATGCATACCTGCTTCTTCAATCTTCCCGGAAGAAAGGCTCAAACCCTCTCCTCATTTCTCCGATGGGCTCAGGGTAAATGAGAACCTTCAAACTACTCAAGTCTGCCCTTATTCTCATGATGATGGGCTCAAGTCTGACTGCCGAAACCCGCCGCCTCCTGAAGAAGGCCGGGTCTATTCCGGCTACCCCCGGAACCACCCAGAACGTGGTCAACATCACCGATGGTCTCTCCATTGAATTCCCCCGAAATCAGGGCAGTACCAAGAGTTTTCTGTATCATCCCTACTCTCCCCAGTTTGTTCAGGAAACAATTCGACTTCTTCATGTGGTTCTAAGGGAAATCCAGCCCACCCTCATGGATCTGGACTGGCCTGAACCCAGCCTGGAAAAACGCCTGACCGCCTGTCTCAGGCTCAGCCAGTATATCCAGCTTCTGGAACTCCACCCGGTTTTTCAGATTCGCGCCGGCTCCTTAAAACCCCTTCAGGAGATCCGTGAACGCTATGAAAATGATCTCCTGGCAGACATTCAGCTCAGCCCCGATCAGAGTCTGGCCGCCCTGAAAGATCTCCTGCTGAACCGTCCGTTTGAGGACACCTACTGCCTGCACGAACTTTTCAGCCGGATTCAGACCTTCATTGAACCCATTCAGCTTCAGAGTGAGGCCGACTGGAACTGGTTCGGGCAGAGAGCGGCAGAGTGGCTGGAACCGGACCTGCACCATACCTACCAGGTCTGGCTGGATCAGAACCCGGACTTCATCCTCAGTCAGCTCAAAGCCGAATTCCGTGACCGCTACGTGATCAATGTGGAAATCAGCCTTCCCTATGTCAGTCAGACCTATCTGGCCTATAACCGGGAACTGGTCCAGGAACTGAGACTTCTGAATGAAAACCATCCGGATCTGAAACGTCTTGAGCTTGCTATGGAATTTGCCGCCTTAAGGTTTGAACCTTTTGATCAGTCCCCGGAAGTCTATGAGCAGCTGGCCCAGATCTACCCTTCCTTTGAGGGAGCCAATCAGTATTTTGCCAATGACCCCGCCCGGGCCCGCCTGTTCTTTCCATTTTTTGACCAGTTGAAGAATCAGGCTGACAGACTCATGAAACGGGGACAGTTCGCCTGTGTCGAGGCCATGCCCATGGATCCGAATGTCTGCATCCCACTCTGGTCCAATGCCATCAAACTGTACTCCTTTGTGATTGAGCATGCCCCGTTTCGGATCTTAAGCCGTCAGGCTGCCGAATCCATCGGACAGATGATGGAGACCAACCGTTCCGGGCACGAATTCATCCCAAAAGGAGAATTCATGAAACTTCTGGATAAAACGGAGAAGCCCTTCCTGTGAAAACCAGGTTCATGATTTTCCTCGCCATCATCCTGATCCTTCAGGGGCTCGTCGTTCTTCTCGGTCACATCAGAGCCCCAGAGGGCTTCCAGAAGCTTGCCGCCTGGCAGAAACTGCTGGGCAGAACCATCGGAAAAATTCTGCACATTTCTGTCTGCGGACTCTTTCCCCTGCTGGCCGGGATTCTCTTGATCCTCAGGGCCCTGGGCTATCTGAATCTGAGCCTCACCTAAAACCCTTCCCTTAAAGCGGCATCTGGCAAAAGCTCCCCATTGGGATCGAGTTCCTAGCGAAAATCCTGTTGGATTGTATTGATTCTAGCCCGATCTGGAAAATTTATATCTTCCGAAAAACAGGGTCTTTTATACGACAATTTCTGTCGCCTAAAACGAGCCGCCTTTTTGAGGGATATACCCCAAAAGTGCCCCCTGATAGCGGGAACCTCCGGGTAATGAGGGGGAGCGAAAAGTCAGTTCAGCTTCTTGTCCTTGGCTTCATACCAGTCTTCGATATAACGCAGAATCTTCTGGCGCAATTCTTCGGGAAGACGGGGGAAATGTTCGGAAAGCTCAAAGTCGTTGTTCTCTTCTTCTTCCTGCTTTTTGGAGGATGACATCAAAAATATCCTTTTCCAGACGATAACCACCCATCTGATTGAACTGGCGAATCAGGGTTGGTGAAGTCACATTGACCTCAATGAGCCTGTCCTGAATCAGATCAGCCCCAGCAAACAGGATCCCATCTCTTTGCATCCTTTGTAAAAGCCTCTGGCAGACTTCTTTCTGCCGATCGGTCAATTCCGGGATATGCAGCTCAGCTCCAAGTCCAAGAGCACAACGGAATTCCCCTTCCTGTGGAACCCGGCTGATAACACCGACAATGCGATCCTCCAGAAGAAAAACCCGGCGGTCCCCTTTCTGAACTTCAGGCATGAAGTCCTGCATCAGAAAAAATCCCTCTTCTTCGGCTTTTTCAAGGCGGGAGAGCAGGGAAGCTTCATCTTCCCGGGTGACTCCACGACTCCCCGCATCATTTAACGGCTTCACGACTTTTTGGGGGGTCCCTGTCCGGGAAAAGCCTTCCGAGAGCTTTTTAGAAGAGCCTACAAAAGTCGGTGGCAGATCCTCTGGCTGGCCCAGGGTATAGAGTTTTTCATTGGCCATCAGAAGCGATCGTGGGGAGTTGATGAAAAAAGTTCTGCCCTCCGCTTCTTCCACCGCCATGAGCTGCAGGACCGCGAAATAACTCAGATCTACCGGCGGATCCTTGCGAATGAAGCAAAGATCCAGATCAGCAAAATCCAGAGTCTTTTCCTCAAGAATCCGATATACCGGCTCCTGATCAAGATTCACCGAAATGGTGTGCCCCCGGGCACGAAGCTTGCCTTCAAAATGAATTCCAGAGGTTTCAAAGCAGAAGATTTCCATCTCGCGATGGCCTGCTTCCTGTATGAACAGAAGACTCGTATCCTTGTCCTGCTTCAAGGTGGACAAGGGATCAATCCAAAAACCTGCCAACATGATTTTCCTCTCAGGCGCGCAATCGGCGATGATTCAAAACGGGCATATCGCGACGAATTCTACCAAGCTTTTCCAAATCCAGATCAGCAATGGCCAAGCCCTCGTTTTTTGCAATCTGATTCAGAATTTCACCATCTGGGCCACAGATCAAAGAATGTCCATAACAGCGCAGCCCATGATCGGAGGTTCCGGTCTGATTGGCCGCCAGAAAGAAGACCTGGTTTTCAATGCTTCGGGCCCGAATCAGGATTTCCCAGTGCTTTTTACCCGTCACTTCGGTGAAAGCCGAAGGTAGACAGAAGGCAAAGATATCCTTGAGGGAATGAGCCCGAAAAAGTTCGGGAAATCGAAGATCGTAGCAAATCCCAAGCCCGATTCTCCCCAAAGGAGTGCTGACCTGGCCCAGTTCATGTCCGGCCTCAATCACTCTGGATTCGCAGTAGCTTCTGCCGTCAGAAACCATCGCATCAAAAAGATGGATCTTCCGGTAAAGAGCCAAAAGCCTGCCATCCGGCCCGAAAAAGGGTGAGGCATTCCAGATTCTTCCAGAGGGAGATTTTAAAAGGACACTTCCCCCGCAAAGATAAAACTGATGATTCCGGGCCTGATCACTTAGAAAGCCAAGCAGCGATGATGAGGCCGGCTCTTCAGCCAGTGCCGGTTTCATGGAGTCCGGAGCCATGGAAGCAAAGACTTCAGGCAGAACCAGAAACCGGACTTTCTGCCGGGCAGCATCTTTCAAAAAAAACTCAAGCCGAATCAGGTTTTTCTGAATTTCTGAGGCTGAATTCAGCTGCAGGACAGCTGCGCGAATACGACCAGCAAACATTACTTGCCTAAAACGTAATTGCGGATTCTTTCCAGAAAGCCTTCCTTGGGAGAAGTCGGCAAATCAGAACGCATGACAACCGCAAATTCCTGTGTTTTTTTGAGATATTCCCCGCTGTCCAGAAGATTCAAAAATCCCTGAACGCGCTGATCCAGATCCGTCAGTTCTTTTTTACGGGCCAGGGTTTTGCGGGTAAATTCCATGTCATCTTCCATGAAACGAAGAGCCACTCTTTCCTTCAGCTTTCTCTGCTGGATCTGTTCCTTGAGGCCCAAAGCTTCGGTATCCTGGGGGTAATTCCGCAAAAGCTCCTCGACTTTTTCTTCGGCCTTCAGAAGATGGGCAACATCCCAGGCCATGAAATCAGTCGTGAACAGGTGAGCCCCCCCGATATGAAGATGTTCCAGGATCAGACGACGCAGAGTTTCTGCATTCGGGCTCTTTGAGTGGGATTTTTCCAGGAGTTCCACCGCTCTTAGGTGTTCTCCTGCCTGAGAGAAAAAAATTCCGGCATTGTAAAGAACCTGAAAATCTTCTCCGGCTTCTTTCAGAAGTTCTTCGAAGACTTCTGCCGCCTGCTGGTTGTCCTTACGCCCCGCAAAATCAATTCCCTTTTGCATAAGCTCTGCTATTTCTTCGCGCTTCATTTTTTCTCCCTAATGCAAGACATGTCGCGAAACCAGAAACCGGTCCGCGCCCAGCAGTGCCAGAGTTTCTCTGATTTCCCGCTTCAAATCCCGATCCAGCGTATTCCGGTATTTTTCAACCAGGACCGGGATGAATTCTGTAAGCTCCCAGGAGGCAATGACAGACAGAACAACAAAAAGATCCTGCCGCCCGGCGGCTGATTTCAGGATTGTCGACAGCACAGAATAAAACCTCGGCCTTACGCGATTCAACCCGTTTTGCAACTGGAACCGAAGCTCGGCCTCCACATCTTTCAGGCGGGATAAAATTCCCAAAACCTCATAACGCTCCAAAAGATCTTCATCTTCAAGAATTTCTAGAATCACCGGGATCGAATTTTCATCCCCAAACCTAATCAGGCATTGCCAGGCCCATTCCGCCTGAATCAATGGTTCGGACTGTTCCAGGCGACTGGACCATTCCGGCCTGCTTTCCCCTTTCCAATGTCTTAAGATCAGAGCCAGAAGCTCCTGATCCGTCACAAGCCCCTCTAAGGTAAGCAGAGTGGAAGCTTCCTCAGTACTCAGCTCCAGATCCAGTTGCCCATACAGATAAAACGCCAGTTTTCTCTGGTTGTCATCCGTACTGTGAAGCCAGTCCTGAACCTGCTGTTCAATGTTTTGCCGAGCCACAGGAACCGTCATGGCCGCTCTAAGGACTTCACTGGCTTTTTTGCGCTCCTCATCAGAAAAATCGGGGAAATAGCCTAAAATGGCCCTTACTGTTTCCTGACCTGGTTGGAGCTGAGCCAGTTGCAAGGCCGTGGAACGAAGCTCAGAGCTTGGAACTGCGAGAAGTTCAAGATGTTCATTCAGGCTCTTGACTCCGTGAACCTGAAGATAATCTCCATGTTCTTCCAGAACAAAAACCAGAGAGCGTGCCTCCTGGCTATATTGCAGAGGGATGAAAATACCTTCCCTGAGTCCACCAAGTCCAGCTCCATCCAGTCTTTCCATCAGGCGTCCCCCCAGAAGGATATCCTGACGGTGACGGGTATCCGCAAGCTCAACCTCAAGTTCGCCAAACTGAACCAGAGCCACCAGCCCGGCTTCGGCAAAAACAGGGGCCTCCCGCCGGATTCTGGCCTGAACATCCAAAGCTGCTACCAGGGCTCTTTGCATCAGAATCTTGCCCAGGCCAGCCGAGGCAAAAAGAACCTGTACTCCAAGCCCCTGCTCACGGGCAACGATTCCTTCGACCTTGCGAGCTGCACTGCGAATCACCTGAAGCCATTCCGAATAGGCCGAGAAAAAATCCCTGGCGGAAAGATCATTGAGTTTCTGCGGATCCCTGATCTGAAGCACCAGACCCCAGGCATCCGTTTTCCAGCTTGAAGAGCCGGGGCGAAACCCCAGAGAACAGGTCAGATGCATCAGAACATCCCTGGCCATGAGTCGCTGTTCGATCTCCCGTTGACGAATCATTTCCCGGGTCTTCACAAAGCTTTCCTGCAAGCCATAAAGTTCTGGTTCGGTGAGTTCGACGGGGGAAAGCTCGTCCTCACCCATGCTCTCGCGGATTTCCTCGGAAAGCAGCAGGTGATTACGGTAAGCCCGACGACAGATCAGCTCCAGAAGCACCAGGAAGAAAACAGCCAATGCCAGCCAGGCATAAAGAGCATCCATAATGCGGTAGGAATCGCTGAGAAAAAAACCCCTTAAACCGTTTTTGTGGGGCTGAAACAAGAGGGTTCCTCCCACCTTTTCCAGATGGTAAATCGCATCTTCGGCAAAGGGCAGATGCTGCCGGATTTCCTGGTATCCCAGTTTCAGGTTCTTGGTACTCACCCCCTTAAGCATGGCAAGTTCACCACGATAAACCGCCCGCTCCTTAAGCACTCTGTTCTGATGACTCAAGGGCTCCTTCAAAAGTACAAACATAGCTCCCAAAAGAAAAATCGCCACCGGAAGGAACCGCCGGGAAAATCGGGAAAAACCCTGTCTTCGAGCCTTTTGCAATCCCAGAAACTGATAGCCCAGCGCGAGAGCCAGGAGGAAAAGAAGCGGGGTATACCAGCCTATGGATTCCTGTAAATCAGGAACTTCAAAACTGATTGCCGCATGCAGTCTTCGCTGATCGGCAAGAATCGGAGTCGCCAGAATTCTGGGGGTCCCCTCTTCCTGAAATTCAAAATCATCGCGATGAGCCGCCAGATCGGACAAAATACGCTTGATTCTGGCTCCCAGGCCCGGGTGCCCTTCTTCAATCACAAAGGCTTTCAGGTAGGGACGGTTGCCTTCAAGACGCCCGGCGACAATGGCATCTGCAGCCAAGACCTCAAGCTGATACTCCGATAATTCCTCGGGATTTTCCTGATACTGCTGAAAAGAGTGCTGACGGATTTTCTCCGTCTCAAGCGCCTTTAAGAACTCTGCCCGGTTGATATCCCGGGCCAAGGTCTTCAAAATTTCAGCTGCTTCCTGCTCTCTTTCCTTTGAAAGAGAAGAGTGCGTCAGAAAGATCCAGGCTGCAAATAAAAGCCCCAGAAACAGGGTGTAGAAAATCTCCCTTCCCCAGCGTTTCATTGACGGGCCTCCTGCCGAAGACGGCTGACCAACTGAAATTCATCCATGGCAATCAGGGCTTCCAGAACCTGCTGCCTCAGATTTACATCCTCTTTTTCACGGAACTTCAGAACCAGAGATGGAACGGCATGCCTCGAACCCATTTTCTTCAGAGCCAGAAGAGCATTTCTTTCCACCAGCGGGTGCTCATGAAAAAGCTTATCCTCACAAATTTTGCGGGCCCGTTCAAAAAGACTTTTCTTTTCCTTGAGCCAGAAGCTTTCCGGGTGGGAAATATGGGCCTCCACAATTGCGATATTCTCGTCCTTGAATATTTCCCCTACTCCATAAAGCCCGGAACAGCTCAGAAGAGGCTCATCATTCTCTGACATTTCCAGAAGCTGGACAAATCCGCTCTTCATTCCCATAAGCCATAGAGCAAGAGCAGCATTGGCGCGGGCCCGGTTATTCTGGTCATACAGCATACCTTCGAGATAACGAACCACAGTTGTGCGGTCCATACATTTTCCAATGGCTTCAATGGCATTGGCTCTCACCCGGTCATTTTCATCCCGCAGCAGAGAAAACAAGGGTTCGACAAACTCCTTGCGCCGAAGCTCCCCAAGGGAAATCACCAGAGTTGCCCGACAGTCATGATTCCATTCCTGTCCCAAGGCCTTGAGATAGGCCTTTCCAATCTCCGTTTCATTGGCCGGTTCAACCAGACGTGAAAGAGCTTTGGCAGCTTCAATCCGGACCCTGGGAGAAAGATCATCCAGAAGTTCGATTAGAAAAGTTATCGCGGATTCTTCACGGTGAGCTTCGACCACCCGAATCGAAACCAGCTTGTCCTCAACTCTGGCATTCCTGAGGTTTTCAAGATGAAAGTCCAGATCCTTTTCCCCGGTTACCGGATGAATTCCCCCTTCTTCGGCTTTTCCCAGATGAAACAGACGTTGGGCAGACAAGGCCAGATTGGGATGAATCCAGAGCTGTACCGGATACCCTAGTCTACTCTTGAGCCTCTGGACTTCCTCTTCCATGTCCTGACAGAGGGCCTTGAGTCTCAGACCCTCATCACGGGCAATCAGACCGGTCTTGACCTGAATCATCCGAAGTCCTCCGATACTTCCCGGCATCAGGGTCTGATTCAGGCGGGAACAGGCCATCAAGGCGTTCTTCTCATAGCCTTCGGTTTCCTCCAGGAAAAGAAGCTGAATCGAATCCTCGCGATGCTCAGCCAGAAATCCCCTGCATTCTGCGGCAATCCGGGCCCCAAGATCATAAATCCTGCGGGCGCCCACAAGCCCCTCTGCCCTCGTCACAAGAGTCAGGCAACAGGCTTTCTGCTCTCGAGCCGCCATCAGGGAGCGGGAAGAATCCCTTTGAATCTCCTGCCAGATTTCAGGGGCAATATACTGGCTTAGAAGCTCTTTTTCCCTCACATAAGCAGCAAACTGATTCAGGGCCTGATGAATCAGTCCTCTTTCATCCTGCATCGGAATGGAAAGTTCTCCACTAAGGGGCCCCTTTCCCAGTTCTCTGAGAAATTCTGTTGCCTGATGAGGAAACCCCCACAAACTACGGGAAAGTTTCCAGTAAAACCAGAGAATCAGGACCAGAATGACCCATGTCCAGGGCTGAAGAACCTGGCCACTCAAGCCTAAAACCAGAAACCAGGCCATCAGAAGCTGACCAAAGACCGAGAAAATCAAACCCCTGATACCAGGATTCAGAAGTGCCGGGAGAGCCGCAACCAGGCTCAGAGCCATCCAGATGGGGAGCCCCGGGTTGCGGGGGTAGGCAGCAGCTTCAAAGAGAAGCTGATAAAGAACCAGAAACAAAAGCAGCGTCAGCCCGAGAGACTGAAGCCGCCATACGCTTTTGAGCCGACTTGACTTATCTGAAGGGTTCGTGAGATTTTCCATATGGTGGCCAGCAGTATATCAAAGCCTTTCCTTATAGAGCGCCATGGGAATCTGGCATTTATTTTCAAGCCCCCCGATTTTTTGACTCACGCCAGTCTGGATAAAAGCCGTCCCGATCTGCAGTCCTGGGTCCGCCAGCATCTCAGCGCCCCCGAAGCCTTTGTCGCCCATCGCCTCGATGCCCCCACATCAGGAATTCTTTTGTTTGGCCTGACTCCGGAATCAGCTTTCCAGGTCCGGGATTTTCTGGAAAATTCGCGAAAATTCTACCTCTTGCAGGGACGGGGCATCCCCGAAGAAAGCCGGCAGGAATGGGTCGATCACCTCAAGGAAGATCGCAAGGGTGTCAGAATCGTGAGAAGCGGGGGCAAAAAGGCTGTCACCATTTTTCAGAAAATATCCCAGAATGATAATCTGTTTTCCGCTCTTGTAGAAATAAAAACAGGCCGCCGCCATCAGATCCGGATTCAGGCTGCAAGTCATAATCTTCCCTTAATCGGTGAGAATCTCTATTCCGATCAGAAAGGCCTCCTTCATCTTCATGCCTGGCTTTTTCTGGGCCCCAAAAATCAAAAAATCCCCGCGCCCGTACCAGACTGGCTTGGGGGCGAGGATCTCACAAAGGCTCAACAGGCCCTTGACACCTGGGATCAGTGACCACTTAAATAGCGCTCGGCATCCAAAGCCGCCATACATCCAAAACCTGCTGCGGTAATAGCCTGACGATAGTCCTGATCATGAAGATCGCCAGCCGCAAAGATGCCTGGAGCTGAAGTCCTGGTGCTGCCGGACTGAAGTTTGATGTAGCCGCCTTCATCCATTTCTACCGCACCCTTGAACGGAGAAGTGTTCGGAATATGACCAATGGCGAGGAAAACCCCGTCCATCCTCATTTCACGGGTTTCGCCGGTATTCGTGTCCTTCAAGCGCACCCCAGTGACTTCATCCTCACCCAAAACCTCATCCAGAGCCGAATTCCAGACTATCTCGACTTTTGGGTGATTCATGGCTCTCTCGGCCATGATTTTAGAGGCTCTGAGCTCATCACGACGATGAACCAGATAAACCTTTTTGGCAAACTTGGTCAAAAAGGTCGCTTCTTCACAGGCGCTGTCCCCGCCCCCGATGACCATGACTTCCAGATCGCGATAGAAGAATCCGTCACAAACGGCACAGGCACTTACACCTTTGCCCCACAGGCGGCCTTCCGATTCAAGCCCCAACCGCTTCGGTTTGGCTCCGGTTGCCAGAATAATCGTTTTCGTCTGAACATCTCCACTCTCGGTTTTCAGAGTATAGGGAGCATTTCCCTCAATGGCATGTACATGAGCCGTTTTGAATACTGCCCCAAAGCGCTCAGCCTGAGCATGCATGTTCTTGATGATGTCCGGCCCCATAATGCCTGATGGAAAGCCCGGAAAGTTCTCGACATCTGTCGTCTGATCCAGCTGTCCAAGCTCGGCATTGGAGGAAAGAACCAGGGGTTTGAGCCCGGCACGGGCAGCGTAGATGGCTGCGGTCAGTCCTGCAGGGCCATGTCCGATGATGACGAGATTTTCCATAATTTTGCTTCCTTTAGACTCACTATAAAATGCACTTCTAAATAAAGCACAGGGAGAAATCCCCTGCCAACCTCAGGACCATGCTGAATCAGGAAAGAATTGCATCCTCCCCTTCTGGCTTTTATGATGAATCTATGCGTCTTAAGGACAAACGTATCATCATTACGGGTGGATACCGGGGGCTTGGACTCGCCACTACCAGAGCCTGCATTCAGGAAGGTGCCCGGGTAGCCGTATGCGGCCGTCACATCGAACATCTGAGAAAACTCGAAAGTCTTTTCGGCAGCTGCGGGGAAAAATTCTTCTGGTATCAGTGTGACATCACCGATCCGCTGGAAGTCTCCAATTTCGTCAAGAAAACCCTCTACGAATTCGGTGGTATCGACGTTTTGGTCAACAATGCCTCCATCTACGGGACTCAGGCCAAGCTCAGGGACTACCCAGCGGCCACCTTTCAGGAAGTTCTGGACGTGAATGTCATCGGAACTTTCCACATGATTCAGACCGTCCTCAAAGGAGTTCTGGGCAAGGAAGGGGCTCCAAGCACACCCACCAATCTCAAAATCGTGAATGTCAGCTCCTCTGTCATTGCCCGCAATGAAAAAATCGGCTCTGCCTACCATGTCAGTAAAATCGCTCTGGAAGGTCTTTCCAGTATGGTCAGCCGCGAATACGGCGAATTTGGTGTGAACACCAATATTGTCGATCCTTACGGTATCCGCCAGGAACCCACAAGCCCGTTTCACGACCCGGATATGAATACGGAAAACAGCTTGAGTGCTGAAGATATCCAGGACATCTTCGTTTATCTTGCCTCAGCCGAATCCAATGGTATCAATGGCCGTACCTTCAATGCCATTGAGTGGTGTCGCCACAACAGCTCCAAAGTTTCAGCTGC
>CAZDAM010000021.1:0-36663 GCA_964503595.1 uncultured bacterium
GTGGAACTTCACTGCCATACCCTGGAAAGCCTGAGGGGTGGAACCCAAATCCTAAGGCCTGATGGCAATCGACAGCTTTCCGTAATGGAAATCATGGGTATTCTCGGCAGCCTGGTTCTTCTTCCCATGCTGATCCTCAGACTCAATGCTATCTTCGGCGCCCTTCTCTCCCTGGGCATGGGCTTTGGCTGGCTCTATTTCTGCCACTTCATGTTTCACTACAACAATCTGTACTATCAGGCCACTCCCATGGCCGCCTCCATACTCTTTGTCTATATCTTCCTGACCACCCACGAATACATCATGGAAGAGAAAGAAAAGGCCAAGACCAGGGATGCCTTCAGCCGCTACGTCAACAAGTCCGTTGTGGACTCGGTTCTCAACGATCCGGACATGCTCAAGCTTGAAGGCCAGCGCCGCGAAATGACTGTGCTGTTCTCGGATGTCAGGGGCTTTACCACAATTTCCGAGAAACTCGAACCGGAAGTTCTGGTTGAGGTCATGAATACCTATCTGACCGAAATGACCAATATCCTGCTGGATTATGACGGAACCCTCGACAAATTCATCGGTGATGCCGTCATGGCCTTCTGGGGAGCCCCCCTGAATCAGCCCAATCACGCCGAACTGGCCACCAAGACTGCCATTGACATGAATAAGGAAGTCGAGATTCTGGCCAAGAAAATCATGGACAAATACGGAGTTGAAATGGCCATCGGGATCGGTCTGAACACCGGCCCCATGATTGTCGGCAATGTGGGTTCTTCTGAACGCTTCAACTATACCGTCCTGGGGGATGCCGTGAATCTGGGAGCCCGTCTTGAGGGCCAGACCAAGAACTACGGGGCCTATCTGATCCTCAATGAAACCACCTATGAAATCGTCAAGGACTGGGTTGCCGGACGCTTTCTGGATCTGATTGCCGTAAAAGGCAAGGCTCTTCCGGTGAAGATCTATGAGGTCACAGGGTATCGAAAAGAAGCTTCCGCCGAGTACCTTGAAGGCATGGCAGCCTTTGATCGGGCTGTGGACGAATACTACTACCCTGGTCGAAAATTTGCTGAGGGTATCGAAGCCTTTGAAAACCTCAAGAAATATCGTGGAGGCAAGGACAAGGCCTGCGATCTTTATATTGAACGCTGCCGGGAATTTGCCGCCAACCCACCTCCGGAAAATTGGACAGGTGTCTTTGTCGCCACTTCCAAGTAAACTGGTTTTATGAATTACAAACATACCATATTCCTGACTTTTCTCACGGTCTCCACCCTTCACGCGGATTTCAAGGAAAGACTGCAGACCATCATGGATGCTCTGCTCTATCCAATTACAAGGCATCTGCCGGAAAGTGAGCTGGAAGAAGAAAATCCAGTTGCTCCTTTTGCGGAAGCCGAGCGGATTCAGAAAGAGCTGGCCTCAAGTTCTCTTCGTTCCCGCCCTCTGGGAAAGCACTACGTGAATCTCCTCAAAACTGGTGGCAGTAAAACCCCGGGAGGAATTCTTGGTCTCCACCATGAACTGAGGAGAACCCTTCTTGAAACAGGAGATCGGGAAGCCATCAGCCAGGCTCTGGAAAGCGCGGAAACTCTCCCGGAAGATCGCTATCAGATACAATGGGATCTCGCTCGAACTCTCCTTGTAAAGAATCCTGAAGACGAACAGGGACTGGAATTTTTAGCCTTGCTGAAAAAACTCCCTGCTACGGAAGCGTCTCTGGACAGCCTCAGGGCCAGGGCTTCGGCCCTGATTTTTGAGGGAGAACCTCAAAAGGCACTGAAAATCCTGAAGCCTCTTCAGACAGAAAAGCCCGATGCAGAATATCTGCAGGCTCAGCTTTTCTCCGCCATGGACGACGGAGCAACCACTAGTGCCATGAATCTCCTGCCTCAGCTGGCCTCGCATTTTCCGGAAAACCTCCTGCTTCAGTGGAAGGCCATGCTTCAGTATCAGAGTGCCGACTTCTACGGTCTGATTCAGACCTATGAAAGCCACCCCAATCTGGAAATCCCTGCGGAGGAAATCCTGATTTCCTACCTTATGACCGGATCAGGAAGGCAAGCTCTTAAAACGGCTAAGCGAAACGATCTTCACGCCCTGGTGGAAGATTTCCCAGCCAACTGGGAAAAAAGCCCGGCGACAGGCAAGATTTTTGGTCTTGGACTGCTCTCTCCTGAAATACAGGAACGGGCCCTCAAAGAACTACGGGTTTCTCCGGCTGAACTCAAAAACCTGCTGCCCCTCCTCGCAGAAGGACCCATCCGAACGACCCTGGAACAAAGACTTGAGAAAGTCGAAATCCGCCGTCCTCCTCCCGGAATGCATCCAGCCCTTTTTGCTCTTGAGCCACTACTTCAGATTCAAGGGCCCATCAACAGACTCGAAGAGGTTCTGAAGGATGCTGTCAAAAGGCTTAAGAACGCTCAGATCAGTGAAGAAGATCAGGTACGCTTTCTGATGGAACTTCCGATTCTGGAAGGACATGAGGCCAGAGAAAGAGCCTTGGCTTTCATCGGCTCCACCCTTCCCGATTCCCGCGAAATGCTTGCCCGTCTGATGCAGGGCAAACCCCAAGAAAAAGAACCTGAATTTGCTCGCCTTCCCGAGAACCCCACCGATTCAGACTACCGGGCCCGCGCAATCTGGCTTTTTGAGCAGAGCCGGATTCAGGAAGCCTACTCTCTTCTGAGCCGTATGAACCAACCAGAAAAATCCTGGCTCTGGCATCTGGCACGACTACAGAGTCTGCTTCGGACAGAAAAAACGGAAGAAGCCTTTGAAGCCGCGCATAACACTCTGGAAGTCTTCCCTGAGGCTGCAACCCACCCAGCTATTGCCCAGGCCCTGTTTCAGGGTGGTGATTTTACCGGTGCAATCATCGACAACCCTTCGGAGGACCTACCCTCCGGTGACTGGGAAATCCAGATTCTGGCAAGGGTCTTTGCCTTTGAAATCCCAGCTGCCATGGATCTTTTTCGACAACGCTCCCTCGAAATAGACTGGCCGGAGATCGAGCTGGAGGAAACCCCTGTCTCTTATGTTTTGCTTCAAAATGCCCTCCTGTCAGTTCTCACTCCAATGGCTCAGGAAGCCTATTTTCAACAGCTTGGTGAATTTCTCAATTCCGATCAGATTCGGGAACTCCTGAACAACCCTTCCATTTCCAGGGGTTCTCCTCTCGCCAAAACCCTGAAGGAACTGCTGAAAACCAAACCCCCTGTTCAGGATCCCCTCACCAGTTTTGCCCAGGGCAACTTTACCCAGGCAATTCTTGAAAACCCTTCTTTGGATCTGAGCCCAGAAGAATGGGAAATCCAGATTCTTGCCAGGATCTTTGCCTATCGGACCCAGGAAGCCCTGGAGCTTTTTCAGAAGCGCAGTCTGGATATGCAGTGGCCCCAGCTGGAATGGAATGGTGAGATGATGCAAAAAGTCCTGTTTCAGATTGCACTCCTGCCTTCCTTAGGCCAGGAAGCCAGAAAACGCTGGTTATCCTCTCTTGAGGAAATGCTCAGTACAGAAGATGCCGGATATCTTCTGGACATAGATTCTGTGCGTACTCAGCCCGAACTTGAAGCTGCTTTAAAAACCATTATCCAAAAAAAGAAGTAGAGAGCCTCAGGTTCAGCCATATGCTGGTACTGTTCCTTCTTTCTTTTCTCCTTTTGGTTCTGGCCTGGCCTCTGGGAAACCTGGTCTTTCCCTTCCACCCGATTCAGGCTCTGCGACCCTTGCTCTGCTGGGCCCGGATCGGCTCTGGCCTTCTCATCCTGGCCTGGCTTCTGCAGCTTCAATCCGTTTTTTATGCCCTAAGCCCCTGGGCCCTGCTTCTCCCCGCACTTTCAAGCTTTCTTCTTCTTACCCGCCTTCGGCTGAAAATTCCTCTGCGGGAATTCCTCTGGCTTCTCCTGTGTGCAATGGCTGCTTCGATTCTGACCGCGGGCTTTATTGACTATGGTGATTCCGGAATCTATCACCATCAGGCCATGGCCTGGCAGTCCCGTTTCGGAGCTGTGCCGGGACTTGCTCTTCTATGCGAGCAATACGGCTACCACAGCAGCTGGTTGAGCCTTCCAGCTCCTTTTCATCATGGTTTTCTGACCCACCATGTTTCAAGTCTTCCCGCCACACTTATGACTGCCCTTCTTCTGATGGGCTCAACCCTTTTTCTCTTCCCGAAAAGAAGCTTCCGGCATCCCACCCTGTCCCTGATCAATACAGCCTGCCTTCTATTGCTTCTGTTTCTCTACTCAAAAGCCGTATTCAACAGTCCCAATCCCGATCTCGGGATCTTTTTGGGAACCCTGTTGCTGGCCCTGGGTATTCTTCTGACTTCCCCAGCTTTCAGACCAGCAATTCTGGCTCTATCCATCTTTGTCTTCTCTGTAAAAGGCAGTGCCCTGATCTGGATTCCTATCGCTTATTTTCTGGATCGCACTCCCTTCAAAAAAAAACTGACCCTGCTTCTTCTCCTGCCCCCTGCCATGCAAAGTATTCTGCTTTCCGGAGCCCTGTTTGCCCCTCTTCCCCTTCTACCCTTCCCCGTGAGCTGGGCCCCGAGTTTTTCCTCACTGCTGGATTCCACCCAGACCATCCGTGAATTTTCCCGCTGGGCGGGCTTCCCTCCAGCCGGGGCCAAACCCTGGGACTGGCTTATGGGCTGGACACACCGGGAACCTCTGTTGTCTTTCTCTTTAAGCACCTGTCTGGTTTTTTACCTGTCCTGTCGCTACCAGACTTCCTTCTCCCGGCACAAAAGACTTTTTCTGATCATTCTGGGACTTCTGGCTTTCAGCTTCTTTTCTTCTCCTACCTGGCGTTATGCCGCGGCTTTGGCGACCCTTCCCGCTGCCCTTTGGATCAGCCTGCCCAGGTTTTCCCAGCAGAAAAAATGGTTCCTCGGACTTGGATTTCTGGGGGTTGGATACCTGATGACGGTTCACCATCTGCATCTTCGGGGGACTCCTTTATGGGAACTTCTGGAGGCCCGCCGGCAAAGAGATGCGCTCTTCATGGAAGGAGCGCGGAGAATGGATCAGAATCAGTCGGTTTCTGCCGCCTGCTTCATGGAAGCCGCCTGTCAGAAGAGCCCTTCCGGTCATGAATCCTGCCAGGATCTGGAAGTTCTTCAATCCCGCTTTCATCCCGAGGACTGGCAGGATTTTTATACCCTGAAAGAAAACCAGGCTTCCGAATGGCTGAATACACACCATAGCCCTTTGGCATCTCACTGGTATCTCCCTCCCGAAATGGTGTATAGCCAGGAGAAAGTCCTGCTTTCCACCCATCTCGCCCTTGCTGCCGGAGAAATCGATTCCCAGGAAATCGCCTACTGCTGGTCAGCCCCTCTCCCCTGCCTAACCTACCACAATGCCACCGAATGGACTTACCGTGATCAGGAAAGCCATGACCTCCGCTATGGATTCACCAGACTAAGGAAGAGTCGGGAATTCCAGCTCTGGAACGACCAGCCTTACCGAGAAACCCTGCTCAAATCCGGCTTTCAGAACATCCAGGAAACAGCTCAGCGACTGTGCCAACAAAAGCCTGGTGGCCTGGATTGTCGAGTCGAGCTTCAAATGAAGACCTTGAAGGTTGTACTTTCCAACCTTGGCTCCCCCCCTGCCTTTGAACCCGATGCCCTGGATGGACTGAAGCAGTGCTCTATGCTTTTGAAAGAGCAGAACTGGCCCAAGTCCCTGGCCTGCGCTCATCTTCTCAAGACTGCACATCCGGAATGGGAAGAAGCCCGAAGACTCTACGAAGGCCTGATTGAAGAAGTGCCCCGTCGCGAACTTTTAAGGGTTTTCTACCAGTCTCCCATGCTTGTCTATACCCTGCCGACTATGCCATAGTCCGGCCCATGCAAACCGCCCTGAGCCTTCTTCAAAATCTGCTGCCCCTCTACCTCATCATGGCTTTGGGATTCTGGCTAGGGAAAACTCTGCAGATTTCCGCCCGCCCGATTGCCCGCATTCTGATTTTCAGCATTACTCCGGCTGTTGTGTTCCTCGCTGTCCTAAACGTGCCAGCCAGCCGGGATCCCCTGATCATCACCCTGGTAACCCTAAGCATTGCCTTTACTCTTTGCCTGGTTTCCCTGCCGTTTCTGATCCGTCGTCTGCCCAAAGGTCTGGGACGGCTCTCAGCCCTGGCTCTTGGAACCGGCAATACCGGCTATTTCGGTATCCCCCTCTGCACGATTCTCTTCGGGCCTGAAGGAGGAGCACTGGCCGTTTTTGCCGCTATGGGCCAGACCCTCTATGAAAACACCCTCGGCTACTATGTCCTGTGCCGCCATGAAGCCCAGATGCGGGAGGCCCTGTTCAGAGTCCTGAAACTTCCGGCGGTGCATGCCATTGTGATGGCCCTGATTCTAAGATCCCTTGATCTTGAATCGCCGGCCCTCCTGACCAAATCCCTGGAGCTTCTCAAGGGAGCCTATGCACCGCTTGGCATGATGCTCATCGGCCTGGCCCTGGCAGAAACCAGCTCCTTGTCCCAACCTGATGACCTGGCCTTTTCCCTGGGACTGACTCTGGCAAAACCTCTTTTATGGCTGAGTCTGATGGGCACCTTTCTTCTGCTTGAAGCAACCTATTTTCCGTTTCTCAATTCCCTGACCCGCCAGGTTCTCTGGATTCAGGCCTCAGTACCGATTGCCGCCAATACAGCTGCATTTGCTCAGGAAACCGGGGTCGAGCCCGGCAAGGCGGCCCTGGCTGTGACCATGGCAACTCTGGGAGGCCTGCTGATTGTGCCACTCGCCGCGGCCCTGCTTCCTTTCTAGAACACCGAACAGATAAATCCGGATTCCGGGTTCTTAGACCCTGGAAATATGTATGTCTTCCAAAAACAGGGCATTTTGCACGACAGAAACTGTCGCCTAAAAAGGTCTGTTTTTTAAGGGATACACCCCAGAAGAAAACCTTTATCTTCTCGGTGCTCTGGGATTAGAATCGGCGATGCCAGCCCAAGGAAACCCCCCTTAGAACAAAAGGATCATTCTTGGTACCGGCCAGATTCTGGCGGGACGGTTCGCTGACACTCAGGTAACGGTAGCCCAGACTGAAGCTGGTGTCCCTTCTCATCCAGCGCCGAAGCTCTACTTCGAAATCAAGAAGCGTCTGGGTTCTTTGGCCGGACTCCTGAATCCTGACAGACTGGGCCAGCACACCTGCCCGACTGATCTGATCCACACTGAGACGGTGAGTCTGATCAACATGCATCAGATGGATCAGGGCAGAGGAATTCAGGGCAACCGAACCTGTCAGCTCTCTTTGAAAGGAAAAACCGGTGTAAAGACCAGGGCCCTCACTTTTTACGGAATCTTCGCCCTGCTCCAGCACCACCGGATCCGAGGCTCCGTTGGGTACGTTGGGATCACGGGGAATCTGAATCGCATTCAGTCCCAGACGGTCATTGCCCCTGACCCGCTCAAAGCGTTTCAGTCTCTGCCAGGAAAGACCCCGAAGCCAGGAAAAGCGCATATCCCCCCGATGTTCAAGCTCTATATCCTGACCTGCTTTCAAAAGATCCAGATTGGTTTCAGCAAGCCCCAGAACGTCGGAGTTTCTGCCCCCAAAAACCAGGTTATAACCCTGATTGGACTGGGGCAGCTGAAATTCTTCTTCCCGGTCCAGACGAAACCAGGAAAATTCCACGGGCTTTTCCCAAAGGCGGCGTCTGGCACTCAATTCGATGCCTGGGCCGTGAGTATCAAAGCCAATGGTTCCCTCAACCCCACCAAGGTTATTCAGACGATAACCCAGAGTCTGATCCCAGTTGGATGCCTCAAGGTAGAATAGCTTCAGCTCCAGACCCTTCTCATGCAGGGCAACCGGATCCGGAAAACGCCGTTCTTCGTAGCCAAGAGCATCAAGATGCTTCTGGGCATGAGACTCCCAGTACGGTTTTGTCAGATGAGCCACGGGAGATGGCAGAGGACTTTCCAACTCCTGCCAGTTTGCGGAAAAATCGACCTGATTGGAAGCCTGAAAGCCCTGCCCCAGTGGACGGGCGTACCCGACAAAATCAAACAAAAAGAAGCCTAGAATAGCCATTTTTGGCCATAATTTAGGCATGGCAGATCTTGAAATCCGGGCTTTATCTGGGGTTTCCTGTTCCATCATCGCCGCAAGCATCGACAATTTGGTTTGGCACACTTCCTTTTCTGCATTGTTTGCAGTTTGTTCTCAGCCTATAATTAACAAAAAGTGCCAAAGGAGCAGAGGTTTTGTCCAATAAGGAATCTCATAAGGGAATGCGCTGGTTTGATATCCGCAACCGCAACTACTGGAGGGTGTCCGGCAAGAAGGAGTACACCATTCAGGAAGTTGCCGATCTCACCGGAATCACTGTGCGAACCTTACGAAACTACCTCAAGGGCTATGACGAAATCCTGACCCCCAAACGCGGCTATTACAACAGCCTGGTTTTTTCCGAGGTCGATGTCAAAACCTTTGTCATGATCAAGACGCTGATCAAGGACGGCCTCAAGCAGGAACAGATTCTGGACAAGGTCAGGGAAGAACGGGAAGCCCTCAAAGAACAGATGAGCCCCCAGGAGACCAAGGAAGAACCAGCCCAAAAAGAGGAAAATCTTCCTGCTGCAGCCCGGCACCCAAACCTTCCCGCAGAAGAGCCCTCCGAAGAATTCCTGTGCATCCAGAGCCGTATGGAAAAGCAGCAGAAACTGCTGGAGGAAATGGGACGCTGGTTCATGAATGCCGAGGAACGCTCCATTCATCTCCAAAGTCGCCTGACCCGCATGGAAGAGACTCTTGAAGAAATTCGCCGGGAGCAGAAAAGCACTTTTTTCACCCGGCTGGCAGATTCCACCACTGCCTTCTGGCAGGCTCTCACCCGTTCGTTTTAAGCCCCCTCAGATGTCTGCGTCCAATGACGGCAGCTACGAATCCATCATAAGGGGCTGAAGGGTTCTGAAGCCCAACCGGTACCAGTCGCCAGAAACCCTTTGGGGGATTCTCTTCAAAATACAGGCGTCGGCCTTCCAGAGTGGAATGGGACTCGTTGACCAGAATGGCCTTCAATCCCATCTCCCGTATTTTTTCCTCAAAATGATCCGATGCCGTGGCATTTCCCAGAATCACGGTTTTCACCCCGGTTTTGGCTACAAAGCCACAAAGAAATTCCTTAAATTCCCCCGCAGATTCCACGCCATGTGCCAGAATGTTTCCATCCAGCTCAAGATGGGCCCAACCAAATTTTATCCTGCCAGGATCGATTGCCAGTATGCTCAAACTCTTTCACCTGCCTGCTTTGATTCAGTATAACAGCCTGTTTCGCAAGCTCGTCTATCGTGATTTTTTCGAGCGTTTTGCAGGTTCTGCCCTCGGGGTTCTATGGACTATTCTCAATCCTCTCGTCCTGATGGGCATGTATGTTCTGCTTTTTTCCGTAATCCTGAAGGTCCGCTATGAAGGTGCCGGAACCTACGCCGATTTCGGCCTCTTCCTGTTCTGCGGCATGATTCCCTACAGCGCCTTTCAGGAGGCTGTCCTGAAGGCTTCCGACACCGTTCTCAAATATCGTTCCTTCATCCTTCAGGTCCGCTTTCCAAGGGCATTTCTGCCTCTTCATATTGCCTTTTCCTCCATGCTCCAGGCCGGGATTGCCTATACCCTGTTCTGGCTTCTATGCCTTTGGCAGCAGCCCTTTACCAGCCGGGAACCCTGGCATCTTTTCTGGATTCTGCCCTTTGGATTTCTGTTTACTGCCGGTATCTGCCAGATTGTCTCCGGCCTGTCCGTTTTCTACCGCGATCTGGCCCAGCTCCTGAATCTGGCCCTGATGATGGGCTTTTTTGCTTCTCCGATTGTCTATCCTCCGGAAAGAGTCCCACCCGAATGGCTGGATCTGTGGCAGCTCAACCCCTTTGTCCATTTCATCGGAGCAGCCCGGGCCTGCCTGCTTGGTCAGGGAACCATTCAGAGCGAAAACATCTGTTTCATTGCCGGGTGGTCACTCGGGGTCTATTTCATCGGAACCCTGATCTACGAGCGCCTCAGCAAAAACTTTTACCGGGTTCTGTGATCATTGACGGGAATCAAAAAGTCCTTAAAATGGATCTTGACAGAATTTGCAACTGAAAGGACCGCGGATGATCACGACACAAGTCCAATCAAAACTGGCCATGGGTATGACCGTGGTTGCCATGTCTTTGCTTCTTTTGGGCTGTGACCAGCAGTCTGCCGGTTCTCAGGAAGGACTCAACCCTGAATGGCGCGATGCCAGCACTCCTCAGGCGAGCACTTCTCAGGTCAATTCCTATGCCCCTACAGGAGGTGATTCCTCCGATCCTGCCCCCGAAGCCATAGAGCAGGCTGACGGTGGCAGCCCCCCGGCAACCCGGGTGGACAGCGATGGGGCAGGTTGGGGACAATCCAGGTCTGATCAGGCTCAGCAAATCGCTCGAAGCGATGATGCCCGCTCAGGATACTGCGCTATGGGAGTTGCCAACATTCTTCTCAGAATGGGCTATCCCGTAACCCGTGGGCATGCCCGTGACTGGAACCGGACCCTTCCCCAAAATGGCTGGACCCGGGCCAACTGTAACGCCAGCAGCCCCAGCACCTGCCCTCCCGGTACTGTACTTCAGTTTGAGCCCGACAATCCTCCCTCGGATCGCAGTGGCGGAGCACGGTACGGGCATGTTGAAATTGTAGTGCGGACTTCTGATGGTCAGACGCTATACTGTTCGGATGCTTGTCGATCTAATTTTGGCGGCACTGTGCCCCGTAACAACCCGACTGCATGGGTGTATAACAGGTGAAACTTATGAAACAAATGATTCTTGCACTGGTGTTTTTCTCTGCCCTTTCAGCATCGGTTGCTGAAGGTAACAGCCAGGAGAGCATTCAGCTCTCTCTTTATGGTCAGAACTACACTCTTCAGAAACCTCAGGCAGAAGACACTTCCTTTGGCTGGACCCAGGTTCAAACTCATGTTGCCGAGGTTCTCCCGGACCGGGAAAGCCGACGTATGAACCGGGACCAGCTTATGGAACATCTGGAAACCCGGGTCAATGAAACCGGGCAAAGCTACGAAGACGGCCTGGGTGAAATTGCCCGTGCCATTATCGCTGCCGGAGCTGGCGAAGGTGAAGAAATGCTCATTATGGAAGTTGCCGATTACTTCGTTGTCGGTAATTTTGCGGGTGTCATTCAAAACTATGCCAACGGTAACGAGGCTCTGGCTGAGCGCATCCGTCAGGGTCAGCTCGAGCACAACCGCTATCTTTGCGCCCTTTATCTGAAAGATATGCTCAATGCCAGCGCTCCCCGCTAGGACGACTTTGCAAAGGCCCGCTCCGGCGGGCTTTTTTCTTTTCCTGAAATCTTATTGATGCTTCAAAAACTCTCCCGTAGAATGCTTTCATGCGTCCCCTTTCCTCCTTCGAACTGATCAGTCGGTTTTGGTGGATGCGACTGAAAAATCTCGCGAACACCCAGAACCGCCACCAGGGACTTCAGATCCTCGTTTTCGGGTTTTTCAGCATTCTCGTTCTCTACTTCATCGGCTACGGATCGCATCGCCTCCTTTTAAAGCTCGATTCCCTCAATGGAGAAAGCGATTATGCCACCATAATGGCTACAGCCTCATCCATGGCCCGAGTCGGCGATCTTTTGAAAGAGCGGCTCCTGGCCATGGTGCTCCTCGCCATTTTCTTTCTGGTCTTTGTCTCTTCCGTTCTCAACTCTCTTTCCCATCTGTTCCTGAGTCAGGACAGCGATCTGCTCCTGGCAACCCCAACCAATCCCAAAGCTCTTTTTGATGCACGCTGCTTTGAGGCCATTACCTCCAGTACCTGGATGTCCTTTCTGTTTTTTCTGCCGGTTCTGGCCGCCTATGCTCACAATTACGATACATCCCCGATCCAGCTGTTCCCTTTCATGCTGTGTCTGGCCCCCTATCTTCTGATTCCTTCGCTCGCCGGAGTCAGTTTTTCTCTGGCCCTCGCCCTGTGGTTTCCGGTCCAGAAATCCAAGAAGATCTTCAACTTCCTGGCGGTTTTCTTTTTGACTCTTCTGATTGTGCTCATCCGTATGCTCCAGCCGGAAAAACTCTTTGCCATGCAATCCTTTGAGGAACTGGGTGAGTTTGTCAGGGGCCTGAATCTGCCCCTGCATGATTCCCTCCCTCCGGCCTGGCTTTCCCAGATTGGCATCCATCTTCTGATGCACCAGGCAGAAGATGCCATTGAGCCGGCCACCTGGCTTTTTCTGAGTGCCATTCTGGTGCTGGCTCTGGTCAGAAAATTCGGTCATTTTGCCTTTTTACCCGGTCTTCACAAATCACGGGAAATGTCGGCACCCTCGATTGTCCAGGAAAGCACCCTGGCCCGAGCCCTCAATCTCAGATGGCTTCCTCAGGGCTTCCGCCCGATCTTCTACAAGGATGCCCTTCTGTTTGCCCGCAACCCGGAAATCTGGTCCCAGGTCTTCCTGATTTTAGCCATGGTCGGCCTTTACATGTATAACCTGTGGCTGCTCAAACTGGATCAGATTGGTTACTACAGCCTGGAACTATCCCGCCTAATCGCAGTTCTGAACACAGCCTTTGTCAGTTTTATCACCACTTCAGTGGCCATGCGCTTTCTTTTTCCGGCAATTTCCCTGGAGGGCCCGGCTTTCTGGCTTCTAAGGACAGCTCCGATTCAGCTCACAAGGCTGCTACGCTACAAATTTCTGTTTTATCTCCCCTACATCCTTCTTATGAGCTGGTTCATGACCCTGATTGCCAACTGGATTCTGAAAGTCGGCCCGCTCTATTACGCCATCACCCTTATCAACATCACCATTCTTGGCATTGTCAACTCTCTTCTGGCCATTACCATGGGAGCCATTTTTCCGAATTTCAAGGCCGAAAACGTGAACCGGATTTTCATGTCCTACGGGGGCACCTTCTACATGATCAGCGCCCTGGCATTTCTGGTCCTGTTTCTGGGCTCTCAGGTCTATCCGGGCATGATCTACTATCGCCTTAAGATGGGAACTCTTTCCGCCATTGAAACCAGGCAGATGCTTGGTATGGGAGCCTCACTTTCCGTTGGCCTGCTAAGCCTTGTAGCCTTTACGGTTCTTCCCTGGCACTGGGCCAGGCAAAGACTCATGCTTGAGGAGGAAAGCTTTTTGTGATCGAGCTTAGGAATGTCTTTAAACAGTATGGCAGCTTTGAGGCCGTCAAAGGTATCAGCCTGACGGCCCACCCTGGAAAAATCTATGGATTTCTTGGGCCCAACGGGGCCGGAAAGACTTCCACAATCCGTATGATTACCGGGATTCAACCTCCTTCTTCAGGCCAGATACTGTTGGATGGTATCGATGTTACCCTGGAACCCATGCACTGCCGCCGAATCACTGGTTATGTCCCCGATCGGCCCTATGTCTATGAGAGACTCAAGGCCTGGGAATTCCTGCAGTTCATGGCCGAGCTCTACCGGATTCACAATCCAGAAACCATGCAACGGGCCGAAGAGCTTCTGGCCCTGTTCCGGCTGGATGATGCCCGACACCGCCTGATCGAAGATTTCTCCCATGGGATGAAACAGAAGCTTGTGATCGTTGCCTCACTGCTTCACGATCCGAAAATTCTGGTCATCGATGAACCCATGGTTGGACTGGATCCCAAAGGAGCTGCAACCCTCAAGGAGCTTTTCCGCAAGCTCGCTCAGGAGGGCAGGACCATCTTCTTGTCGACTCATACCATGAGTGTCGCCGAAGAACTCTGCCACACGATTTCCATTATTCATAAAGGGGTCATTGCGGCCACCGGCAGCATGAAAGAGCTCAAATCCCAGGGTAATTCCGATGACGGACTGGAAGAGATCTTCTTGAAAATCACCGAGGAAGAAGCCGAACAGAATGCACCCTAAGGCGATTTTCTTTGATCGGGACGGAACCCTGATGGAAGACGGGCATTTCCTTTCAGATCCCCGGAAAGTGAAACTGCTTCCCCGTGCAAAAGAAGTCGTGCATGCATTCAAAAGACAGGGCTACCAGCTCATTCTGATCACCAATCAGTCCGGAGTAGCCCGTGGCTACTTTCCACTGGAATCTGTCCATGCCATCCATCAAAGACTCGAAGAGCTTCTGGAGTTAAGATTTGATCAGATCGGGATCTGTCCCCATCATCCAGAAGGTAGTGTCCCGGAATATACCCGGACCTGTCAGTGCCGCAAACCAGGCAGCCTTCTGTTTGAGAATGCTCTGAAGAGCCTGAATCTTGCCCCTGAGGCCTGCTTTGCCATTGGTGATAAACCCCGCGATCTGAAGGCAGCTCTTCAGGCCCGGATTCCTCATGTCTTTTTGTTGGGAGAATCCAGGCAATATCCCGAAGTCGCCAGTCTTCTGGAGTTTTTAGAGAAAGTAGGCCAGACCCAGCCTTTCCACGCCCAGCCGAAATTTTGAAACCCCCGTCGCGGGCGGAAGGCCATCCGGAAGCACAAAATCTCCCCTGTCCTGAAGGGGCCAGGCCCGCTTGAGCTCCAGAATCTCACACTCAAGAGGCACCCCGCTTCCCGGAATCTGCCCCGCCCGGTATATCCTGATATCCGTATCCAGCGTCAGGCGCAGCCCCTGATCCGAAATCAGGTACTCCCGTTTGCAGGCTGTATAAAGAAGATTCTCTGCCAATAGCAAAGGCCGGTGAAAAACCGGGAGCACATCAAATTTCCACAGGAACTCCACCGGAATTTCCCAGGGGTCCTGTCCAGAATCATCGATTCTCCGGCGAAATTTGACATGGGCCTGATGAAGCCTTAACTTGTATTCCAGAAACCGGCCACTCAGGGAGTGCTCTCTTAACCGCAGAATCAGCCGTGGTACCACCCCGGCCTCTCCCAACCGATAAAAATGAAGATCGGGAGTATCCCGGTACAGGCTTTTCAGAACAGCCGGGGGATATTCCCGGTAAAAATGATATGGAGTGGCCTGAAATCGCCTCCACCAGGATTGCCCCTGACCCACTGGCAGCAGATATTTGCTTTCTTCCCGAAGCTCTTCTCTGAATTTCATGGCGCCTGTTCCATTCCATCCAGTTTCAGGCTGGCATGAGTTTCCACCAAGAATAGCTCTTCCACTTCGATGAATTCCACCTGCTCTGCTTCCAGAGAGGGGGAAGGGTACTCCGCCTTCTTCTGAAAGACCGCCAGCCCCAGAGGGAGATTTCTCAGAACCGAGCGGCTCAGAACTGCCGTGCTCCCATCCTTACTGGCAAGACCCATAGCACAACTGTGAAGCATCAGATGACTCCCGTAAAAATCAGAAAGCTCTCCCACACTGATGCATTTGTCTCCAGCCCCAAAAAAACTCGACTGCTCGGCCCTGACCCTGGAACCGGACAAATCCAGCCCATCCCCTTCCTGATTCTGAAACTCCGATATCTGAATGCTGCCTTCGGAAAAATCCAGATCCAGGGCATCCGAAGAATTGTTTTCAAAGCGAAGGCGGCGCAGTTCAAAGCGGGTTCTGACCAGATTGAGCGCATCTTCGGCCTGCATGTTTCCAAAATAGACCGAGTCCATTCTCAGGAAAGTATCCTGAAAGGTGACGGCTCCCGTGACCGGCCAGCCGGGCCGGTTCAGTTCCTTCAGGTTCTCAAAGCGGGTAAAGCTCACGGCACTTTCCAGTCCCTCACCCAGAACCAGAATACCCCTGCCCGACAGATCAGAACTGAAAACCCGAATCGGCTGATCTTCTGTCCCAAGTGCTTCAAGCTGTCCCGTGATCCAGATCCAGGCTCCATCCACCAGATCAAGTTCTGTACCTGGATGAATCCTGAGACCTTTCACCTGGACGGGCTTCCTGATCTGAACCCTGCCCGGCCCCAGACGGAATAGACCATCCTTGTCCAGAACAGCCCGGGTAAGCTCTCCCGGTTTTTCTGCTTCAGAAGAGGATTCCTGGCGAACCGGGATCCTCTGCATCCGCTTCAGTCCAAGAAGACTGACCCGAATCTGGCTCAGACTTTCACAGGCAAACTCTTTCTGAAAATGATAGATCGGGGGACTTTGCCGTTTTCTTCCGGGAAGAACAGCCGCAGAAATCAGATCTTCGGCCCCCAGTCCTCTGATCTCAACCGGCAGAGACTGCATTGCTGCCACTTCAAGAAAGCTTCTGCCTTCCCTTCTGACACAGCGGGCTTCGGCAAGGCGCATGGGCTGAATCAGCCTTCGGATGGTCAGGGCATTTTCGATCAGAAAGCGCTCATCCATGCCAAGCTCCCGCCAGTTCGGTCTTTCGATATCAAGGTTTTCTGAAAGCTCCCGATCAGAGAGGGCCAGAAACTCCTGAATTTTTGCTGCATCCGAAAGCTTTTCCAGCTCCTGAAGATACAGACGAAACAGCTCCATATCAGCAAAAAGAAGCTTGAGAATCCGGTTGCTCTCCGGGCCTTCACTCTGGGACCAGTGCAGGCTGAGTCCAAGAAGGCTTCGAATCCTGGTCAGTTCTCCATCAAAACCAATCGGCTCCAGTTTCTTGGAAATCGGATCAAAATAGAAGCGCAGGTTATGCCAGGCCACTGCATGTCCGGCTCCGTGCAGATCAAGAACTGCCAGAAAGCGGGCCATTTTTTTCAGATCAAAAACTTCCGAGGGAGATTTGTGTTCATCCCGGAAATCTTCCAGCAGCTGACGGGCTTCTTCGACAATTTTCGCATCTACTCCGGTGAATTCCCGGATTGGAGCGGGTTCCCAATCCAGATCCTGATCCCCTTCCCAGCTAAGAATCTGGGGGGCGTCTTCCTTCCTGTTCAGAAGGCTTTGCCACATGGCCTCTTCATCAAACCTCAGAACCGGCCCCTCCCGCCTCCTGTTGGATTCCACCAGCTCCTTGCGAAAATGTTCCTCCACCGCATAGGTGCCAAAGTCTTCTCCGTTAAGGCGGAAACTGACAAAGTCATAGCGCAGGGCAATCAGACCCAGATGCCTGAGATGACGCTGAAAAAACCATTCCTGAAGTCCCTGCCTGGTTTTGGGATGCTGTAGGGAAAAACGGCGCATGCCAAGGATGGCCTGATCCTTCAGAACCTGAATCCGAAACGACCACTGGCGACCTTCGAGGTGATCCAGAAGATCTCCCTTGAGACGCACTCTGACCGGATAGCTTTTGCCATCAAACTCGATTCTGCCCGGCACAAAGACCTGATCCTGAGGCATCAGAAAACCCGTCTTCAAAGCCTGAAGACGGGAATTTTCCAGCTTTTTGAAATCCTGGGGAGCAAGTTTCAACTCAAGACTCTTACCCGCTTCAATCGGAAAAAGATCCATTTCATCCGGAAGTCCGATACCTCCGGGAAGGAAAAGCCAGGCCAGGAGTCCCAACGCCACCCCAAACGCCAGCCAGATGTCCCGGTTGGAGCTTTTTCTACCCGGAAACTGTATTTCCCACATAGACTCAGGTTGTCTGAGACGGAGTCAGACGGACTTCCAGCTCCTCAAGCCTTTCCTGTAAACGCTGCTTGAGACGGTAAAAACTTTCCGGAGTGGAAAACTCAACTTCAAAAAGCAGATCATTTCTTCCTTTTGAAGCTGTGAACTGGAGCATGCGAAGACTGCTTGCCTCGGAATTCAGCTGCTCCATCATCCAGCCAAGCTGACCTTCATGATCGTTGAAGCCCAGTTGCAGAAGACTCTGATGGGCCCGCTTCTTTCTTTTCGAGCCAGACTGAAACCATTGCCAGGAGACAAGGACCAGAACAGCCAGAATGCTGAACTCTCTCTGCCCGGCTCCGATTCCGACTCCAAGGGCAATACAAAGAAAGATGTAACCCAGCTCTTCCGGCTCCCTGACGGCTGTACGGAAACGCACAATCGAAAGCGCTCCGACCAGCCCCAGGGAAAGTGCCAGCGAGGTCTTGATCGTGGAAATCACAAACAGGGTTGTGATCGATAGCATGGGAAAGGTTGCAATCAGAGAGTCCCGGCCTGCTCCCAGATGCAGGAAACTTCTGCGGGCACTCACCCCGATAAGCCAGGCCAGAACAAACACCAGAAGCATATCAAGCCCGAATGCCTTCAGATCCGGAGCCGTTGCCTGCATTGCGGGCAAGAACTGACGCAATGGAGAGGAATCCATTCTCACCTCTTTTTCTTCACGCTAAATTCTGCCATAACCCGAAAGGGAAAGATACTCAGAGAAGGTCCAGACTGCTTGCCAGAATACGGAAAAGCCAGAGGCTGGTTTCTCCCAGAAAAAGGATCAGGGAAGGAAAGAATCCAGCCTGAAAATCAAAAAGCCAGAGCAATACCGACCAGAAGGTTTCCGGACTTTGCAGAGGCCATAAAAGGCCGCTCAGACCAATAAAAATCTGGGTCAGAAAAGTTTTCAGCAGATCCGGAAACCAGATTCTGCTCCATTGCCTGATTCTGGGGTTCCGCGCCTTCAGAGTGGTAAAGCCAGTCTGGATGAGAATAGCAGTCAGATTGAGGATAGCCCACTGGGGAGAGCCATGCCACCACCCTTGCTGAAGCCATAGGCAAAGCACAAACACCAGACTGATCCAGAAAGCGTAATGAGAGGAAAGCCGCATGAGCGGTAAAAAAAAGTACTCCCTGACAAAGACGATGTTGGGAATATTCCAGTTTGACCAGAATTCCACCACCGAGCGGGCCAGCCAGAGCCTGCCAAACAGTCTGCGGGTCAGCCTCACTCCGCAGATGGCAGCCAGACAGCGGGCGTAGGAAAATACCCCGGCAACCCCGAGGACAAAAGAAGAACCAATCGCCGCCAGGATCAGAAGCCATCCCAGAGGATTGGCATTTTCCGGCTGGAAATGGCGCAGACTCTCCCAGGGCAGGAGATAATGAATGGAAATGGCCGCCCAGGACTGCCAGAGTGCTCGAAAGCCATGTTCAAGGGCAAGTCTCCCCTGAAGTTTTGCCTGTCGCTTACGCACAGGGGTCCAGAAATCATGGAACCATTCGATGCTTCCCAGGACAAAGGGCAGGCCAAACAGGTACCACCACCAGCCCTCCAGGGTTGCCGTCTTCATTTTCCCCCGCCCTTCTTCCATGTAAAGATGGATCAGACGCTGAAGATTCCAGGGCAGAAGAACCCAGGCATGCAGAGGGTTCAGAAAGCCTTCGACCTGAATGGGCAGACCAATGGATGCTAGAGCCAGGCCGACGGGGAGGACATAGCCCATGCGGTGCCACTTTTGCCGATAAGCCACAAGACCCAGATACCCACTCAGAAGAAGACCCAGAATCAGGGGATTGGAAAGCCCGATCCACAAAAACCCCAGAAGTGCATTAGCATGCCATTTCGCCCGATTTGGCAAAAAAGCCAGCAGAAGAACCAGCCCCAGCAGCAGGGGCCCCAGGGGCCAGGCCAGGATCATGAGCCGTTTTCGCGGATTTCTCCGACCAGCAGGCGCAAGGCTCTTGTTGGAAAATGTCCCAGATAGCGCAAGGCCAGTAGTTGAGTCAGACTGACAATAATAAGCGGGAATGCCCCGTAGAGCGAGAGCCAGAGCATACTGGCCTCACTAAGAGAGATCGTGCTCCGGTTCATCAGATCCACAAAATCACTACTCAGAAAATGCAGGAATGCGTCCACCGGATTCATGCCCCCGAGAAACGGGCTGGTATGAACCAGGACAGAACCAGCGCCCCAGAGGCAGGCAAAAACCGCAACAGGAACATAAAGAAGCAGATCCAAGGAACTCAGGGAAAGATATCTTCTCTGGGCATAAACGGTCACAGTACCTTTGCGACCCACCGGTCCTGCCAGAAGATTGCGACGCCGGTATTTCAAGCCGCCCAGGTGTTTTAAGGCGTCCCTGATATTTCCGCGGCAGAAGGAAAACCCCCGGAGCCGCGAAGTCAGGCAGATTCCATTTCTTACCCTTTCAAGCCGAATCTGAATCATGAATCTCCGTTTCCAGAAGGGTTGCCTTATCAAGCCCGAAATTCAACCAGCTTCCAACAGCAAGTTTCCAGAAAGCTCCCAGAAAGGAGAATTCCAGGCAGAACCACTCCAGGGTTCCCGTCAGAAGCGGGTGCAGAAACCTGTACCAGAAAACCGTCATCACAGTCATGATAACGATCTGCATATAGTGTAAACGGTAGAATACCGCTGGCCAGCCCTCTCGCATGTCTTCGGAAACCCTTTGCATGGAGGTTTCATCCATGTGAAAAACCGTCAGGCACCAGGCAGTCAAAGGCAGGGCCAGGGCAAGGATCACCAGAAGCTCCCAGCATGCGATCAAAGCCCTCTCCCGTGCCGAAAAATACTCGATCTGAAGAATCACATCCGCGTCTTCAAGGCGTTCATCACAAGCCTTGAGAAGTTTACCGGATGGCCCTTTCTGAACCAGCCCACCAAGCTTTTTCATCGCCAGAGAAGCTGCTTCTTCCTCGGTCCTCGCCGAATAGCTCAGCTCGGCAAAACTGAGCTTCAGAGAAACTCCTGCCGTTCTTTCCTCTCTTTTCAGTGGGATATATATAGGCACTTCTCAGACCTCAAAGGCATAAGCCTTCAGATGCTTCTTGCGGAAATCATATTCCGAAATCGTAAAAATTTCTGGTGAAAACAGAGACTTCAACTCCAGATACTGGGCCCTCATACTGGAATTCAGGAATTTGAGAGCGTCGGTACGGCTTCGCTGCCCATAATAGCGGCCAATTTTTTTCATCATGTGATAGTAATGGGGAGAGACCTTGGCCTGATGCATGTGAAGACCTTTATCCAGAAGGCTCTCATAGCACTCTTTTTCCCAGTTGGGATTCCTTGCCCGCATATAGTTGAAAAAGGCGGCAAAGACCTTCTTGTGTACCACTTCATCCTCGGCAATCCAACGCATGACTTTTTTGAAGGACTTATCCTTCATGGAATCCGCCAGCATCAGATAGGCGCGGATATTATGGGTTTCACCCAGGAAGTTGATCATGACCACATCATATTCATTCACAAAGAACTGGGGAGTCGGCTCCACATTCTCCTGGGCCAGATAAAATTCATCCAGACCATCCGTCTGCACACCATACTCATTCAGAATCCAGCGGATGGTATGAAAATGCTTGAGCTCTTCATGGCACTGCTGGGAATTCCACAGAACAAAGGGATGCATGGTTCCCAGATGCATCATGTTGGAAAACCCGATGGTGTAGGTGGCCGCTTCGCAGTAGGCAATCTCCTTGATGATGTCAAAGAGTTCGTAATCGTGATCTTCCGGATTCAGCCGGGGACTCTCCCCCATGAATTCCTTCACATGCTGAAGCTGCCAGTAAATCTTGGACTGCTCAAAAAGATAGTATTCGTAAATCCCGGTGTTGAAATGCTCTTTATAGGTCTGGTTGGCCGAAACCTGTCTGAGGCAGTCCTGCAGAATCCGATCATTTTCAATGCCCGCTTCCTCAATCACCCTGGAAACATCCCTCCGATACGTCTGCAGGGTATTGGCCGAAGCCGCCGCATAGACCTTCTGCTCTTGCCGGCTTAATTTCCAGTTTTCTTCCCCAAGGACCTCCTCCGGAAGAATGGCAAAGCCCGCTTCTTCAAGATAAGTCCTGAGATGATCATAGACACCCTGGGTCCAGCCAGGCTTTGACGTTTCAGCCGATCGGCTCAGGCGACCAAATTCCATGAATTTTTCCATGAAGTGAAGGCGGGGCAGATTTTCTGCTTTGAGATTTTCCCTTCTTTCAGGGAAGAGCTCGAGAGTCTTCTGAAGTTCCTTGAGAAAGAATTCCTGCTGAAATTCAAAATGCCGGACTGCTTTGGCAAATTCCTCCGCGAGAGGATGGGATGGCTCAAACTGGGCAAACACCAGTTCATAGACCTCCCTCTCCAGAAAAGCCTGCTGCAAAGCCATGAAGATCATGGTTTCTGAGGGCCTCAGGCGATTTTTCGGCTCATAAAAATAAAGTTCACTGTGGACCATGGAAAAAGGATCAAATTCATCCAGGGTTTTAAGGTTTTTCCCGACCTGAAACAGAAAGGTCAGCAGGCGCAGGCGCTCGGCAAAAACCGAGAGCCAGCCAAAGCATAACTCGGACTGACGGAAAAACCGGTAGCTGAAAAACCGGGCAATCCTGATATTGACGAAAAGCCATTGCAGGGCATTCTGATAAACCTTGCCAGCCACTTCCAAATCTTTGGCCCAGCTGGCATCCAGAGGCTCAGGAATCCATTCCATTTTCAGTGAAGTCATATTTTCGATGACTTCATCATGAAGCTGCCAGTTGCTTTTCCCCTTTTCAGGCCCATAGTTAATGTAGTCCTCGGAATGAGTGTGAGCAAACACCATATCCGCATAGGGCCAGTTCAGGCGGGTTTTCAGCTGCCATTCCTTTAGCATGGAGCCTCTCCTAAAATCAGGGTTCCGTTAAATCCGCCAAAGCCGGCTGCATTGCTCAGGAATCTCCGTACCTTCCCAGGCATTCCTGAAGCTGGAATATGATTCAGATTGCAGTTTTTAGCGGGATTCTTCAGATAAAGCGTCGGAATAAGATATGCATTCTGCATTTCCAGAATGCCGGAAATCACATTCAGAACTCCGGCAGCAGAAAGAGTGTGGCCGACATAGGATTTCAGGCTATGAACCGGAGGCCGGTGAGGCATGACCTTGTTGATGGCTACCGATTCGGACAGATCATTCACGAAGGTTCCCGTACCATGAGCCACCACCAGATCGATTTCTTCCGGGCTCAAACCGGCCCGGTTCAAAGCTTCTTCCATGGAAGCGACCAGCCCCCTGCCATCGGAAGGAGAGTTGGTCACATGGTAGAGGTTGTTGGAAGTTCCGTAGCCCAGAATCTCGGCCAGGGCCTTTCCTTTACGCTTCCTCATATGTTCTTCCGATTCCAGGATGAGAAGCCCGCAGCCTTCACCCAGAATGGTTCCTTTCCTTCTTTCATCAAAAGGGAGGCAGCCATCTTCGGCCTTGTGAGCATTGACGTAGACCCCTAGCTTGGAAAAGGTAAAAGCTGAAATGAAGGAGTATTCCTCCAGCCCTCCGGCCAGAACAATGTCCTGCTGTCCCGACTGAATCAGTTCAAAAGCCTCACCGATGGACTGGGCTGAGGAAACACAGAGATTATTGTAGGTCCTGGACAGACCCGGCACCTTGAGCACCTTGCGAAAATCACGCTCTACCCCGGACTGATAGATCTGCCGGCTGTTCTGACGGACGAAATCAAAGCGGGGATCTTTTCTGAAGATATTGCGTACAGCCATGTTCGAGGCATAGCCAAGATTGAAGCGCTCCCAGCGATCCTCACCCTTTCCCTGAGGGTAAAGATGAATCAGGGTATCCAGAAAGAGCTCGTCACAGGCGTAAAAATCAACACCCAGAAAAATCCCGATCTCTTCCAGTTCCTTGGGATTGAGTCCTGCTGATGCTACGGTTTCTGCCAGTACCCGGCGACCAAAAACAGTTCGTTTGACTCCTTCTTTTCTGATAGTTTCCAGTTCTTCATCCGAGAAGCCAATCGTGTCCACCAGCCCCGCCAGCCTGATATCCATATGTTCCCATTCCGGAACGACTTTCAGGCCTGATTCCCCCGCTTTGAGGCGAGTCCAGAATTCCTGGACATTGCCTCCGTTTGCGCAGGAAATACCCATACCTGTGACATAGACCTTGCGTGACATGTCAACCTCCAGCCAGAAAGAAGCTCATGAAATCCAGTCCCATACCAGCCGGCATCTCCCGAAAGGCCATGGTCAGGCGAGCACTTGCGGCAATTTCATCTCCCACATAGGCCTCACAGCCAAACTTGAAATTGGGAAACAGGGCTGCCTCCTGTTTTACCGTGATTTTCAGATCGCAGTCCGGCTGCACCAGCCTGACGAATTTGGCGCGATCAACCTGTACCAGAGTCGGTACAACTTCCATGTCAGCCGGTTTTTTCTCAAGCATCAGAATCACGGTATGCTGAGCCATCGCTTCGAGGATCAAAGCTCCAGGCAGAATTGGAAAGCCCGGAAAATGATCGCGAAAGATTTCCCAGTCACGGCTCACTGGCAGAACCCCCTCAAGGACGCTCCGATCTTCATTCAGAGAAAAATTCTTCACAAAAATATATCTCAAGCCTGCTCCTTGATCGAAGCCACAAATGCTCTTGCCAGCTCGGATGAATCTTCCGGGATCACAGAGAGTCCTTCTTCAAACCGATCCATTATACCGGGGTCCTGGGACAGCCGGTGAAGGAGGCTGAACTGAAGTTTCAGACCTTCCAGTTTAAGGATTTCATTCAGGACAGCCTCTGCAATCCCGCTTTTTCTATCTTTATCCAACGCCCTGATCTTTCTACTCTTGTTAAGATCCTCTGTCATCAGATGCAGAAGCTGAGGACGAACCCGCTCCATCATTTCCTTCTGAACCGCTTCGCTTTTGAGGGAAAGCTCCTCCGCATGGTCCTTTAGAAGTCCGATGAACCAGCGAGCCTGTTCATCGGTAAGAATCCGGGAGTTCAGAAGCGAGAAATGGGATTGCTCCAGAGCCCTTACGACACCTTCAAAGACTCCCTGGTGACGGGTTTTCTCCTCTATCCCATCAATTTCTTCCTGCATCCGGACCAGAACGAGATCCTCAAGGAGCTTACGGAATCTTTCCTCATCCTGGCTATCAAAAATATCCTTGGCCTCGGTCAGAAACTGCTGTCGGATGGAAATTTCCATGAGCTCTTCAAAATGCTCATTGAGAAACTGGCGGGTGAAATCCTGGCGAATTCTGCGTGAGCCCTGAAATTGATCAAACCGGCTGTAGATGTAAAGGGCTGCCTCAAGCCCAAAGCTCTGCAGAACCTTCTGAAGCATTCTCTCTTCGTTGAAGATCATGTGCTCGAAGAAATCAAAGAAGCACTTCATTTCTTCAAAGTTTGTCTCCATGAAGGAAAGCATAAGAGGGTCTTCAATCTGATAGATCCGGATCATTTCCTCAATTTCCTGCTCCGGTTTTTTCAGAGTTGCATCATCACTCATCTGCATCTGGTCCACGAATTTCTTCATGAACTCATCCTGGACATCCCCCTCAACCTCAATATCCTCTTCCTCGGGCATGGATTCCAGCATGGTATTCCCGTAGATATCGAGATATTCCTCCATATACCGGTTCATGATTCCATCCATATTCTCATTGATATATTTCTGGGTGATTTTATGCTGCAGCTCGCGCATTTTCTCCGGCCTGTTGAGCTCCATGGCCTCCACCGGATCGAAGTTTTCCCGGATATAGTCCTGCACCAGCTGGTTTCTCAACTCGGTATTTTCCAGAATCCGCCTCATTTCCTTCTGAACAATTTCATCAAAATTGTCATTCATGACTTCCTGAATCAGATCTGCATGGGCATGATTCGGGTCCACATACTTCTGAATCGATTCCGCCTTGAACTCCGCCGTAAAGAAATTGTCCCTGACAAACTGGCTCAGCTCTTCGCTGTTCAGCTCTCTCGCCTGCCTTTGCATTTCCGACTCAAAGATATCCTCGACCCTGGTCTCAATAATTTCCCGCACGATCAGTTCCTGAACTACCGGCTCATTCAAAAGAAATTCTCCCATGCGTTCGGGTTCTTTCTGCATGGATTCAAAAAACTGCTCCGAAACATCCTTGTCCGAGATTTTGAAATCCTTACCCTCCTGAAGACTCTGGCGAAATTCTTCCGGAGTCCGGTTCAGATGGCGTTTCAAAAAGCTCTGCATAATGTTCTGGGCTACCCGCTTGTCTTTCATCAGCTCCGAAACCTTTTGGGGAGTCACTTCTTCAAAAGCATCCCTGACAGCCTGAATCAGCCTGGGATCTTCGACTTTCCTGTCCTTCAGATACTGCTCGATGCGGGCTTCCTTAAGACCCTCAAAGCCATCGCCAAGAACCTGCCTGACAGCTTCCGAACCCAGAATTCTGTCGGTTTCCTTTTCCAGATCCACTCCGCTGATGCCTCCATCCAGCTGACGGCGAATGATGCGGACAAAGGAGCGCACCGTCAGGCGGGGATAAAGCTGCCGGTCTTTTTCACCATCGGAAAGAGCCTGAAATTCAGCCGAACGATCCACCCCAAGTTCTTCCGCAATCAGCTGGCGCATCTGTTCATTGGTGACTTCCCGCTGAATCGAAGTCTGAATGGTGAAAAACAGATCCAGAAAACCCAGAGAATCCAGCCCCAGATCATCAATCAGGAGAGTATCCTGAGTGATGCTGTCCCCTTCTCCGGTGATATCCTCCAGAAAATCTTTCAAAAGGGTAAAAATCTCTTCATCTGTCATGGACACAGGGGTCAAACTGGCCGCCATAAGAAAACCTCTATCTCTTCTTTACAATCAGAAACTGGATGGTGCCATTCAGGGACTGGCTCAGTACCCCGGCAAGCCGAAAGTCCCCGGACTCCGTACCCTGGGAATAGAAACTTCCTCTTTCCTCAATCTGGCCATAAGAGTCAATCAGCTCACCCTTGTGAAGACTTTGCAGGGTCAGAACCAGATTCAGCCCGGTTGTCGCACACAACTCATAGCCGGTAAGTGAAGTCGGAGTAACCAGATGGACTTTGTCCCCCGAATTGAAGTCCTTCAATACCTGCTGATGAACCAGTTCCTGATCCAGACCATCCAGCATGACAAAATCCAGATCGGAAAACTCAAGACCTGCCATCTTAAGGCTTCTTTGAATCACCCGACGGATATGATCCGCACTGGTCTTGCGGGTATAGACATCACCGATATCACTTTGCTGTACCCAGGACAGAAGTTCAAATGCTCCCTGAACACCATAGCTTCCAAGACCTTCTTCACTTCCCATAAGAAGGGCCGAGGCTCCTTCCGTAGGAACCATCAGGGAATGCTTTTCCGGATTTCTCTGAGGATTCTTCTTGACCATGTCCTGAACCTCATCCAGAAGAAAATCCATATAATTCAGAAAAATATGGTTGGCACTGAAAACCAGACCGGTCTGAATCCGGCCCATCTGAATCTTTTCAGCACAGGCCTGAATGGCGACAGCGGAGGAATCCTCACCGAAATAATTGGCATTATTACCCCCCAGATTCAGATCCAGGGCAATATTGGCAATGGCATTATTGGGAATCTTGTAGACCGGTACCATAGGATGGACATAACCAAATCCCTTGGCAATCATGGAATCAAAGGTCTTCTTATCGTAACGCAGATTGGCATCCGCACAGACCCGATAGCCGTTTCTAAGACCAACCATGCCATAGTTATTGTTCATGGTCCCGCAGTAAAGACCGGTTTCCGAGCCACTGATGGCATCAAAGAGCCCGGCCTGATTCAACATTTCATGTACAGCAAGCCAGGCCCAGCGGGCTTCAATCGGGCCGTTCTTCACCACTTTATTGGTAAATTCGGCCTGCTCCAGCCATTCCCAGGGCATCCGCCCGCAGATATCATTTTTAAGGGCCCGCCCAATCACGCTTTCCGGGTGATCCATCACGGACTTTCCCTGCCTTAAAGCCTGGTGCAGGGCATTGATGTCCCGACCCAAAGAGTGAAATCCATGCCAGAGTCCGATAAAAACAGAACTCAAGAGCCGCCTCCATCATCCTGGGTTTTCACGAGAAGACCCAGCACATTGTAGTAGAGGAAACGATAGACCCGGGAAGGCAGAAAAGAAATATAATAGGCGGCCAGCGTAAACAGAGGAAGTGACATCAGAAGACTCACCAGACCTCCAGTCATGACCCAGAACACCATGGCACCACCAAGACTGAAACCATAGCTTGGAGTACCCTCATGAGAGGAAAGGGACTGAAGAGTATTCAGGAAGAACTGCATGAAATCTTCTGCCCCAAAAAAGGCCGGAGGATGAGTCAGAGCCAGATAGATCAAAAGCAGGGTCACATAAAGACTTACCGGCAGAAACCCCAGAAGATCCACAATCCGAAGGCGCAGGCGATCTTCCATCACAAATACCGATACATCACCTTTGCCCATACCATCTTTACGGGTCTGATAGGTGGCATAACAACCATCCGACAGCAGTATCAGGGCCCGATCCCGATGGACATTTTCAAAATCCAGAGTGGAAATACCGGTATTCAGGCTCAGACGGCCATCCTGATCCCTTAAACAGTATTCAATCATGCCAGGCTCCCGCGGTATTCATAGGATTTGCTCTGAAAACAGTTTGCCCATCTGGCAAAAAGTCCGAGGTGGACCCGCCTTAAGCTATCCGAAGCCAGAAGGGCCAGCTCGTACTGGGAAAAAAACCATTCCAGAAAGGTCCGCCTTAAAATCAGCATCAGGGTCAGAAAAACACAGGCCATCAGATAGAGGGCCATCACTCCTCTTTTCAGAAACTCTCCGGCATTTGTCTGGGTCAACTCCATTCCGAAATTCTGCCCCTGGCTCAGCCAGGTCAAGAAAGCAGTCAGAAGAACCCCGATAAAAACCAGTTTGAAGCCGAAAAAGAGGAAAATCCAGGCTTTTTCTGCCTGGGAAAGAAGATCCACCCGAATCAGGGAGTTCTGAGACTGGGCTGCCTGATTCTGCAAGAACCTTACAAAAGCCGGATCCTTGGAATTCTGAAGACAGCCGGCAATCGCCCGGTGCAGCTTGGTGGCGGCTTCAAGACGATTTCGACCCTGAACCTGATAGCCCGGATCAAAACTGAACCTGCCGACAATCTGACCCTCCTGTTCTTCCAGTTGAATGGGTACAAATACCGCCATGACACCTTCCTTCAAGAATTCAGACTTTCATGCTCAATAAGCTTACCCTAATTCAAAATAATTCGCGAATTTCAGGATCGAAACGACGCTACAAAAGCGTGTCCAATCATTACGAACAGCAGACTCCCCCCCACATGGGCCAGACATGCCAGGGAAAACCATCCGTACTGTTCTTCCTGCAAAAGAGCCATCAGCTCGGCAGAAAAAGTGGAAAAGGTGGTCAGTCCCCCCAAAAATCCCGTCCCGATCAGAAGCCTCTGGGCCTGGCTCAGGGAGACCTGAGGTACAAGGGCCAGAAAAAGCCCCATCAGAAAAGCCCCCAGGCAGTTTGCCAGAAGGGTCCCAAAAGGGAGATGGGGCCAGAAGAGGTTGAATTTCTCTCCCAGAAACCAGCGCAGAATGGCCCCGAAGAAGGCTCCAATCCCAACGTGAAGAGCAAGATGGAAATTCAAAACGCGTAGGCCTTTAAGTGGTGAAGCCGAAAATCATATTCCGAAAACTGCCATTTTTTCGCCATCCTCAGAGGTGTGGTGTCGTCTTTCCGAAGAAAAGGGATGCTGAAAGAAAATCTGATGATAGCGGATCTGAAGCTGGGAGCGGGCTTTTCGGGAAAGATACTCAAAACGTGGGGCACCCATCAGAGCATGTACCCGCCATCCACCCTGAGAACCTGCCCGGTCAGGTAGGTGACTTCATCCGCACTCAGGGCACTGATGACACTGGCGATTTCCTGAGGCTGGCCCACCCGACGCATGGCAATCCGATCAAAAAGCATATTTTCCTTCTGATTGGATTTCACGTACTCCATGACCGAAGCACTCATATCGGTTTCAATCACACCCGGAGCAATTCCGTTGACCAGAACTCCAACACGGGAGAATTCCTGGGCTCCTACTCTTACCAGAGCCTCAAGACCAGCCTTGGAAGCGGCATAGGAAAGCTGCCCCCGCCCACCTCTGGTTGCCGAAACCGAAGAAATGAAGAACATTCTTCCTTTGCGGCGATAAAACATCAGGTGTCCCACTTCCCTTAAGAAGATCCAGGCTCCCCGAAGATTGGTGTCCATGACCTGATCGAATTCTTCCGTCTTGCTGGAAATGGTCAGATTATCAATCGTAATCCCGGCGTTATAGACCAGAATCCCGCACTGCTTGCCGGACCATTCCTTATACGCGGCCCAGAACTCCTTGATCGATTCTTCAGACTGAACATCACAGGAGTGAGCAAAGGTCTGTTCCTGAGGCCATTCCTGAAGCCAGTCGGGCTGAGTACGGTTAAAACTGATGCCAACTTTCTTCCCCTGACTCAAAAACTTCTCGGCTATGGCACGACCGATTCCCTTGGAACCCCCGACAACCAGGACTGGTAAATCACTCATATTCTCCCGCCTTCAGAACCAGACTCGCGTTAAAACCACCAAAGCCCGCTGCATTGATCAGGCCCCTGGAACCCGAAAGCTCACGAGCAGGTTCGCGGATCAGATCCACTTCCGATCCTTCAGGAAGCGGCTCTTTCAGTCCACGGGTTGCAACCGCCTGACCACGCCTGAGCTGATCCTCGCAAAGTAAAAAATTTACCATACCCGCAGCGGCCAGAGTATGCCCCAGATGCCCTTTCAGGGATTGGACCGGAGCATTTTTTCCAAGAACTTCGGCAATCGCTCTGAGTTCGGAAGGATCATTGGAACGGGTACCCGTACCGTGAGCCGTCAGAAGATCCACGCTTTCAAACCCGGCCTCCCCCAGGGCTTCTTTCATCGTAGCCGTCAGTCCCCGCCCATCCTGGGGAGAATCTGTCAGATGATGGAGATTGTTGGAAGTCGCATACCCCTGAAGTACGGTATCCGATGGCTCAGGGGTTTCCAACCCTTCAAGAACCACCATGCCCAGAGCGTCCCCAAGGACAATCCCGTTGTGCCCCAGATCGAAGGGCAGGCAGGCTGTCGCCGGATCTTCGCTTCTGGAGTGAGCTCCCAGCCTGGCAAAGGTCAGAACGGAAAGAACGGAAATCTCTTCAACCCCAACCACCAGAGCCCGGCACACCCGGCCGGATCGGACAGCCCGGTAGGCCTCTCCAAGAGCCTGGAGGCTTGAGACACAAAGATTGTTGATCGCAACGGCCGGACCACGCCCCCCAAAGGCATTGCGTAGCCGGTTGAGAAAGAGGGAGGGGTGAGAGAAGAACATCTCGCGCTTCAGAATTTCCTCAAAAGGACCGGTAGCAACTCCAAGAGCCAGAAAATAATCCTGCAATCTTTGGGCATAATCAAACTCAAGTCCGTCTTCCCCACGCCCCTGCCCCATCAGAAGGGAAGCCTGAAGAAACAGCGTCCTTACCGAAGGATAGAACCCGAACCCCAGATAAATGCCTAAAGATTCCGTCTGATCCAGGGAAGCAAAATTCAGCTCAGATTTAGCATTTTCGAGCCATTGATGACGGGGAGGAGGAGCTTTCTGATCCGGATCTACCAGAAAACGCCCTCCCATCAGCCCGCAGATTTGAGCCTGACTCATGGCCTGAAGCTCCGGGCTGATACAAAAGCCCGTACCTCCCCTGTGAAGAAGTTCAAAATGCCTTTCAAGACAGGGGGCAAGTGATGTCATCAAAGCCCGGTTGCGAACCACTACCTGCATCAGAAGCCACCTGCTTGAGCCAGCTTCAGCAATTCATTGCCAAAGCGCCTTCTGACCAGATGCCAGGATTTTTTAGAGCCTTTCTGACGCATCAGGGCCAGAAGTTCCTGCTCCCGTTCCGCTCCGGTCTCGGCAAAGAATGCCCGGCTTCTGGGCAAGTGCCTGATTTTCAGAAGCCGGGTTTTGTGGCGCTCTTTTTTCCAGCTCAAAATTCCATCTGCTTTTTGAGACTGGTACTCATCCCAAAGCTCAAGACCATTTTCCAAAGATTCAAGCTTCCCTTCCAAAGCCTCTCTACCCTCAAAACCCGCTTGCAGAATCACCGCCAGCTCAGAAATGGTCCGCTCCGAAAACTTCTGCATGGCAATCTGCATGTTTTCTTCCTCACCCAACAGGAATTTCTGCATATCCTCCTGCGTGATTTCCGTTCCCAGAAAAGCCTGCAACCGGAAAAACAGCTCCAGTACATCCAGGGAATCAAGGGACAGCTCCCCAAGCCTGGTGCCGGAATCCAGTTCTTCCCTCATGGTGATGTCCTTAAGACTCTCGGTGAGGCAGGTCTGAATCTCTTCTGTAGTAAAGCTTCTCAAGGCATTCTCCACTGCCAGACAGCACGGGCTGCACTTCCATCCCGATAGCCCATCAAAACCGCAATTTCCGGTCGGCTCTCACTCAGAAAGCTTCGGGCAAAAAGCATATCTTCCAGAATCGAAGCCACTCCTCCATCCCCCAGATAGCGGGTACTGAAAACTTCTTTTCTGCCCCGTTTCCGAAAGTTTCCGCAAAGCTTTGGGGAAGCATTCGTCAAAAGAGGAAGACCCTTGGGAATTTCCTTCTCATGAAATTTCAGAACTTCTCTGGGCTCAGCACCAAAATCATGGGCCGTCTGCCAGAATTCCCATTCCGAAATCGCCGCCTCATCCTTGTCGGCCTCTTCGATCAGAAGTCCGATTCCAAGCTCAACCGGATGCCAGAGCCCCTCCAGATCAGCAATTTCCTCCCAGTGAATCAGGCTCCATTGAACCGACTGAAGATTCAGGGTCTGAACCCCCAGAACCAGAGCCTGATCAACGCGCTCTTCCTGAAGATCCCAGATGCCTTTATCCAAAGCGGCACAACCTCCGGAAATTCCCTGATACAGGCCGTTTTCACCACTTAAGCCCTGATTCATGACCGGATTGCTACCACTCAGATTGGGAAGGTTCACCAAAGGAACCGATGGAGGCAGATAGCGAAAAACCTTCCCCCCTTGCGTTTCCAGGTTGAAATCCATGCATTCCGGATCAAAAGCCACCCTGAAGGCATTACGGGTTCCCGGAAAGTTCTGGGGCGAGGACACGGCCAGAGAAAATCCACAGGAAGACGGTTTCAGGCTCTCGGTGAATCGGTTCACCAGAGCCTCTGACAGAGCTGTTTCCCGTGGGTTCTTACCCTCAAAGGGAAAGGCAGTCTGAAGCGAAGATGCCCCGTTTAAGGAAAGCCAGCTCAAAAAATCCTGCCAGAGCCAACGCTTCTGATCGTTTAAATCCTGGATTCTTTGTTCAAAGTCACGCACTTGAGGCCAGAAACCACAGGAATGAGAAATCTTTAAGCGTTTTTGCACATCTGAATTCTAACACCCTGGCCAGAAGAATTGCTCCGCCAGAGAAGGATTTTTTCCATCATCCAGCCCATGAACAATCAGAAAGCCCTTTTCTTTACCGGATTTTATCTGAGTCCCGAAAAAGCGGTCCCAAAAGGAGAACTGCAGGGCATAATGTCCTCTTGCTCCCACTTCATGATGCTTACGGTGAAAGCCGGGCGTCACAAACAGGGTATCGAGAAATTTCGGCCAGTGCCCAAAACTCCCGTGAGTCAGAACATTCCAGGCGATCAGAATACCTGCCGCCAGCAGAATGCATTCCCCTTCAGAACGCGAAAAATGTCCATCCGCAAAGGCCAGAAGGTACAGGGGCAATCCAAATGCCGCCTGCTGCAATGCTGCGTCCAGAGAATGAAAGCGTACCGAGGACAGGACATCAAGCTCTTGTGAACTATGATGAATCTGATGAAAGCGCCACAGGAAGGGAACCCGATGCTGAAGCCGGTGCATGAGATAGCTTCCCAGATCGCAGATGGGCAGACAAAAAAGAGTCAGAGGCACCGTCAGGGAAATCTCCCCCAGTGGAAAGAAGCGGATTCCTTCCAGCCCCAGAATCAGGACAGCCCCCAGAGGAATCAGAAAATAACCCAGCCAGATCTGAACCAGGTACGGCGTCAGGAAAAAGTGCAGTCCATCCAGAAAGACACCGTCTCTACGCGGCTTCCTTCGGTGAAGCAGAGCTTCAAGGAGCCAGAGAACCAGGACAATCAGAAGACTTGCCAGCCTGCTCATGCACCCACCAGAAATTTCAGGAAACGCAGAATTCCATTTAAGAGCAGATCCGGCCTGCCTCCAGGCCAGATGCTTGCCGAGAGCAGGATAAAGCCCATGGTCAAACCGATCTTGAACAGGCCAGGAATCTTTCTGTGCCAGAATCGCGCCCAGCCTGCACCAAGCGCTTTTTTACGGATATAGGCAATCTGGGCAAACAGAACCACGGCATGAATCGCCCCCCAAAGCAGATTGTGATGCCAAAGCGCCTGAATCAGCCACCAAAGACCCAGAACTCCGATAAAGACCTGAATCTTCATTCCCCCTTTTCGCATCAAAGGCAGAAAGAAAAACTCCCTTAAGGTATGGACGGTCGGAATATTCCAGTTCAACCAGAAATGCACCGGAGAGCGGGCCCTGTAAACGGGACCGAAAAGTGGAAACTGGAAATTCATGCCAATCAGGGCGGAAAAAAACCGGCCCCAGTAAAAGATGGAGATCATGGAAAGGAAGAAAGCCGGCCCTTCCAGCATAATTGCCCAGAAAAGCGCCGGACCATAGACTTCTTTGTCAGAAGTAAAGACCGGTACCGTCAGATGAGCCCGAATCCATTCGGCAATATAGGCCGCTATGAGCGCCTTCAAAAGCCACTGACCCGCTTGTCTGAATAAAGGTCTGGGGCTTTTCTCCTCCAGAGCTTTTCGGGCATCTAAAAACCATTCCACCGAGGAAAACAGAAGGATAGGGCACCAGATATAGGCCAGAATTGTCAGAAATTCCGGTCTGTCATCTTCAGAAAATTCCCGGAAACGGAACCAGAGGTGAAACTGTCTCTGAAGGTTGAAGGGCAGAAGAAACCAGGGATCAAAGCCCGGAGCACTCACACCATCCAGATTGAGACCAGCCACTGCGACCAGCAGCAAAAAACCGGCCACCAGACGGGGTTTTCCAATATAGCCATAGTCAAAGAGAAGCTTGAGCTGAAAGCCCCACAGGATAAAGAACGCCCCTGGGCAGAAGAACAGAACAGCCCCCATGCCAAACAAAATGCAGATGAGCCTTCTTAGAGCAAACGGAGCGAAATGAAAACCGAGGACAAAAGAGCTGAAGAAAGTCCAGAGGCCGGGATCAAAGACCAATGGAATCCCCCATCAGGGTCAGAATCAGTTTGCGGGCATGACTCCCCTTGCGATGCTCCCAAAGATAGATTCCCTGCCAGGTCCCAAGCCCAAGTCTTCCTTCCCGCACCGGGATCTGAAGAAAGGTCTGGGTGATTGCAGCCTTCATGTGCGAACTGGAATCGTCCTCCCCTTCAAGGGTATGCACATGCCAGCTTTCCCCATCAGGAATCAGACGCACCAGGAAACTTTCCAGATCTTTTCTGGCTGTTGGATCGGCATTCTCCTGAATCAGAAGGCTCGCAGAAGTATGGGGCAGATAAAGATTCAGTAAACCTGTTCTGGGCAATGCCGGAAGAAGGCTGCAAACCGTCCCGGTCACTTCCCAAAGCCCCCGGCCCTTTGCCGGCAATCGTATCTCCTGCTGCCAGAACTGCATCAGAACTCAGCCACCCTGAGCTGAGCCTCCAAAAACTCCTGCCTCAGCCGCTCCATGATTTCCTGAACCGGAGGACAATCCCGAATCAGGGCGGAAACCTGACCAAACTCAAGTTCTCCTTCCTCCAGATTCCCTTCAAAAATTCCCTGGCGGGCTCTTCCCTTCCCCAGAAGTTCCATCAGGTTTTCCACCGTATCCAGTCCCTGCTTTTCCAGCTCCTGAACCTTTGCATAAAAAGCGTTTCTGGCCAGACGTACCGGCGTGAGTTTCTTCAGGGTCAGAACTGTCGTGTTTTCCTGGCTTAGCATGATGGTTTCCTTGAATGCGGGATGAGCAGAAGATTCCATGGAACAGGCAAATCGCGTCCCAATCTGAACCCCATCAGCCCCAAGGGTCATGGCTGCCAGAATCTGGGCTCCGGTGCCAATACCGCCAGCCGCCGCCACCGGCAGGGAAACCGCCTGTCTGACCTGCGGGATCAGGCAGAAACTGGTGATTTCATCCATCCCGTTATGGCCTCCGGCCTCAAAGCCTTCACAGACCACAAAATCCACTCCGGCGTCCTCGCATTTTCTGGCCAGCAGAGCAGAGGGCACCACATGGCCAACAAGATGGCCTGCTTCCCTGAGCTTTCCTGTGTATTTTTTCGGGGAGCCGGCAGAAGTCACAACCACCGGAACCTTCTCTTCCATCACAATCTGGATGAATTCCTCGCTGTACTTGTAAAAAAGCGGGATATTGACCCCAAATGGTTTGCCCTCAAGGCTCTGCCTGCATTTTCTGATGTGCTCCACCAGAAGATCCGGCCGCATCGAACCCGAGCCAATCAGTCCAAGCCCCCCGGCCCGGCTCACCGCCGAGGCCAGCTTATGCCCCGAACACCAGACCATTCCGCCCTGGATCACGGGAAACTTAATCTTCAAAAGTTCTGTCAGTCGGTTTTGCTTCATAAAAGGATTTTAGCAGGCAAAAGCCCTGGGCAGGAATGTCCATGCCCTCCCGACCTACAGCTCTCAAAAAAACTCGGCCCTGACCTGCTGGGTATTCAAAACATACAGTAAAGACCTTTTACGAAATCCACCCTACCTTTTGACACTCAATTGGAGTCTATAAGAATTGACTGTTTTCCTGAATCGGAAATTTGCATTTGAAAAACCAAGCCATCTGAGACAAACTATTCTTTCTAAAAGCTATTGATTCGCTTGAAGTTACGTGGGCTTCTGCAATGGGGAGTTGGGGGAGCAGCAGGTTCTCAATCAGAACGAGCCATGGGATACATCGCTGGAAATCCAGGCCAACCCAAAAAATAGTTGCCCATCCAGATAAAATTCAAATGAAAAATGAGCTCAACTTTTTATATCTCCTCAAAAGGACTTATTGGATTTGTCATATATTAGTAATCCTGTCCCCATTCTTTTTCCCTCTTTTTGGGTTTGCCATTTCGATTTTCTGCCTACCTCAAATCCTTTATGGATATTTAA
>CAZDAM010000022.1:0-35914 GCA_964503595.1 uncultured bacterium
CCAGAGCTGCTGGCTGAGTTTTTCAAACTCTTTTGAAATCCCTCATTGTGAGGGGGTTGCTTCCAGTTGAAGATTTTTATTTTCCTTGTGGCCTGGAAGGAAGGATAAGATCGACTCGGAATAACCTGGCAAAACCGTGGGCAAGAACAATTGCCAAAAGAAACAGGTTTCGTGCAATTACCATTGGCATCCATGGTTCCTGGAATGAAGAAGGGCTGGTTGGAAGGTCCTGCAGCTGGGTTATGGGGTAAGGCCAGGCGATGATATTGTCCAGTAAATACAGCTCTTCCGGAGTCTGCGGAGCTCCTAAAATCGCTGCGGTGGTGTCTGTGTCTCCACCTGCCGCAATCATTTCCTGAAGGGCCGCAAGAGTATTGGATGGTTTACGGAACCAGATTTGAAGAATGGCTGGAACGGTATGATAGACATACCCGGAAATACTTCTCTGGAATTCAGGTTTTGAGCAGAACTCCTGTAAGGATTCATGCCGATTGGCAGACTCAAGAGCCTGAGATAGAAGGTTCATGAAGTTTTCGTCGATCCTGGGGAAGGCCGTTTGAAGCTGGTTCAGGAATTCCGAAGGAGTCCAGTCAGGCTTATGTGACTGAAAGTGGGCAGTAAGGGCAATTGCGTAGGAACCATATTCTGCCTTGGGATCCGTATGGGTGAGACGGGTGGAAATGGAGTTGAATTCAATTATCCGGGAGAAATCTTCACAATAGATTCCAATGACTGGGGCTCGCATGCAGGGCCCGTTTCCGGCTGAAAACACTCCGGAGTTCTTTGGATTGAATCTGATGAGGAGGCGAAGTCCGGACTTTAAGGTTGCAAGTCCGATACCTGGTTGAATCTGAAGGAACCAGCGAAGGAATCGAGATCGGAGTTCCTTGGAAAAGCGTTCTGGATGATTCTCTGACTTTATCAGTGCCTGAAGGGTAAATCTGGCGTGATCCGTATCATCAGATACCATGCCTTTGGTGAAAAGAAGTTGTTGCCGAAGAGGGTTTAAGCCGACTGGAGATTCTATCTGGAGGAAGTCCTTCGAACGGGAGTCCAAGGGAGTCTCCCAAGGCTGTACCCAGAAGGCTTGCCGAAAGGTGTTTTGAGGTGAATTCGGAATTCATCAATGAATTGTCGCATGGATCTCCTGGAAGAGAAACGCCAGAAATAGTCATGAAATGGAGCATAGTTCGATCTGACAGAAATTGTGCTCCAATATGGTTCGTCTATGATTCTAAGTGGATCAGGATGTGCTTATGAAAAAGCTGATGTTGTGGGTCGTCTGTGTCATGGGAAGCCTTGGAATGACGTCTGTGAATGAAGCAAAATGGAATCCGTTTCGGCATGAAAGAAGCGGAGAGGAAAATGCCCAGCTTTTGATTAAGAAGATGCTTGAGATTGATTCCAGTCTCCAGAAAGTCTTTGATAGCGCAGCTGGTTGGGCTGTGTTTCCCAAAATCAGCAAGGTTGGAATTGGTGTTGGAGGAGCTCACGGGTATGGACGTGTCTATGAGAAGGGCCGCTTTGTAGGGACCTCGGAAATGACTCAGGTGTCGGTAGGGTTTCAGTTGGGAGCCCAGGTCTACGGAGAGATCATCTTCTTTCAGGACGCAGGGACAATGGAGCGTTTCAAATCAGGCCACTTTGCCTTTGGAGCAAATGTGGGAGCTGTCGTCATCGATAAGGGGGCGGCTGGTGAGGCTGGTTTCAAGGACGGCACCCTTGTTGTGGTTCGGCCTCATAAAGGTCTGATGTATGAAGCAACCCTTGCGGGGCAGGAGTTTACCTATAAAGCTCAGTGAATCTGTTTTTGAGCAGAAGTTAGGGGATTTCCTCCAAAGACTTGCTTTGCGTAAGCGTGTCGACAATGTAGGAAATCCCTATTGCAATCCAGAGCTTTTGGATAATTTGAAAGTCTATTTCCAGACCCTTCGGCAATGGAGAGGAGTGAAGATACTTCTGATCGGAGAGGCTCCGGGGTATCGGGGATGTGGTCTGACGGGCATTCCATTTTCCTGCCCAAGACTGATTCAGGAGTCAGAACACCTTTTCTGGAAAAAACTGTCCTCCCGGTTGTTCTTACCGGATGAAATCCAAAAGGAACAGACGGCTTTTTCGGTCTGGCAGGCTTTTCCTCTGGAGGGTTCAGTGCTCCCGGTATGCTGGAATTCCTTTCCCTTCCACCCGCATAGGAAGGGAGAGCCAAAAACCAATCGGGCTCCTTTGAGTATGGAGTTGAAAGAAGGAGAATCCTACCTTCTGGAAATTCTGGATTTGTTTGAATTTCAGAGTGTTGTGGCGATTGGACGCAAGGCCGAATCCAACTGCAGAAGAGTTTTTACCGGTTGGGATGGGCCGGCTTTAAGGCATCCTTCCTATGGTGGGAAAGCCGAATTTTTGAAGGGAATGCAGGATGTCCTGGTCCGGCTTGAATTTTCTACAGTTTAATGGGCTGAAGCCGGGAGCGGTTTAGCAGGGATTCGGATTCAATGTTTTTGTTGAAGGGAAGATCCAGTTCCTTGCAAAGACAGGCACAGTACTCCATGGCATCTTCAAAGCTTCCTGATTCTGAGAGCTTCATACCCCGATTATCTTTGCCGATGGCAGACACCCAGTAGGACCAGGTAGTCCCATTTTTATTCTTGACGTATTTGCTGTCCACACTCAGGCAGATCAGATCGTTGAAGCGCAGCTGGGGCAGAACGGTTTGGGACTTTTTGTCGGATTTGATCGTATAGAAGCGACGGCTGGCCAGATCGGCAACGATGCAGTCATCCAGTCCGGCGAGTTTCTTGAAGGTCAGGATACCGGCGCCAAGGCACCCCAGAGCCAGGATGACATTGTGGTAAAGGGCAAAGCTGGCAATGCCACCACAGATCCAAAGAAAGCAAGCCATGGCTGTCCAGCTTTCCCGGCCCGAGACCATTTCAAGTTTCAGAGTCCGGTTGGGTACGATCCAGCCCCCACCTCTGGAGAGAGAGTTATCCTTAAGGAGAGAGGCTTGAGGGTTTAAGTGGGGGAGGGAAAGCCCACCGGATGCCACTGTCGGTTTTTGAGTGAAGTATTCGGGGTGATAACGGAGCACCAGTTCCAGCATTTGCCGGCATAATAGCTTTCTCTTTTTTAACGGAAGACTTTTGTAGTCCTGAAGCGTGGATTCCGGCAGAGAAGTCATCAGATTTTCTAAAATGATATCCTGTTGGGTCATGTCATATCCTTTAGGTCTTTATCATCAGTCAGAAGTCTATCATGGGGCCCATCCCGATTCCGAACGCCTTGGAAAATGGCTGAAAGCCTGGGCCAGATCTCCCGTTCTTGATTTAGGCAGTGGGACCGGAAGAGGTTGGGCGGATTTACCTCAGAACAAGGTTGGAATTGACTGCTCATTCACCATGCTTGGGTTTCACCTGAGAAGGATGCCGGGTGCTTACATTGTTCATGGAGATTTTCAGGCTCTGCCTTTTGCTGATGACAGTTTTTTAACGACAGTCTGGCTCATGAATGGTTGGATTCATGGATTGAAGCCCCCCATTATGAAAGAGATTTTTCGCTGTTTAAAATCAGGAAGTCTGCTTCTGATTGAAGAAGGCGGGCTGGGAGATGGCAGGGTAAGGATCGGGAATGCTATGTTTGCTCTGGAAACGATTCCGTCTTTTATGTCTTTTCTTTCAGGACTCAAGGAGGCGGGATTCAGGCATCAGGGACAGGTTCCTCTGGAGCCTGGCTTTCACCTGCACCGATTGCTTAAACCCTGATGGAAAGGAATAGAATGCTGAAGATCTGGTCTGTCATACTGGGATTTTTATTTACAGGAATGCAGTTTGCGGATTCCCGAATTCTGGGGTCCGCTCCTCTGTTTAAGGTGGGAGTCGCCAATATCTATTTCATGGCGGCTCTATTTGAAAATAATGTTGAAAAACCGATTTTTCAGAAGCCGGAAAATCCCCCGTCCAAGGAAATTGAAGCTGAGTTTGATCGCTTGAGCCGGGAATTTCTGGCCCGCTATATCCGTTATCTGGATATGGATGTCCTGGTGATTTGCGAAGCTCCTTCCGAACCGGCAGTGATGCAGAAATTCTCGGATGAGTATCTGGATGGGCGTTATACGGTGATTCACAATTTCCCGGTTGTGAAAAACAAGAAATATTACTTCAACCAGCAGGTTGCTGCTTTTGTGGACAAGGAAAAATTTCAGATCCGAAGATATGAGGCCCTGTCTTCCGAGAAAGCTTCGGAAGGCAATCGCCTTTATCCCTTCTATCCCTACAAGGAAATTGAATACAAGGGAGAAAAGAAGAAAATTTTCTGGTCGCGCTTTCCAATTGAATTTGATCTTGAGTTAAAGGCCAGACCTGGTCACTGGTATAAATTCATTGCGGCCTATCCAAAGTCCAAGTTTGCCCGTGGGCATGAACAGGCTCTTTTTGCCAGAGTTCAGAACCGGACACATCAGGAAATGATTCGGGATCGCGTAGAGAAGGCAGCCTTGGACTTCGAAGATATTTTTGTCCTTGGAGATCTGAATGACAGCATTGGAATGGATCCGGTGGAGGAAGAGCTGGGAACAGATTCGATTGCCAGTCTTTATCAGGGAAGTCAGGATCCGCTATTGTGGAATTCGGTGATTTTTCCTCCAGGGCAGGGCTCTTTTCTTTATAAGGGTGAGCCAGAGACCATCGACTTTATTCTGACTTCCAGGGGATTGATGAAAAGTCCTGGAGTTGTGAAGCCATCGGTGTGGCAGTACGATGCCGTTTTTCGCATGTTTGTCAAAGAGCGGGAGGAGTCGACCCCGGATCGCCTGAATCACCGGGAGCTTTTCATCAGTGATCATGGTCCCGTAACGGTTGAAGTCTGGGAATAGAAAAATCCCCCGGAGTGAGTCTTCACTCCGGGGGATTTTTCTATGTCCGGTTATCCCAGAAAGGGATAGCGGTAGTTTGTTGGGGACACGAAGGTTTCCTTGATTGTGCGGGTGGAAACCCAACGCATCAGGTTCTGTCTTGCCCCGGCCTTGTCATTGGTTCCAGAGGCTCTTGCTCCGCCAAAAGGCTGCTGTCCGACCACTGCCCCGGTGGGCTTGTCGTTGATGTAAAAATTACCGGCAGCATTTTTCAGAGCATTGGAGGCCTGAACAATGGCTTCACGGCAGCGGGCAAAAACAGCCCCGGTGAGGGCATAGGGACTGGTGTTATCAACAACCTTCAAGATTTCATCCCATTGACTGTCGTCATAGGCAAAGATGGTCAGAACGGGCCCGAAGATTTCTTCCCGCATGGTGCGAAAGTCCGGGTTGTTGGTCAGGATTACCGTGGGCTCAATGAAGTATCCCTTGGAATCATCGTAGTTTCCACCGTAGACAATGCCTGCTTCATCGGAGTCTTTGACGTAGTCAATGTAGGAAGTGATGGAGTCAAAGGCTTTCTTATCAATAACGGCATTCACAAAATTGGAGAAATCCTCGACGGGACCCATTTTGATGTCATCCAGCATCTGGTTCATATGATCCTGAATGACAGGCCAAAGACTTTTGGGGACATAGGCTCTTGAAGCTGCAGAGCATTTCTGGCCCTGAAACTCAAAGGCTCCTCGCACCAGATTGGTGGCAACAGCCAGAGGATCAGCGCTAGGATGGGCCACGACGAAATCCTTGCCTCCGGTTTCACCAACAATACGGGGATAGGATTTGTAGCGCTCGATATTGTTGCCGATTTCTCTCCAGAAAGACTGAAAGACCCGGGTTGAACCGGTGAAATGGATGCCGGCAAAATCGGGATGCTTCAGAATGACATCTGAGAAATCTGGTCCGGGAGTGTAGACCAGGTTGATAACTCCATCTGGCAGTCCTGCTTCACGGAAAATCTCCATGGTCAGAGCAGCAGAATAGATCTGGGTCTGGGCTGGTTTCCAGACGACGACATTGCCCATCATGGCCATACAGGAAGGCAGATTTCCGGCAATGGCGGTGAAGTTGAAGGGTGTTACCGCGGCAACAAAACCTTCCAGAGGCCGGTACTCCAGGCGGTTCCAGATTCCGTCAGCGTGATGTCTTTGCTGATCGGTATAGATTTCTTCCATGAATTTGACGTTGAAGCGCAGAAAGTCTACCAGTTCACAAATGGCGTCAATTTCAGACTGATGGGCATTCTTGGACTGGGTCAGCATGGTAGCTGCATTCATGCGGGCCCGGTAAGGTCCGGAGATCAGTTCGGCGGCTTTCAGAAAAATTGCTGCCCGGTGTTCCCAGGGCATGGCAGTCCATTTCTCGCGGGCTTTCAGGGCTGACTCGATAGCTTTTTCCACATGTTCGCGGCTTCCCAGATGAGCGTGAGCCAGAATGTGCTGGTGATCATGAGGGCAGACGCAGTTGACGGTGTTGCCAGTGCGGACTTCCTCTCCTCCGATGATCATGGGGATGTCCTGAACCTGGGAACGCAGCTCCTTCAAGGTTGCCTGAAGCTTCTCTCTTCCGGCATCTTTTGGGGCGTAATCCCAGACTGGTTCATTCTTTGGTTCGGGTAAAACAAAACTGGCATTGCTCATGAATTCTCCTGAGAGGGATTGGCTGGGAGTTCATATCTGGTTGCCACAGCTTCCAGAGCCTCCAGCATGACAGTACTTAAATCAACAGTGGATTTTTCCAGGAATTTCAGGGCCTCAAGAAGGGACCCGGAAGAAGTAGCGGTGAGGGTCAGGGGAGCCTTGGAATGAACCTCGGTGTGGGCTGCCAGCGTGACACCTTCAAGCCCCTGAAAGGACTCGGCGATCGGATGCCAAACGTGAAAGCCTCCGAGTCCCATGGCCTGGGCATCCATCAGGATGGCCTCCTGGCGTTTATCAAGTGGGACAAAGAGGTAGAGTCCGCCCCGGTAAGGCTCTTTCTGAAACAGGTTCATCTGGTAGAACCAGTGAGAGATTTTCCAGCGTTCTTCGCCCAGATGTTCGACTTCACCCTGGATACTTTCAAGCTCAATTTGAAGACCACGCATGCGGGTAGTCTATCACATGCTATACTCGGCGGGCTTCAAACAAAAAGGAGAAGTTTGTCATGAGTTCTGTACTGAAATCAGATCGTGCTCCTGAGCCCATCGGGCCTTATGTCCTCGGCCGGGAGGCTGGGGGACTTTTATTTTTTTCCGGTCAGATTGCCTTGGATCGTCAGACAGGTGAAATGGTCGCGGATTCCTTTGAGGCCGAAGCTCGTCAGGTCTTTAAAAACATTGATTTTATGCTGAAGGACAATGGGCTGGGCTTTGAGAATGTCGTCAAGACCACAATCTTTCTGGCAGATATGGCTGATTTCCCAGTGATCAATGAGATCTACGCAGCCCATTTTTCCGAACCATATCCAGCCCGCTCCTGTGTGGCAGCCAAGGGTCTTCCAAAAGGTGCCCGGGTCGAAATCGAGATCATTGCTTCCCGTCAGGCCTGACTTGAGTTTGAAAGAGCTTCAGGCGAAAGCTCTTGAAGCCTCTTCGGAAAAAGAACTGGAAGAGGTTTTCAGGGGCTTTCTGGTTCTTTTGCAGGAAAGTCCGGCTAAGGTGGAACTCTGGGAAGGGTTTGGGAATTTTCTTCTGGAAAGACTTGGAGACACGGCCCAATCCCTGACTGTATTTCGCAAGCTCCAGACGATGCAGCCCAAAGAACCTTTGTGGTTTCTCAAAGAGTTGAGTATTCTTTCCAGAGTCTCCTGGGAAGCCGTTCTTGAGACAGCCCAGAAAGCGCGCGGAGTTTTTCCCCTGCTGGTGGATTTCATCAACTGGGAAGGGACGGCCTGGCTGAATCTGGAAGAATACGAACAGGCCAGAGATGCATTTTCAGAATGCCTGAAGAAAAATCCGGAGTTTGCTCCAGCGCATTATAATCTGGGGCTGGCCCTGATGCGCCTTGATGAGTTTGAGTCTGCCCTCGATGCGTTTGAGGAGTGCCTCAGGCACCGGCCCGATGATGTGATGGCACATCAGAATGCGGCTCATGCTGCCTTGGGTCTTGGAAGGCTTGAGGAGGGCTTCAGACACTGGTCCCACCGTCTCGCCCGACTCCGGGAATGTCCTGATGGCATCATGCCGAAGAAGGCGCAGGAAATCCGGCTTAAAGGTGAGCAGGGCATGGGGGATGTCCTGTTTTATCTCCGATTTCTGCCAGAGGTGGAAAGAAGGCTGGGCTGGACAAAAATTGCTTTATGGGCTCCATCAAAACTGAAGGAAGTTGTGGAGTCCCTTTACCCCGGGATTGAATTTCATACGGTTGTGGAGGAAGAGATCCCCGGAGATTATGTGGCAATCGGGGACCTTCCATCAGTTCTGGGAGAGTCTGCTCTGGGTTGCTGTGAACCCCTTCGTGTGTATTCCGGAAGAGACAACTCTGAGCCGGTTCTGGGCTTTTCCTGGCGGTCCGGTCATAGTGCGGAAGGGGTTTCAAATCCGGATAGTCCCAATCACAAGGAAGTTCCGCTGGAGGAATGTCTGCCGATTCTTCAGGAACTTGGCTGTAAGGTCCGGATTCTCCAGCGCCACCCTCAGGCCGAAGAAATGAAGCTTCTTCAGGAAAGCCTGGGAGAAAGGCTTGAGGACTTCAGCTCTGCCAATGAAGACCCAATGAAGCTTCTGAAGTCCGTGGGGGACTGCGATTTTCTTCTGGGGGTGAGCTCGACAACCTTTCATCTGGCCCTGCATACGGATTGCAGGGGGGTTCTTCTGGCTACGGTTCCTCCAGATTTTCGCTGGGGACTTACGGGGGATTCTTCGAAATGGCTTCCGGGGTTTTCGGTTTTGAGGCAAAGTCGGGATAGGAGTTGGACTTCTGCATTGACGGAGGCGAGAAAGAGACTTTTAGACTGGGAGATTGAATTCAGGAGTCAAAGTGGGCTTCAGGATGAAAGAGCCCAGGCAAAGCTGGCACTTCTGTTGCATCGGGCTTCTCGTTATGAGGAAGCCGAGGGCCTCTTTTCAAGAACGTATCAGGCATGTAGAAATCCGGATCTTGGTCACATCTATGCCAAAATTCTTCTGGAGGCGGGGAAGCTGAAACAGGCTGAAGCCATTTTGGAAGAAATCGGAGGAAATCCGGCCTACGCTCAGGCAAAAATTCTTCTGAAATTTCTTCAGGGAGATTTCCCCAAAGCATATGAAGAATCTCTTCTGGCCTGGGAGGCCGGGATTCAGACGGCTGAGCTTGCTGACTGGAGTTCTCATCTGGCTTTTTTGAATCAGGATTTGAAGGCGGGTTGGGATTTTCATCGACTAAGACCGACCGCGACAGGAAATCCGCTGCAGATAAAGGAGCCATTGCGGCCATCTTTACAGGGGAAATCAATTCTCCTGATTCAGGATCAGGGTTTAGGAGACGAGCTTTTCTTCCTGAAATGGATCCCTCTTTTAAGAGAAGCTGGGGCCAAGTGGATTGGCTATGTCACTCAAAGCAAAATGGCTCCTTTGCTTAAGAATCATCCTGCCTTGGATTTTTGCTCGGCTGCCGAAGAATTGACGTTTGAACCGGATCATATTTTTCTGGTGGGAGATTTACCCTACCTTCTGGATTCAGCTGGGAGTCCGGGTGAGTTTCTTCTGTTTCCTCAGGGAAATCATGATTTTCCTGAATTGTTCAGGGATTGTCCCCGTCCCTGGCTGGGCCTGACCTGGAGATCTGGCGTTCAGACAGGGCATAGGGTTTCCAGAGCCTTGAGTAAATCCATCGATCCGAAATGTCTGGGAGAAACTCTTCAGAATTGGCCCGGAACGATTTTTCTGCTTCAGAGAAATCCATCAGAAGAAGAGGTGGCCGAGCTGGTTTCTTCTTTTTCGGGAGCCTGGAGAGATGCTACTTCTCTGAATGAAAATCTGATTCAGATGCTGTCATTCCTGGCTGAACTGGATGAATATGTCTGTACCAGTAATACCAATCTTCATATGTATGAAGCTTTGGGTAAAAAAGGCAATGTTCTGGTTCCATTTCCTCCGGAATATCGCTGGGGAAATCCGGCTTATGGAACATGTCTGATGCAGTCTACCCCGTTTTATCAGACCCCCCAGGGTTGGGAAGAAAGTCTGGAACACTTAAAATTTCACCTCTTTTCAAAGGAGAGGGTATGAGCACACAGTTACAGCAGGGAATCAGGTTTCATGAACAGGGGAGATATCAGGAAGCAGAAGCCTGCTATCAGGAAGCTCTTCAAATGAATCCTTCGGAAGCCGAGGCGATGTATGGACTCGCAAGGGTTTATCAGGCAAAAGGGGACTTTTCACGGGCTTTACAGCATATCGGAAAAGCTCTGGAGTATTGCCCCAGATCACGAAGTTACCTTCTGACTCTGGCTCATCTGCTTTTTCTGACAAGATGCTTCGCAGACATTCCCAGTGTCATCGGAATGATTTCCGGGAGTCAGTCGGATTATGAGTGTTGCCTGGTGCTTGGGGCCTGTCATTATGAGCAGGGAGATTTCTCGGCAGCCAAAACTTTTCTGGGAAATTCCCTTCAGATGAAGCCGGATTGTGAGCAATCTCTATTGACCCTTTCCAATATTGCTCAAAGAGAAGGCCGCATGGAAGAAGCTCGGGAAAAACTGCTTAAGGTTCTTAGCCTGAACCCACAGAACCCGGATGGCCTGAATAATTTTGGAGCTCTTCAGCTTCTTGAAGGGCTTTATGAAGAAGCTTACCGCAAGTTTCAGCTGGCTTTGAAATACGAGCCCGGAATGCTGGCGGCCCAGAAGCATCTGGCAACGGTCTGTCAGTATCTGGGAAAGCCGGAGGAAGCAATGGAGCACATGCTTCGCTATCTTCAGGCTAATGGGCAGGATCACGATGCCGCGGCAGTTTATGGGCAGATGCTGCTTTCCAAAGGGGACTGGAATCTGGGTTGGGATTTTTACCGGATTCGTACTTCCATGCGCGGAGGAGGACGGTTTCTGGAGCGGGATGTCCGCGGACCGCTTCGCTTTGATGGCAAAGTGCTGAATATTCTGACAGATCAGGGTATTGGGGATGAGCTGTTCTTTTCCCGTTTTGTTCCCTACCTGAAGGAACTTGGAGCCAGAGAAGTCCATTTTGTCACCCGATCCAAAGGAGCGAAACTTTTGGAGAGATCCGGACTGTACGATTCTGTCAGTGCCCAGGGAGCCCGGGTGGCAGATCAGAATCACTATGTTGCAGATCTGCCTTATATTCTGCGCTATTCAGTTTCCAATATGACACCGGAATCATTTCGACTTCAACCGCTTCCGGAGAAGCTCAAGGAAGCCAGGGAATTGTTGGGAGAAGGGGTTCTTGTTGGTTTGAGCTGGAGAGCGGGAACCGGGGATCAGGACCCTTTCGCGCCTTTTCGGGCTCTGAGCAAATCGATTCCCCTTGAAGATCTGGCCAAAGGCCTGAAAGGGTTTCCGGTGAAATGGGTTTCCCTTCAAAGAAATTCTTATCCGGGAGAAACGGAATCCCTGAAAAAACAGCTTGATGCTGATGTTCTGGATTTAAGCAAAGCCAATCAGGATCTTGAGCTGATGCTGGCGGTTTTGTCCTGTCTGCATCTTTATGCCGGGGTGAGTAATACCAACCATCATCTGATGGAGTGTCTGGGTAAGAATGCGGTGATTCTGGCCAATAATCCACCGGAGTTTCGCCAGATGGCCACAGGAGAAGTATCCCCCTGGTATCCGAATTTCAGAATTTTTCGGCAGGGAAGTCAGAACTGGGGAAAAGCAGCAAAGAGCCTGAGGAAGTATCTGGAAGAATCGTTAGGATAGAGTTCCGTACAGATATAAACAAAGATCGACACCATTCTGCAAAAAGTGTCAATCCGGAGTTAGAAACAGCCGTAAAGTGATTCAGGAGGCATCCATGAACACTCTACGGATCTTTATTGGTTTTGATAGCCGCGAAACCGTTGCTTACCACGTGCTTTGCCAGAGTATTCTGGCCCGCAGTTCCCGCCCGGTTTCCTTTACTCCGATTGCCCTGAAAAATCTGGAAGGGGTTTTCAAACGTGAGACCCATCCTCTTCAATCCACGCAGTTTTCCTTCTCCCGCTTTCTGGTTCCCTGGATGTCCGGTTATGAGGGTTGGTCCCTGTTCATGGATTGTGACATGATCTGCCGGGAAGACATTGCCAGACTGTTTGAATGCTGCGATGAAAACTATGCCGTCATGGTCGCCAAGCATGCACATATTCCCCGTGAAGAAACCAAGTTTCTAGGGGCCAAACAAAGCAAATACGAGAAGAAGAACTGGTCCAGCGTGATGTTGTTCAATAATCCAGAATGCCGGGCTTTAAATCCGGAGTATGTGAACACAGCCACAGGTTTGGAGCTTCATCAGTTCAAGTGGCTTGAAGGAGACCATCTGATTGGGGAGTTTGATAAGAAATGGAATCATCTGGTGGACTACAACGAACCCAACCCCAATGCCGCCATTGTTCACTACACTCTCGGAGGCCCTTATTTTGAAGCCTACAAAGGCTGTGAGTTTTCCAGGGAATGGGAAGAAGAATTTCAGGAAACAATCAAAGTTGTTGAAAAGGGGCTTGCATGAATCCGGATGCTGAAACACATAAAATCTGGGATGACGATCATCACTGGTTTCACGATACCAATGTCTGGAAAAGAATGCGCTGGAGGGGAGCTTCAGTTGAAGTCTCATCCGAAGATTGAATTTCTGCTTGGCAGCATTGCCGGCCCACAGATAAGAAAGGAAGTACTGGCGAACCTTCCTGAGAATCGCGGTGCAGTTTTTATGATTCCTGATTCGGTTCACCGATGTGAGCAGGTTTATGAGGAGCTCAAACTTTGGGTGCCTGCTTTGAAAGCAGGGGATCATCTGGCGGTGGAAGATTCCAATGTGAATGGTCATCCGGTTCGCCCGGAATTTGGTCCAGAACCTTATGAAGCCGCGGGGGAATTCGTCCGGGAAAATCCGGGAATTCTGGTTGCAGATGTTGCCCGCGAGCAGAAATTCAGGCCTACGGCAGCTCCCAACGGTTTCTGGAAAATAAAATAACCCGCATTCCCACCGTGGGAATGCGGGTTATCACCGCAAAAACAAATCGTTTGGAATTGGGGGGAGAGGATTTCTCCCCCCTCATCCGAATCGGGTTCTTATCCCAGCAGCTGGAGGGCTTGCTGAGGCAGAGCCTTGGCCTGGGCGAGCTGTCCAGTACCAGCCTGCAGGAGAATCTGGTTTCTGGTGAACTCAACCGTTTCCATCGCAACATCAACATCACGGATTTTGGACTCGGTGGATTGCAGGTTTGTCGTGGTCACGGTCAGGTTGTTGATCGTGGAGTTCAGACGGTTCTGCAATGACCCCAGTTTGGAGCGCTCGCTCGAGATCATCTGTACAGCGTTGTCAATACTGCTCAGAGCGCGGGTCGCGGATTTCATATTTGTGATATCCAGACCCTTGAGGCCAAGAGCCTCAGAACTGGTATTGATAACGCTGAACTTGATGGTCTGAGACTGGTTGGCACCAATCTGAAAGTTCAGAGCCCGATCCGCTACGTGGACGCGGAATTCGTTCTGTCCGTCTCCCTGTACAGCCTGGTTGAAGTTTACCCCCAGAGTTCCCACACCGTTCGTGACCTGCTGAGCAGCTGTCTGCCCGCCAGCAATTGTATTCGTCGAGAATACCATGCGGGAGTCCTTACCGGCTGAACGAGTCATGAAGTCCAGGCGGTTGCCTGCATCAAATGCATAAGTCACGTCAGTTGTAGAGAGGGCCGAAGCATTGATCTGAGCTGTAATCGAGGCTTTGGACATGGTGAAGCTGTTCGAAGCTCCGGTCACAGTTCCATCAGCCAGAGTGATCAGGCCGGAGGAAGCACCATTTCCATCGGTTATGGAGATGGACATACCTGCTGCAAAGGTGAAGCCAACAGCCTTTTGAGAGTCATTGGTATCGCCAATCAGGACTGCCGCAGTTCCACTGGAGCCTGTGGAATTCTGTCCGGAGATCAGACCCAGTGGAGCGAGGGAGCCGTTGGCAGCAGTGATGGACAGACGGGCATCCGTACCAGTCTCTGTGCTTCTGATTTCCAGACGTCCGGAACTGTTTACGGATGCCGTTGCCTTGATGCTGTTGGTAGTAAGGTAGTTGTTGAACTGAGTGGTCAGAGAGACTGCCGATACAGTGGATCCACACTGGAAGAACAGGGCTCCTCCAGCTTGAGTACCTGCCGTACTGTTGTAATCTCCATCACCAATCTGAATCCTCAGATCTCCACCGGTTCCGATGGTAATTCCACCGGATACATCCAGGGCGCCGGTCAGAAGAGCGGCACTTCCGCTGCCGCCACTACTGACACCGGTTCTCAGACCCAGAATATCGGTAGTAGCCTGGTTGGCTAAAACGGATATTTTGGCAGAGGTTCCGGTAGCGCTTGAAGTCAGCTGAAGATCATAGCCATTGAAGCTGGCTGTGATTCCCGGACGACTGGAAGCACCATTGGCAGTACTCTGGATCGCGTTGTTTACAATTGCCGTAATCGAAGCCTTGGTGAATGTCCGGTTTGCTGTAAGAGTCACAGCGATCCGGGCAGTACGGTTACCAGCTGGAGTTGCAGAAGAGCTTCCGGTCTGGCTATTGGTATCCGCAATCGTGAAAACGATGTTGGTGTTTCCGGTTCGAATGGCTTCGGTACCGGCAACAGTTCCATCAACACGGGCAGCAGAAGCGAGCTGGAATTTGAAATCCAGTCCATCGATCACGCCGGAGGCAACATCGGAATTAGTGTTGGAAGAAGCACTGAAAGAGCCGTTAGTGGAGGTTGCCGACATGGTGTAGGCAGCCGATTGACTGTCAGTAGTGATTTGCAGTCCAAAGGACTTCAGCAGGTTTTCGGAAGCACTCAGGGCGATTTCCCCGGAAGTGCCTTCCTTACCAGCTTCAAATACGATTTGTCCGGTCTGGGCACTGAAAGCAAAGGTGGAGCCGGAAAGGCCCAAGCCGCCGTCTTTGATGGAGGCATTGACCTTGCTTTCTACAGCAGCGCTGAACTGTTCAAGAGTCATGTCACCGGATACATTGACAGTGGCTTTTTCTCCGTTACCACGAATGGTGATGGTTTCGGGAGATTCCAGAACATTGTTGCCGTCACTGTCATACATGGATGTCAAATCAGACAGTTTGGTGCTCAGGCCAGCCAGATTACCGGAACCCTTGTCCGTGAGGATGTTGGATTGCTGAACCTGACGTGTGCCGGAAGCAGACAGGGCCAGCCGTACGGTGTAATCACCGGCAGCCAGACCAGCTTCACCTTTCTGAAAAGCCTGAAGACCATTGCCATCGGTTGTTACAAGTGCACTTGCAGAACCATCCAGAAGTTTCTTGGTGTTGAATTCAGTAGTTTGAGAAATGCGATCCACTTCACCAATCAGCTGATCCACTTCTTTCTGAATTTCCAGGCGGTCACTGGCAGTCAGAGCATCATCCTGAGCCTGAATGGCCAGTTCGCGCATGCGGTTTGTAATGGCGGCAGTTTCATTCAGAGCGCCTTCGGCAGTCTGGATGAGGGAGATACCATCCTGTGCGTTGTTGATTGCGCGATTCAGACCACGAATCTGCCCACGCAGTTTTTCGGAAATGGTCAAGCCGGCAGCATCATCAGCGCCACGATTGATTTTCAGTCCACTGGACAGACGCTCAATCGAACGAGCCAGGCCACCCTGAGTTTTGTTCAGGTTGCCCTGAGTCACCATCGCTGAGATGTTGTTATTAATCCGAAACCCCATGATCAATCCTCCTTGATACAAGGTTAAACCGTTTTCAAACCCGGGCAGAGTCCATCCATGGACGCAGAAAACCCGAATCTGTTACTACAAGAGAAGCCGGCTTGGAAAATCACAGATTTTTGAGGGCAGGCAGGGTTGAAACCTGGAATTTTCAACCTGCCGGACAAAGGCCCCAAGAATCCGGACTCCATCACCGATTTCCCGACTGACATCTTTTTTTTATTTTGTGGGGAGCACAAAGCGAAGCGCATTGCTTTAAGAAATGAGGATAAACCCCTGGTTCTTCCTTGAAACAACTGCTTTCCCTCCATGGTCCGCAATGACTAGATTTACACTATGTCACTCGGATCATCGACGGGCAGGGGGGAAATAGAAAATCAGAATATGGCGGCTGAGGGATAAATAGATTTCAAAATCTCAAATTTACTCAAAAATAAGGCCACAGTAAGCCTGCCTGAAAAAAAAGAGATTTAACCTTCTCGTCATACATATCGGCATCGTTTTAGACCAACTTTAGCTTTTTGGTAAATTTTTGCAGATTTTTTTGCATCGGGAGGGGAGAAAAGGGGCACTGTGATAAGATCCTGAAGCTTGGTTTTACCCCTTAACAAGGAGATCGCATGAGAGTTTTAGCCTTGGAACTGGCTCGGATTACGGAATTTACCGCCATTGCTGCCGCGGAATGGGTAGGTCGCAGAGACCCCAAGGGAGCGGATCGCGCTGCCGTGGATGTCATGAGAAAAGGCCTGAACAATCTGGATCTGGACGGAACTATCGTGATTGGAGAGGGTGAAAGAGACAAGGCACCTATGCTTTATATCGGAGAAAGAGTCGGAACCGAGTCTTCTGAATTCAAGGTCGATATTGCCGTGGATCCGCTTGAAGGGACAAACGCAACCGCCTTTGGAAAGAATGATTCCATGGTGGTTATGGCGGTGGGAAGCAAGGGGAGTCTTCTCGCTGCTCCTGATGTTTACATGGACAAAATCGCGGTAGGTCCCAAATGTCTGGGAGTTGTGGATATCAATGCCTCCATTTCGGAAAACATTGATGCGGTGGCGCGGGCTCTTGATAAGAAGCGTAAGAATGTCACTGTCATGGTTCTGGACCGGGAAAGGCATACCGGACTGATTGAGGAAATCTCCCGCAATGGTGCCAAGGTCCACACGATTGAGGACGGGGATGTATCCGCCTGTATGGCGACCTGTATCGAGGAATCCGGGATTGATCTCTACGTAGGAATTGGTGGAGCCCCTGAAGGCGTTCTGGCTGCTGCCGCCCTTCGCTGCCTCGGAGGAGAAATCCAGGGCAGGCTGGTTGCTTTGCATGATGATGAGAAGGAAAGGCTGGATAAAGCCGGCATCACGGATTTGAGCAGAGTTTATCGAACAAGAGATCTTGCCGGGGGAACAGAGATCTTTTTTGTGGCCACAGCGGTGACCAACAATCCGATTCTGAGAGGAGTTCGTTTCATGGGACACTCCAGGGCTCAGACAGAGACTCTGGTGATGCGTACGGGCTCAGGTACAATCCGCAAAATCCTGGCGACGCACAATCTTGATAAAAAGGATATGAATTCGATCTAGGCCATTTAGGGCAATTGAAGACCGATGGGCCGCTCGGGCGGCTCTTTGTCCTTTTCTGTTTCGTCTTCTTCCATACCCAGAAGAGATGGACCGACGAGAAAGTCCAGTCTGAGCCAGCGCTGACATTTGTTGCAGGAGAAAGAGAAAGTCGAAAAATCCCGGACCCTTTTTGGCAGGGTTTCCTGTCTTAGGGCATTGGCGTGATTGCAGAAGGGGCAATGCACATGTATGGACGGGTTTTCAGACATCCTGTGACTCACTATGCAGTTTCTGCCAGAACTCCAGACGTTTCTTCATTTCCCGCTCAAACCCGAGTTCACCAGGTTCGTAGAAGCGGCTTGCAGCCAGAGCCTGAGGCAGTGTGCTCTGTCCGACACAATGATATTTTACATCATGATCGTAGACATAGCCTTCTCCGTATCCCTGTTTTTCCATAAATCTGGTGACGGCATTGCGGTACTTCATGGGAACGGGAAGCTGTCCTGTCTGTTTGCATACAGAGCGGAGTTTTTTGGCTGCAAGATAGATGGAGTTTGATTTGGGACAGGCCGCGACGTAGGCGGTGGCCTGATAGATCAGGAGATCTCCTTCGGGACTTCCCAGGAGTTCAAATCCCTGAAGAGCCTGGGTACAGATTCCAACAGCCTGTGGGTCAGCGAGTCCGACATCCTCCGTGGCCATACGGATGATTCTTCTCAGCAGAAATCGGCGGTCTTCTCCGGCCTCAAGCATCCTGGCCAGCCAGTAGAGGCTACCCTGAACATCGCTGGACCGCACTGATTTGTGCAGGGCCGAAATCAGATCGTAGTGCTGGTCCCGATCCTTGTCGTGAAAATGCAGTTTTTCGGGAAGTTGTTCCTGAAGAATCTCAAGATCCACTTCTTCCGTGGAATGAAGCTGGTCCAGCTGGTGCAGAAACCAGCGGGCATCTCCATTGGAGGCGTTGGCGAGGGCATTCAATGCTTCTTCATTCAGGGACACTAAGAGCTTTTTTTCCCGATGAGCCCTTTTATAGAGCCCGGTCAGGGATTCCTGAGTATGGGGTGGAAAGGAAATCACACTGACGCGGGAGAGAAGGGCCGCATTCAGTTCGAAAGAGGGGTTTTCTGTGGTGGCTCCAATCAGAAGCAGGCTGCCTTCTTCAACAAATGGAAGCAGAACATCCTGTTGGGCTCGATTGAAGCGATGAATTTCGTCCACAAAGAGAAGCAGAGGTTTCTGGGTGGAATGCAGGAGTTTTCTGGCATCTTCACCCAGTTGCTTCAGTTCCTTGGCCCCACTGCTTACGGCAGAAACTTCCTTTGAGGTTATTTTCAGAGTTTTCAGGATCAGGCGGGCGAGAGTGGTTTTCCCGGTGCCGGGAAGTCCCCATAGAATCAGGCTGGGGGGGGCTTTTCCCTGTGCCAGACGTTCCCGGACCAGACGGGAACCGGCTCCCTCAGGCCACTGAAAATCATCGAGGTTGTCCGGACGAAGGCGTTCGGGCAGAGGACGGTTTTCAGGCATAGCAGTTCAGAAGGGTTCCAAGTCCGATGGCTTTAGTGGCATTGTCCTGGGCTTTTGAACGGTTGCCCGGATTCTGGCAGGCCACTGATTTTGGTCTTGACCAGCGTCGCTCCTGATGGCCTGAATAAGGTGAATTCTGATAGATCTGGACCATGATGATCTGTTTATCGGTGTCGGGGGTCCTGATGTTGACAAGTTTGTATGTTTTTGTTGATCAGGGTTGATTTGCACTTCCTGAATCGTCATGATGCGCCCTTGTGAAAGCGCATCTGATGGAATTGGAAGAGAAGCCCCTGGTACAGTTCGGGGGGAAGTTTGACTGGGTGTTTCCCTATCAGACCCAGGTAAGGCTGGATCAGTTCTTATCCGGTCTGAGCCGTATGGTAAGCCGGGCCTTCTGGGTCAGGGCAGTTGAAGGGGGCATGATTTGGATCAATGGTGAGCCTGCCCGGCGCAAAAACCAGATCCTGAAGAAGGAAGATCGGATCCGGTTTGACTATTTTCAGATCTGCCGGGATTTGATGGGAGTGGAGCTTCATCAGGACGTTTCCTACCGTTTGATCGAAGAGGATGAAAACTTTGTGGTCGTGGAAAAACCCAGTGGGGTTCTGATCCACCGGATTGGTTTTCTGGATTTTTCTCTGGTTTCCCAGGTTGGGCGGGATCTGAATCAGGAGCTTTTTGTCATCCATCGTCTGGATAAATACACATCGGGTATTGTGGTTTTTGGAAAGCATGCTGAGGCTGCCAAGCGCTTTCAGTCCCTTTTGCATTCTCCCCGAATGGCCAAGATCTATCTGGCGGCCAGCTTTCATCCGATCCAGCCGGTTTCCGGCCTGATGCTTGAACCGATCGGCCAGGATGATGTTCGCATTCACAGCAAGAAGCAGAAAGTGGATTTTACGGATGGTTCGGACTGTAAAACCCGCTACCGGATGGCGGGCGAAATGGACGGCAGATATTTTTACCTGGTCAGAATCTTCACTGGCAGACAGCACCAGATCCGCGTTCATTTTCAAAACCGGGGAGCGCCACTGATTCAGGATGAGCTTTATGCTTATCAGGATTATGATTTGCTCCCTGCAGGGTATGATTACGATGAATCCTGGCTTGGTCTGCATGCTTATCGTCTGCGTTTTGAAGACCCGTTTACGGGAAAATACCGGGTATTTACTTCCCGCCCTTCCCGTTGGCCCTTTGAAAGGCTGTTTTCATGAATCCCTTTGATTTAGCGTCCTATGATTTTGAATTTCCTGAGGAGCTGATTGCTCACGCTCCGGCTCAAAAGCGTTCGGGTTCAAGGCTGATGGATTTTTCCCGTCAAAAGATTCATCACAGGCTGTTTTCGGAGCTTCAGGAAATTCTGGCTTCTCCCTGTCTTTTTGTACGCAATGTCACCAGGGTCCGCAAAGCCAGACTCAGGCTGAAGAGGGCGACAGGGGCCCAGATTGAAGCTCTGGTGCTGGGGCCTTCAGGAGAAGGGCGCTGGCTTGGAATGTTTCGGCCATCCAAGCGTCTGAAAATCGGGGAAAAACTGGAGCTGGGTGGGGGCTGGCTTCAGATCTTTGCCAGAAAGGAAGACGGTACCCTTGAGTTTGAGTTTGTGGGGATTGATGACCCGGAAGCTTTGTTTCTGGAAGAGGGAGAAATGCCACTTCCCCCTTATATTGAACCGGGGCATGCGGATGAAGAGCGTTATCAGACTGTCTTTGCCAGGGAGACAGGAGCCGCAGCTGCACCCACGGCGGGACTTCACTTTGATGAGGAGCTGATTGAGAACCTGAAAGCTCGGAATCACCGATTTTTAGATGTTGTTCTGCATGTGGGTCCAGGGACATTCAAGCCGGTGGACACGGAAGATATCCGGGATTTTTCCATTCATCGGGAAAGCATTCGCCTGGGGATGGAAGAGGCGGCTCTTCTAAGAGAAGCCAGACAGAACGGGACACCCATTATTGCGGTAGGAACGACTTCTCTTCGTGTTCTTGAGACGGGGTATCGGGCAAACGGCTGGGAAAGCGGATTTGAAGGGCCCACGAGCCTGTTTCTCTATCCGGGTCAGAAGGTACATGGGGCTGATTTTCTGATCACCAATCTGCATTTGCCGAAATCCAGTCTTCTGATGCTGATAGCGGCTTTTCTGGGCCCATCTGACTGGAGAGTTCTGTATCAGGAAGCCATACAAAAAGGCTATCGATTCTTCAGTTTTGGTGATGCCATGCTGCTTCCTAATCTGTCTGGCTTCTGACAGTCTTACAGGCTGACTTTGGTTCTGCCGATGGCCTCACTGGTATGGACTGGCAGATTTTTCTATTGGGCCTGATTCAGGGGATCGGGGAGATTTTTCCGATTTCCTCTTCTGCGCATCTGAGGATCGCGGAAAGTTTTCTTCTGCCCTCGGTTTCGCCCACCTTTCTTCTGGCCCTGAATGCATTTTTACATGTGGGAAGCCTTCTGGCTCTTCTGCTTTTCTTCCGAAAATCTCTGGTTTTATGGGTGATTCATACTCTGCTCTGGGTGAAAAATCCGGCTCGCTCTCCATTGATGGGAGCCCGTGAGTTTTTTCATGTTCTGGTAGCCAGTGTTCCCACAGTCCTGATTGGGCTTGGTATGAAACTGGGGGGGATTTCAGCCCTGCCTCTGGATACTCTTTCGGTTCTTTTAGGTATGAACGGAGTTCTCCTGCTATCCCTGGCGGGACTTGGAGGAGGGCAGCGCAGGATGTTCTGGCTTCCAGCCCTGATTCTTGGGGTTGCTCAGGGGTTTTTGACCCTGCCGGGCCTTTCCCGTTCCGGAGGGATGTTCTTTGTGGCTCTGATGCTCGGGTTTTCCCGTAAGGATTCCCTGCGTTATGCCTTCCTGCTGGGGATTCCCGGAATTCTGGGAGCCTCCCTGCTCTCCTTGCCGGATCTGATTCAGGGGCTTCCTGAATTGAATCTTTCCTGGCTCAGTCTGGGATTGGCCCTGTTTCTGACATTTTTTACAAGTTTCCAAGCCTTGATTTTTCTTAATGATGTATTTGCACCGAAAATGATTCAGAAAAACGGAGTCTGGTGCCTGATGGTGGCCTCGTTTACTCTGATGTTTGGTTTGAAGGGAATGGGATGAGTCCGAAGAAGACCTGCCATGATGAAGAAGAAAAGACCCAGCCCAAGCGTTCCACGCTTTCGGAGAAGCTTTTGATTCCACGTCATAAAACGACGGAATTTCAGGTTAGCCGACCCGGAGCCGGAGTGAAGGGAATGCTGAGAAGTTCAACTCTGGAGGAGCATCTGGAAGAAGCTGCGAGCCCAATGGACACCCGCAAGAAAAATGAGATGATGGGAATTCTCTATCTTGCTTTTTCCCTGCTTCTTCTGACTGGCCTTGGAATGGAGAAAGCCGGCGAAGAAGCTTCCCGTCTGACTCAGATGCTCAATTCCTTCATGGAGTTGAACGGAATCGGGCCATTTTTTATCAGTGCCTTTGCGGCCTGGTGCGGAGTATGCCGGTTAAAAGGCAGGGTCGTCTTTGAGAATGAAATGCAGATGCTGGCTTTTCCGGTGCTTTATTTCAGCTTCATCGGCTCGGTAGCTTCCTTTTTTGGACCTGGGGGAGATTATGCCGGTCCGGGGGGAATTGTCGGGAATTACATTTACTGGTACATGCAGCCGATTCTTGGAGTTTTCGGCTCCCGGATTGTTCTTACAACAACTTTTCTGGTTTCGGTCATGCAGGTGGCGGATATCTATGCCAGTGATGTTCTGAAGACAACCGGACAGGCCATGGCTGCTCTCGGAAAGGGACTGAAAACCGGAAGTCTGTTTTCTCTGAAGGGTGTCTGGAATCTGGTATTGAAAACCCACGCTGTTCTGGTGGCCCTGATTCAGGATCTGATCATTTTAGCTGAAAATGGTCTTCGTTCGGTTCGGGAGAATGTTTTTGAGTCTCAGGAATCTCCGACTGAAGAAGTTTCGAAGGTGAGAATGGCACCAGGAGTGGAAACTTCGAAGGTTGAAGATGCGGCAGTTCCCAAGGTGATTTCCATGCCTGTGGACAAGGATGACTGGTTTCCCCAGATCAGCGCATTTCTAGTTCCGGAAGTCGTGGAAGAGGCTTTGGAAGAAACGGTGGCCGCTTCCCTTGAAGAAGAAGTTCCGGCATCACCAGTGGTTCATGTTCTGCCTGCTCCAAGAGAGCTGAAAACCCGTACGGAAACCCTGCACGATCAGGATGGAATGAGGGTGGCAACGGTCATTGAAGATGATATTGAAGATGCCCAGTGGGAGGCAATGGAGGCCATTTTCGAGGATGTCATGCCCGTGCGTCAGGAAGCCTTTGAAACTGTGGCGGATGAGGAATCCAGCTCTTTTGAGGTGGCTTCTGAAGAGGAAATGGAAGGCACACTGGTTACGGCTTCTATGGAAGAAGAGACAGAGGAACCGGTTTTTTCCGGGTATGAGGAGGAAGATCCTGTTGCCGGGACCGGGTTTTCAATGGATTCAGCTGAAGAAGAGGAATGGAAAGAAGATCCGGAAGCCCTGGCCGCTTTTAGCAGAACACTTGAAATTGAACCTTCCGAAGAGGAGCATCCTGAGGTCTTTTCCGCCATGGATGAAGATGGATGGGAAGAAGAGCTTCACAAGGAGCTTCCCGCAGCGGATTTCCTGGCCCAGCCTCCGGCCGAGCTGATCGGGGATACGGAAGACGAGCTTTGGGAGAGGGGGTCTCTGCTGATCAAGGCTTTGGACAATTACAAGGTGAATGCTCTTTTGGAATCCTTTGTACAGGGGCCAACCATTACCCGGTTTGAACTCAAACCGGCGGCAGGAACCAAGCTGAGTAAAATCGTCAATCTGACCAATGAAATCGCCATGGCACTGGCCGCAAAATCAGTCAGGATTGAAGCTCCGATTCCTGGTACTTCCAAGGTCGGGATTGAGATTCCCAATGCAAATCCGGTTCCGGTTTACTACAGCGAGATCATTTCCAATATCAAGGGAGAGGGCAAGGATGACCTGCATCCTCTAACGATTGCTTTCGGGAAGAATATTGCCGGGGATCCGGTGATTGGAAATCTGGCTAAGATGCCCCACCTTCTGGTTGCAGGGGCAACAGGTGCGGGAAAATCGGTTTGTGTGAACACGATTATCAGCTCGATTCTGTTTCGGGCCAGGCCGGATGAGGTCAAATTTGTCATGATCGATCCCAAGCAGGTTGAACTTGCGGTCTATCGTGGAATTCCCCATCTCATCACCGATGTGGTGACGGCTCCGGAAGAAGCGTCTGCGGCTTTGATGTGGGGCGTGGAAGAAATGGAAAGACGCTATACCCTGCTTTCTCACTTTGGGGTCCGTCATATTGATAACTTCAATATCAAAGTCCGTGAAGAGACTTTGGAACCGATTGAGGAAGTGGAAGAAATCCCGACCGAAACCCTGCCATATGTGGTCATCATCGTGGATGAGCTTGCGGATCTGATGATGGTCGCCAAGAAGGATGTTGAGACTTCGATCTGCCGGATTGCCCAGAAAGCCCGTGCTGTAGGGATTCATCTCGTCATTGCGACCCAGCGTCCATCGGTGGATGTGATCACGGGCCTGATCAAGGCGAATCTTCCATCCAGGATTGCTTTTATGGTGAAGTCCGCAATCGATTCCCGCACGATTCTGGACCAGATGGGAGCTGAACTCCTGCTGGGTCGGGGAGATATGCTCTATTACCCGGGTGGGCAGCCTAAACCGGAGAGGGTTCAGGGTGCTTTCATGAATGATGATGAAGTCGCTGAACTGGTGAAACGCATCAAGAAGACCTTCGGAGAAGGAGAATATCAGGATATCATTTCCCCGTTTCTGGAAAAGGAGGAAGAAGCCTCCGATGATTCCGCAGACTTCTATGATGACAAATTCAATCTGGCTCTTGAGGTTGCAATTCGCGAAGGGTTTGTTTCGACTTCCATGCTTCAGAGGCATCTGGGAATTGGCTATAACCGGGCTGCGCGGATTGTGGATGTCATGTTCGCCCGTGGGATCTGTGGCACCCAGGAATCCGGGAAGAAGCGCAAAGTGCTTATTTCTCTGGCAGAACTGGATCAGCATACGATTTAGAAAGAAGGGATTCCAAAAACTGCTCTGCTTCCGAGGGGGTTTTGAGATGAATAAACTCAATGTGGGGCCAGTCTGGACTTTTGAGTAAGGTCAGATATTTTCTGCGGACCCGGGTGTAGTTGGTCAAAGACCAGAGAACAATGGAATCCCGGCTGAAAAAACTTTTGCGGAAGCTTTCCCGGTTGCCGGTTTCGGGCCAGAGTTCCTGCCTTTTGATACTTCGGGAAATGGCCCGGCTGATGGAGCGGCGCATTGTGGTAAGAAAGGAAAAGTCCAGCCAGATTACGGTGGTGGCATGTTTCCATTTCTGCTTGGTGGTCCGGGAATAGTTTCCGTCCAGAACCCAGGCATCCTTCTGAAGATTGTTTTCAAGGATCTGTAAAAACTCCTCTTCCGGGCAGGGAGTCCAGTTTTCTCGCCAGAAGAGTGCATCCATTTCCACGTAGGGAAGATTCAGGGCCCGAGCCAGGCTTCGGGCAAATGTGGACTTGCTGCTTCCACTACTTCCGATGACATTGATACGTTTCATGACAATTCCTGAATCTATCACGATTTTCCTGTCAGATTGGGCCAGGATTGGCAATTTGTTGGCTTAAGCGTAAGATGGGCGTTTTTGGTCAGGATGAGGGAATTTCTGGACTCTTGAGATTCCGGCATGACCTTGATTGGAGAGGTGGGGACGTGGCTAATTCCGAAGTTCGTTTGATTTATGGGCGTAATCCTGTGATGGAGTGCCTGAAAGCAGATTCCGAAAGAATCGAGAAGGTCTGGGTTTTAGATCAGATGGATAAAACCGGCAGACTTCTGGTGGCTGAGCTTCGCAAGGCTGGTCTGAAGCCGTTGACGGCTTCTAGGCAGGAGCTTGGAAATCTGGTAAAAACGGCAGAACACCAGGGTTTTGTGGCTCAGGCCAAAGAGATTCCCACCGCCTCCCTGAATCGACTGTATCGGGAGAAAACCAAGGGTCTTAAGGTACTGATACTCCCACAGATTCAGGATCCGGGCAACCTGGGAGCACTTCTTAGGACTGCGGATCAGCTGGGAATGGATCTGGTGATTGTTGGCTCCAAAGGTTCCGCCAGCATTCAGCTGGCATCTGTTGCCAAATCTTCTGCCGGGGCTGTGGAGCATGTAAGAATTGTGGAAACTTCCCGTCCGGAGAAAATGCTGGACGAACTGGTGGAAAAGGATTTCGAATTGATTGGGCTTGAGACGGAAGGGACTCATGGTCCGCTGTTTGCCCATCCCCGAAATCCGGAGAAGAATGTGGCACTGATTCTTGGTTCGGAAGGGTTTGGCCTGCCGGAAGCCGTATCTTCTCGCCTGCATGGAATTTACCAGTTGCCCCAGGAAGGCAAAGTCAACAGCCTGAATGTTTCCGCAGCAGGAGTGTGCGCCATGCTTTGGCTGGGAGGGCATACGGGAGGCCGGGCTTGAAGCAGATTTACTTCGATTTTGATTCCACTCTGGTAAGTACGGAAGGAATTGATGAGCTGGCCAGTTTCATTGGTGCAGAAGGAGTAGAGGAGATTACCCGGCAGTCCATGGCAGGAGAGATTCCACCTGAACTGGCCTATCAGAGACGGCTTGAGGTGATGAAGCTTCAACCTCACCATCTGAGCTATCTGGCCCAGCTTTATCTGGCGAATCTTTGTGATGGAGCCAAAGAGCTTGTGGAATGCCTCAGGCTTTTGAAAAAGACAGTAGGCATTGTTTCCGGAGGCTTTCGAAGAGCTATTCTGCCCGTAGCTCAGGAGCTTGGCATTGATACGGTCTATGCCGTGGAACCGGTTTGGGATGAGAAAAACCAGGTATCACTGGCCCCGACCGCCCTGATGAAACCCGAAGGCAAGGCAACGGCTCTCTTTGAACTGAATGCGGATGATGCCGCTTTCATCGGAGATGGAATCACGGATTACGCCACCAGAGAAGTTGCCCGGATGATTCCGTATTTCGGGATTGTGAAGCGAGGGTGGGTCGAATCATCAGATCTGCCTTCTTATGGGGGAAGGGACCTGCGGGGGCTTCTCCCCCTGCTTCTGAATCGGGAAGAATTTGAGCTACTGGCCCGGCTAAGGCCGAATGATGCCAGAATTGCCGCCGACTTTTTTCTGGATTCAGAAAATGTTCTGCATCTGGATCTGATGGAATATGAATGGCTGTTCGGCCATACTTCCAGAATTCACCTGATTCCGGGGCCGACGGCCACGGACCCAAGAATTGATGTTGCCTGCTTTCCCATGACGGGCCATCGTTCTGAGGGTTTTCTGAAACTTTATGCAAGACTTCAGGAAAAGCTTCCCGAATGGCTGGGGCTGAGTGGACCTTTTTATTTTACGGCATCTTCGGCATCCGCACTTCTTGAGATGGTTCTTCTGAATCTCCCCCCAGCTCGGGTTCTGTCAGCCCAGAGTGGGTCTTTCGGGCAGCGCTTCGAAGAAGTCGCCCGAATCACGGGCCATGATGTTTCGGTTCTGAAAGCCGAATCAGGCTGTGGAATCCTATGGGAAGATCTTAAGCCCAGGCTTGCCCATAATCCCGAAATCATTCTTCTGACAGTTTCAGAGACTTCCAACGGAACCTTTACGGATGCCTCATCCCTGGCAGGTAAAATCCGGGAAATCCTGCCAGATGCTCTGATCCTGGCCGATGCAGTCTCCGCGGCGGGGGGAGTCAGAATCGATGATACCCACCTGGACGCCGTGATTTTCGGCTCTCAGAAATGTCTGGCCCTTGCACCGGGTCTGGGAATTCTGACTCTTTCAGAAAGGTATTTCAGGGCCATGAAACAGAGTGCTGAATCCTGGTATCTGGATATTTCCCGCCTCAGGGAAAACCATACCAGGGGTTCGACGATGGCGACTCCTCCGGTCCGGATTCTACAGGAGCTTCAAGCTCGTATGGAATATGCCCGGCTGGATCAGGATCTGCCTTTTGAGCGTCATCGGAACATGGCGGAAATGGTCTGGTCCCAGGCAGAGAAGCTGGGTCTTGAAATTTATGCCAAAGAAGGTCATAGAAGCCCTACGGTAACTTCAATTCGAATTCCCCATGAGAAATTTCTTTCCAACATGAAAAAGCGGGGAGTGGCATTTGCGGATGGCTATGGAGATCGCAAGGGTCTGGATTTCAGGATTGGCCATATGGGCCTGGTTCAGCCTCATCAGATTTCCCTGACTTTCAGGAAAATTCAGGAGGAGCTTAAAGCATGAAAGTACTGATTACCGATACGCTTCACCCGATTGCCAAGGAAATCCTGAGGCGTGAAGGGGTTGAAGTTGAAGAGAGACTCCTGATTTCCAAGGAAGAACTCGTTGAAATTCTTCCGTCTTTTCCGGCCATTATTACCCGTTCCCAGACCGGAGTGGATCGGGATGTGATTGATGCAGGATCCCAGCTTAAGGTGATTGGACGGGCTGCCATCGGTGTTGACAATATCGATTTGGAATATGCCACTTCCAAAGGGGTTCTGGTGGTCAATGTTCCATCAGATAATGTGGTTTCTGCAGCTGAGCACACCTTTGCTCTGCTGCTGGCTTCTATCCGAAACATTCTGCCAGCGGCTGAAAAACTCAAAGAGGGGCAATGGAGCCGGGCTGAATTCGAGGGTCTGGAGCTTGAAGGGAAAAGGCTTGGGATTATCGGTCTTGGCAAGGTCGGATCGCATGTGGCAAGGATTGCCCACGGGTTCGGAATGAGAATTCTGGCCTATGATCCCTATATTGCCACGGAAAAGTTCAGCCGCTTTCATGCAGAAAGAGTACCCCAGCTTTTGGATCTGATCCGAAACTGTGACATTCTGACTGTACATACTCCCAAGACCAAGGAAACCCTGGGAATGCTGGATTACCTGAATCTCAAGGAAATGAAGCCTGGTGGAGTTGTGGTGAACTGTGCCCGGGGTGGAATTATCGATGAAGAAGCCCTGGCCCGCCTTCTGGATGAAGGTCATATCCGTGGAGCCGGGGTTGATGTCTTTGCCAAGGAGCCGGCGCCAGGACATTTCCTGCATCAGAATCCCCGCTGTGTCTGCTCTCCTCATCTTGGAGCTTCGACGGAAGAAGCGCAGTTTCGGGTAGGGCGCACCATTGCCCTTCAGATTGTGAAGGCCCTTAAGGGTGAAGTTGTGGATCATCCGGTCAATATGCCCTTTGTGGAGAAGCACATCTATTCCAGTATGCGACCTCTTTGTGTTCTTGCCGAGAAAATTGGCAAGGCCTGCCGACAGCTGGTTTCATTCAATCCGGCATTTGGAAGAATGGAAGTCTATGGGACAGATCCTGAAGCCCAGACTTCGCTCCTGGAAGCAGCTTTTCTGAAAGGATTTCTGGAAAACCGATCGGATGAAAGAGTCAACTACATCAATTCCATTCAGATTGCCCGTCAGATGGGACTCAGGCTTGATAGCTCCCGTTCCGGCACGCATGACACCTATTCCCAGTTTCTTCGATTTGAAATCTTTGGAGATGGGGCTCCTGTCAGGGTGGCCGGGACGATTTTTGGTAAGGAAAGACCCCGAATTGTGGAATTGAATGGCTACTCCCTGGAATGGGATCCAGAAGGAATCGCTCTGGTCATCCGCAATATGGATAAGCCAGGAGTGATTGGCCGTGTGGGAACCCTTCTGGGAGAGCATGGCATCAATATTGCGCGCTGGGAGCTTGGCAGGCGGGAGCAGGGAGGGGAGGCCATGGCCTTTATCACTTTAGATGATGCTCCTGATTCCAAATGCCTGAATCATCTGAAAGGACTTAAGGACGTTTTGTCTGCCCAGGTGGTGAATCTGAACTGATGCAGCCTTTTGAGAAATTTTTTGCCTGGACCCGCCAACCTGACTTTTATGGTTCAAAAGCCTTTCATGGCTCTTCCTATGCCTTCTATGTCCTTTCCCGTTTTGAGGAAGAAAAGAGGGACATATTTCTGAGTCTTCCCTCTGAAGAAGAGGCCCGTCGGCTGACAACGGATTTAAGAGCTCTCACAGATCCTCACCGGATTCTGTTTTATCCGGCCTATGATCGCCTCGATGAAGAGCTTTTGCCACCCAATGCCCTGACAGTGCATGAAAGACTGAAATGCCTGGCTCATCTGAGTTGTGATCAAAAGCCGGTGATTGTGATCAGTACATCCGAGGCCGTCGCTCAGGGGACCATACCGGCCAGCCGGTTCCTGAAAATGTCCCTGAGTCTTATGACCCATGAGGATACGGAAATCTCCCGTTTGTGCCGCAAACTGGTGGAAATGGGTTATCGGCGGGATGAGATGGTTGCTTCCAGAGGGGAGTTTTCGCAGAGGGGGGATATTCTGGATGTCTTCCCGTCCACTGCTGAAAAACCCTTCAGGGTTGAATTCTTCGGAGATACGGTCGAATCGATTCGCAGCTTTGATCTGTATTCACAAAGAAGTCTGGAAGAATTTCAGGAAGTTCAGCTGTTTCCTGTTCAGGAGTTTGATCCGCAAAGTTTTGTCTGGAACCAGGAAATGCCTGAGGAATACACCCGCTTCTTTCAGGGTGAATCCAGTCTGATGGCAGGGGATTTGGCCCAGAGTGGAGCTCATGGCCTGGAGTGGCTGAATTCTCTTCAGGCTGAGCCCAGAACCATTCTGGATTACCGGAAACGCTGGCTGAAGCCTGGAAAGAAGAAGCCGGAGACGGATCTGAGCCCGGTTGTGCATTTTGGCAAGAATATGGAGCTTCTGCTCAAAACCGTGGAAGAGAAACTGCAGGGCAGGTTTCAGGTTCTTCTGTTTTTCCCGAGAAAGGGTTTTGCCCAAAGGGTACAGGGGCTTTTGAAGGCCTACAAACCTCGTCGGGTGGAAAGTCTTGAAGAGGCCAAAAAGTCTAAATCCTCATTGCTGTTTCTGGAGCAGTCCTTAAATGCCGGTTTTGAAAGTCAGGAACTGAAACTTTCCTGTATCACCTATACCGACTTTACCGGTGCGGTGTATCAGCCCACGGACAAGAAAAAAAGCAAAGGGCTTTTTGAAGGCGAAGTTCTCCATCATTTCTCGGAATTGAATGTTGGGGATCATGTCATTCATGTGGAGCATGGAATTGCCCGTTTTACCGGACTTGAAACCATCCTGATTGATGGAATTCGCAAGGAATATCTGGTTTTGCAGTATGCAGGTACGGACAAGGTTCTGCTTCCCATTACTGATGTGGACCGGATTTACCGTCACACTCCGATTCGGGATGGGGACCCGAAGCTCAACAAGCTCAATTCAGTGCGCTGGTCTCAAATCAAGGGCAAGGCCAAAGAGGAAATTGAAAAGTACGCCAAAGAACTTCTTGAGCATTACGCCCGCCGTGAGGTTTCCAGGGGACACCGCTTTTCCAGGGATAACGAGAAAATCGAGGCCCTGGAGGCCGGGTTTGAATACGACGAAACAAGGGATCAGCTCAAAGCGGTCGAAGAAATCAAAAGGGACATGGAAGACGTGGATCCCATGGATCGCCTCTTGTGTGGAGATGTCGGCTACGGAAAAACGGAAGTGGCTGTGAGAGCTGCCTTCAAGGCCGTTCAGGATCAGAAACAGGTGGCGGTTTTGTGTCCGACCACGATTCTGGCCCAGCAGCATTTTCAGACCTTCTCCTCCCGTCTTCTGGGAAGTGGGGCCAGAGTCCAGGTCCTGAACCGGTTTGTGGACGCCAAAAGAACCCGCGAAATTCTCAAGGCCGTGGAACAGGGGGAAGTGGATATTCTGGTGGGAACCCACCGGCTCTTGAGCAAGGATGTGCGCTTTACTGATCTTGGGCTTCTGGTCGTTGACGAAGAACAGCGCTTTGGAGTTGCCCATAAAGAGAAGCTGAGGCAGCTCAAACGCGGGGTGGATACGCTTTGCATGTCGGCAACTCCGATTCCCCGTTCTCTTCATATGAGCCTTTCCGGAGCAAGGGCGATTTCGGTGATTCACACTCCGCCGACAGGCCGTCTTCCGGTGAAGACCTATGTCCTGCCCTGGCAGGAATCTACGGTCAAGGCTGCCATGGAGAGGGAGCTTCGCCGAGGTGGGCAGATTTTTTATGTCTACAACCGGGTGGAGACGATTGGTTCCAAGGCAAATCAGCTTTTGAAGATCCTGCCGGGAATTCGGCTCAGATATCTGCATGGCCAGATGGAAGCCCAGGAAATTGAAGATGTCATGACTTCTTTTCTGAGGCGTGAATTTGATGTTCTGCTTGCGACCACCATCATCGAGTCCGGAATGGATATTCCCAACGTGAATACGATTCTGGTGGACAATGCCGATCATTTTGGTCTGGCCCAGCTCTATCAGCTTAGAGGAAGGATTGGACGGCGCGATTCTCAAGGGTATGCCTATCTGTTCTACAAGGAAGAATCAGCCCTGACCGATACAGCCCGAAGAAGGCTTTCCGCTCTGGAAGAGTTCACCGATCTGGGCTCCGGCTTCAAGATTGCCATGCGGGATCTGGAAATTCGGGGAGCTGGCTCGATTCTTGGGAAATCCCAGTCCGGACATGTGCACCAGATCGGTTTTGATCTCTATGCCAAACTTCTACGTGATGCCATTGAGAGACTCAAGGACGGAAGTTATCGGGAAGAAGAGGATATGCCTCAGCTGGAGCTTCGAATCAGTGCCTTTCTGAGTTCGGAGTACATTCCTTCCTACCGACAGAGAATGGATTTTTTCCGCCGGATTTCCTGGCTTCGAAGTCTGGAAGCCCTGGAAGATATCCGAAAGGAACTCTTTGATCGGTATGGGCCATTTCCTCTTGAGATGCGCCAGCTTTTTGAGCTGGTCCGACTCAGAATTCAGGCCCATCAGTTTGGAGTCAAAAGGATTGTCCAGACCAATAATACGGTGAGAATTGAATTTCATCGCCGGGTTTCAGCAGGCATGATTGGACGGGCCAGAGAAAAACTTCCCCGTGGAGTCGAGGTTCCCAGCCGGTTTCCGGATCGTCTCATGTTGGACTTCAAGGTCAGCAGTGCTGAAGCCCAGCTTGAGACTTTGCTGGAACTGTTCAGTTAAGGTAGCGAAGTACGGTCAGAACATGTTCGGGTTCGGCCCTTACGGTGTAGTCCGGGTCGGCCTGAGCGAAGCGGATGATGCCCTTCTGATCAATCAGATAGGTTCCAGGCATGGGAAGCTCCCAGCGATCATTGCCCTGGGAGGCCTCCAGATCCAGGCCGAATTCCTTGTACTTCGCTTTGACTTCAGGGTGTACGGTAAAAACCAGTCCAAGCTTATGAGCCATGGAGTTATCGGCATCGGGGGCCAGTGAAACGGTTTCAAGTCCAACTTTCTGCCGTGTCTTTTCCTGCTCCTGAGCGCCTTCAGGCGAGATTCCAATCACGGTAAGGCCCAGTTCCTTAAGCTTGGGGCTCAGCTTTTCCCAGGCTTTGAGTTCCAGAATACAGTAGGGGCACCATCCACCACAGTAGAAGGTCAGAACGACTGGCCCCTGAGAATAGAGCTCCTTCAGGGTGGTTTTTGTGCCGTTTACTTCCAGAGCAAAATCAGGCACTTTCTGGCCGGTGACTGGAATGGACTTCATGATGCCACTCACTGTCCCGGACGGTCTGAATTCCTTTTTCCCAGAGAGCCTTTATTTCAGGACTGCGGTTCCCGGAAGCTTTTTTGGCCGCAATGGTTTCCTGCAGCAATAGTTGTTCTGAAAAGGCTGTGGCAGTCATCCAGAGGCTGAGCAAAGTTTTTTTCATGAAGTCTCCTGAAGATTCAAAGAAGGGAAAATATCTCTGATAAAGCCATTCTTCAGGGTCTTCTTGTATTTTGCAATCTTGTGTCAAGGTGGGGAGTTTTGACACATCCATGCCTTGGAGCACGGGATTTGTGAACCTTGCCAAACCACGGAGAAAATCCGCTTAGGACAAACATCTAAACCTCTTTCAAGTGGTCGATGAGGTGGGCAAAGCAAAGGTTGCGTCCGTTGGTTCTTGAGACAGAAAGGAAGTTGGATCGGGGAGAACCAGGCGGAAGGAAAGTACTCACAATTCCTGATCTGCAAGATTGTCATGAAGAGATTATCACTGCCTCTTATGATGTCCCTCGCGATCTGCTCTCCGATAATCGCGGATTACCATCCGGGGGCCTCCATGGGGTCGCCTTATGCGGATATTGACCCGTCTCACTGGGCCTACAAGCAGATTCGTTCACTCTATGATGCCGGTATCCTCAAAGCTGATGGAACTGGTCTGTTCAAAGGTAATGAGCGAGTATCCCGCTATGAAGCGGTAGGTCTTGTCTATGCGGCCCTTCAGCATGTGAATCGCATGCAGGCCAACGGCATGGGCGTGGATCCGGGCATTCTGGATACCATTAACAGCTTGATTACAGAACTGACGGATGAAATGCAGGTTGCGGAAGTGCGCATTGAGGAAAATGCCGATGCCATTTCCCAGCTGAGAAACTATGTTCACAGCATGTATGGCAAGCCGACTCAGGGAGCTACATTTGCTCTGGGTCAGAGTGGACGGATCAAGATTTCCGGTCAGGCTTCCTTTTCCCTGGTTGCCGGCGGGGCGAACTCCTCATACGGAACTCTGAAAACCAATAACAAGGTAGGGGCTGTTGGTGCCAATCCGATGGAATCCACCATGCAGTTCGGTGTGGATGCCTTCCAGCTGGCCATTGCTGCAGACATTGACAACAAAACCTCTTTTTTCACCAGGGCGATGGCCTACATGGGTGGTAACGCCACAGCGGCGGGTGCACCCGCAGGGCTGTCCTTCAATGACTATATGTATTTTCATGTGAAGGAACTCTGGTCGGACTGGGATATGACTGTGGGTCGCATGTATGTGCCCTGGGGTCATGAAACCGGTGGTTCTTTTGACACCAATCCTTATTTTGTCAGCAATTCCATGGTGGATTACTTCTATGGTGGCATGATTGAGGGCGCTTATTTCTCCCGCATGGATAAATCCAGAAGCTGGGATTGGGGAATTGGTCTTCACAATGGCACCCTGGCAACTCCGGCCAATGCAATGGGTGGCGTGGCAATGTCCTCGGGAAGCGGCTTTTACAATCACCTCTACCCCTATCGGGCCATGCCGGTGAATGTTGCTGGCGGGGCTGCGGCAGGTCTTGAAAACCCTGGAATGCCATACAATCTGAATGGTGGTGTTCCGGTTGGTGCCGGGGTCAATGGTCTGAACACCAATGATGACAAATCCTTCGGCTTTGTTCTTCATGTGGGAAACAGAAGTCGGAACCATGACTTCCAATGGGATATCAACTACTTCACCAATGGTGGAGATGGAGATAACACAGCTCCAGGGGCTGGCCAGGGAAGCCTTTCCTTCCTGAATTTCGGGGTAACCTATCGTCCTCATGCCCGTTGGCGCATGTCGGCAGAACTGGTCACCGGTTCTGTGGAAAGCGGTAATGGCATCAGGCTTTCGGACTCGGATGATTTTTCCACCTGGTATGTCCAGCCAACCTATCATCTTTCCAGCCGCTCGGATCTTTCCCTGAGGTATGGCAAGCATGAGTATGATCGCTGGGATGCAGTCGGAGTGGTTGGTTCTGCCAATGATGATGATGTGACGGAATTGACTGTTGCCTGGGCTCGCCGCGTGTCGGATAACGGAACTCTGCTTCTGGAAAACAGCATGACGGACTGGGATAAAGCAAACGGCAATAAGCCAGCAGGATTTGCGGCAGATAAATATGAAGTTCTAAGAGCGACCTATCGCCTAGATTTTTAGGCTGTACTGAGCCTGAAGGGCAGAAAAAGGACGCAACCGCCAGGGCCTGAAGGGCAATGGTATAGTCAGAGGCCCACCTCGATTTTCGAGGTGGGCTTTTTCTGTTCTGGCTGATTTGTTCAGAAATGATCCATCCGATAAAATGGCAGTTTGCAATGTTTAGTGCAAAATAGATCATGAGGCAGGAGGTTCGTATGGATGCATTACTGGGAATTGCCGTCAATGAGTTAAGATGTTTTTGCCGGGGTGTCTGCATGGGGCGAGGATTGGCCCTGGACAGTTTGAAAGAAGCTGGAAAATGATTTTTGCGCCATGAAGCCAGCCTTG
>CAZDAM010000023.1:0-35030 GCA_964503595.1 uncultured bacterium
GAGCGCTGCGGAAGAGCTGTTTTCGGCTCATCCCTATGATCAGGTCTCAATCCGGGATCTGGCGGCTCTTGCCCGGGTGAACTCAGCTATGATTCATTATTATTTTCGGGGTAAGAAGGAGCTTTATTACGCTTTTCTGGAGCATAGCCTGGGGCCGGTTCTCAAGGAGATGCAGGCGGTTCTGATGCAGCTTGAAGGATCCTTTGAAAGCCGCAAGGTCCAAGAATATGTGGAGCGCATGATTGAGATTTTTGCCTCCAAGCCCTGGTTTGTGCGGTTTGTCTTCCGTGAGATTCTTCTGGGACAACATGATCTTCAGAAATTTTACGTGAATATCTACGCACGTCACACAGGAGATCTGCTACCAAGACTTCTGGAAGGGGAGCAGAGAAGGGGCCGCTATTCCGAGGATCTGGATACCCGTTTTGCCAGCCTGTCCCTTTTATCGATGATGCTTTTCCCATTCATTGCGGAAGCTCTGGCCGGGCCGGCGTTCGGCATTGAATATGATGCCCGCTTTCGGGAGAGGCTGGCCAGACACATCGTGAAACTCTTTGAAAACGGGGCCCTGAGGGCTCATTCCGAATCTTCCGAATCAAAGCCAGTCAGTTCGGCAATGGTCTGAGGAAGCATTTCCAGAAGAGCTTTGACACTCCCACAGTAAGTAGAGTGGGTTTCACTGATCCTCCGGCCCAGAAGGTCCAGAATTAGAACAGCCTGTCGGGCTGCTTCTTCAGCCGGAAACTCCATTGCCAGCAGAGCAGCCATGAGTCCACTGAGAAAATCGCCGGTGCCTCCCTTGGCCAGAGTGGGGTTGGGAGAGCCCAGGAGTTCGAGATTTCCATCAGGAAAGGCAATTAAGGTAGTTGAGGATTTCACAACGAGAACCACATTCCATTCCTGGGCCAGTTCTGAGGCAAGCATGAACTTCCGAGCTTCGGTCTCTTCGGTGGAAATACCGAGAATGACACCAAGCTCTCCGACGTGAGGAGTCAGAATAGAGGGATTTTTTCGGCGTCCGAACCAGCGGGGGAGATCCTCTTTGGCCCCTGGCAGGGCATGGAGTGCATCGGCATCCAGAATCATGGGGCGGGAATCCTTTTCCAGAAGCTCCTGGACCAGAACCAGACTCTCAAGATTCCGACCCATACCAGGGCCAATCAGAAGAACATCGGCAGGATGTTTCAGAATATCCTTGAGGGCCTGATGGGACAGATGTTCCTTCAGACTACAGGGCTGAATCAGAAGCTCGGGTTCGGCAATCTGAATGGCTTGAAGGGTTGATTCATTGCTGATGACAGACGTTTTCCCGGCTCCCATCAGGTGTGAGCTCAGAGCTGCAAGCCGGATGGCTCCAGGGGAGTGACTGCAGCCCCCGATGGCGAGTACATGGCCAAAGGTTCCTTTGTGCCCCCAGGGAAGACGGGGAGGCAGCAGGGGAATTTCTTCGGGAATCCAGAAGGGCAGGTTTTTGGGGAGACCCTCAAGCTGAATGCCAATTGGCTCCACGATCAGCTGGCCGCTATGAATTGACCCCGGATTCAGAAAATGTCCCTGCTTGGGACATTGCAGAGCGATAGTGAAATCGGCCTGAATGACATGCCCCAGGATTTCTCCGGTGTCAGCATCAATACCTGAGGGAATATCGATGGACACCACAAATTCAGCATCGGAGCACTGATTGATGATTTCAGTATGGAGTTCGTCCAGGTCCCGATTGAGGCCAATTCCGAAAATAGCATCAACAACGACGCTATAGCGATCGGAGCGAAAATGGGCGGTTTCGATGAATTCCAGACCGCAGGTTTCAGCAATCCGGCACATCTGACGAGCCGAGTCGGTCTTGGGCTTGGCGGTCTGGATGATGTGAACACCAATGCCAAGCATATGCAGATGGCGGGCACAGACATAGCCATCGCCTCCGTTGTTCCCCGGACCGCATACAACGGCTGCCAGAGCCTTATCCCCAGAAGTATCCATTCTTTCCGTCAGAAGACGGGCAATCACGCGGGCACAGGCCAGACCGGCGCTTTCCATCAGAAGAAGGGCTGGAACCCCTGCTTCTTCAATGGTTCTCTGATCACAGTTCTGCATGAGTTCGCGGGTAAGGATCTGCACGTCTTCTCCTGATCCAGACGGTGGCGGCGAGGCCTGAAATGGCCTAGAATAGGAGGCTATCGTAACATATCAGGAGAAGCCCATGCAGGAATTACCCATTGTCATCATCAGCGGTTCCAACCGCCCCAATAATATGACCCGCAAAATTGTGGAACTGATTCGGCCCATGTATGAGGCCCAGAACGTTCCCGTGGAAATTCTGGATCTGTGCGAACTGCCGGCTTCCATGTATAACCCTGAAAGCTATGGAGATAAGCCGGAAGAACTGAAACCATTCACAGATAAAATCCTGGGCGCCAAGGGTATTGTAGTGGTAACCCCGGAATATAACGGCAGCATGCCGGGGTCCTTGAAATACTTTATTGATATGCTGCCTTTTCCGGAAAGCTTTGAGCACCGCTGTGTGGCCTTTATCGGAATTGCTGCCGGCATCTGGGGTGGACTCCGTCCGGTTGAGCACCTCCAGCATGTTTTTGGCTACCGCAATGCTTTCATTTACCCTAACCGGGTCTTCCTCCCCAAGATCTACGATATTTTCAAGGATCCGGAGGCTTTCAAATCTGATCTGGCCTGGCAGCTTCTGGGCGAGCAGGCCGAAGGTTTTGTCCGTTTTGCCCGCGCCATTGCGGACATGAAAAACAAGGCATGAATTTCAGGGGACTTTGGCAGAAGTGGCAGAATAGAAAACCGGAGGGAGAAGTCCCGTCAGCCCCTGCCGTTATCAGACAGAAGCCGACAATTCTCTGCCTTTGCCCGTCCTGGGGACTGGAAATGCCCCCGATTGCCCTTGGAGTGCTGAAAACGGCTTTGAAGGCCCAGGGTCGGGATTTGATCATTCGGGATCTTAATCTTGAGACCTGGCTGATGCTTGGTGATGATCAGTTCTGGGATAAATCCTCCCTTCACTGGTGGACCAATCCCAAACTCTATGCGGAAGAACTGTTTCCTCGTCTGGATCCGATTCTTGAGCGTTTCAGTGATGATCTGGCCTATGGGCCCTGGGAAGTGATTGCCTTTTCGATCATGTCCAGCACGGTGTTTTTCACGAATCAGCTTGTGGAAAGAATCAAGCTGAAAATGCCAGGAAAAATCATCGTGGCCGGGGGTCCCTGTCTGGCCTTTCGTCAGGAGAGAGCCCGCTTGAGAACTGACTTTGATTTTTTTGTCATTGGTGAGGGAGAGGAATCCTTCAGCGAGCTTCTGGACTATCTGGAATGTCGCCGTCCTGACCTGCCCCAAGGGGTTTACAACACGCGGGAAATGAGTCGGGATCTGCCATTTCGCCAGATGAATTCCATGTCAGCCTATACGGTTCCGGATTATTCGGATCTGATGCTTTCCCGCTACCAGCAGAAAAGCATGCCTGTGATTTTTACCCGAAGCTGTCTTTTCAACTGCCGTTTCTGTGCGGACTATGCCTCAATGGGGCCTTTTCGCAAAACAACAGCAGAGCGCATCTTTGAAAATCTGGATGCCTTTTATCGGGAGGGTTACCGTTTTTTCTGGTTCAACGATCTTCTGATCAACGGGATTACCAGTGAACTCAGGGAAGTCTGCCTCAGATTTGAATCCATGGGACGGCGTTTTGAATGGATTGCCCTGGCCACTCCCAATCGACAGCTGAAAACAGAAGATCTGGAAATCTTCAGAAGAAACGGGCTTCTGACCTTGAACTTCGGGCTGGAAAGTGGTTCTGCCAAAGTGATGAAGCTGATGAAGAAAGGCTTTAATGTGGAACAGGCCGAAGAAGGACTGAAGCGGGTTCATACGGCCGGCATCAATACCCAGCTCAATATCATTGTTGGCTTTCCTGGAGAAACCGAGGAAGACTTTCAGATGACCCTTGAGTTCCTGGAACGCAACCGCCACCACATCAGCGGCTTTACTTCTGTGAACGCCTGTGTTTTGCTCCCAGGCTCGGAAATTGCCCTCCATCCGGAAAAGTTCAGAATCCAGTGGGATGAAGGAATGGATATGCAGACGGAGTGGTATATACCGGGAGAAAACAGTCTTGAGATTCGCCGGGATCGCCTGGAAAGGGTCCTTGAGTGGATTGAAAAGAGGGGTTATGGGATTTATTCCAACAACAAAAGCACCACCTGAAATCCTGGATTTTCAACCAGCAGAGAGCAGGCAGCTAAGACCGGTTTTGATCAGTGTGCCGCATTCTGGCGAGGAAATCCCGGATTTTCTGAGTCAAATAGCTGCTGGAGAATGGGTCTCTGGAAATATCGACTGTGACTGGTTTGTACATCAGATTTATGATTTTGCCCCTTTGATGGGAATGGAGCTGGTGCGGGCCAGAGCTTCTCGGTTTGTGGTCGATCTGAATCGCCCTCTTCCGGATGAAGAGCCATTATATCCGGGTTCAGATCGCATCAGTGGCGTTCTGCCGACTCATACCTTTGACAGAAAGCCGATTTATCTTGAGGATAAAAGGCCGGATGAGGTTGATTTTCAGAGGCGGATTCAGATCTATTATCAGCCATATTATGAGTTTTTGCGTTTTCGTCTTGAAGAATTGGCCAGACATTTTGGAACAGTTCTTTTTTGGGACGCCCACAGCATTGCTCCAGTGGTGAAATCCATCCGTGAGGAACCCTTTGAGCATTTTAATTTTTCCAATCGTGATGGCCTGACCTGCCCTTTGGAATGGCTGGAAAGACTGAAACTTGTAGCGCTGGATCATGGCTATACAGCAACGATCAATCACCCTTTCAGGGGGGGGAACCTGACCCGTAGTATGGGTAGTATCCGTCCGGAAATCCTTTCTTTGCAGCTGGAGCTTTCCCAGGCAACTTATCTGAAAGAAAACAATCGGGTGGATCCAGGTAAACTCAGGAAGTTGCAGCTCACGCTCAAGGAAATCTTGAGTGAAGCCGCAGTTCTGGTAGAATCGTACCTATGAAAAATATCAAGGCCAGACATCTGTTTGATGGAGAACAGTGGCGGGAAAACGTACTCATGGCGATCAGTCAGGAGGGACGGATCCTGTCTTTAGATGCCGCAACAGACAGCATTGAAACCGATTATGAATTTGACTGGGTGATTCCCGGGTTTGCCAACGGTCATTCCCATGCCTTTCAGCGGGCAATGGCTGGCCTAGCTGAAGTGGCTTCTCCCAATCGAACAGACTCTTTCTGGACCTGGCGGGAGAATATGTACGGTCTGGTCCGGGATCTGGACCCCAAAGGCTTCGGTGCCATTGCAAATCTTCTGTTCTGTGAGGCTCTGGAGTCCGGCTATACCTCAATTGCCGAATTTCATTATGTTCATCATAAACCGGACGGTATGCCGTATGACCCTTTGAGCATGATGAGCATCAAGGTTGCCCAGGCGGCAGTAAATGCTGGAATCCAGCTGACTCTTCTGCCGGTACTTTACCGTCAGGGAGGATTTGGCAAGGGACTGGGAATTTCCCAGAAGGCGTTTGGATTTCCAAGTTTTGAAGCCTGGAAGGACTTCACCCTGCATCTGAAAAGGGAGCTTCCTCCAGGAACAGTACTTGGAGCTGCTCTTCATAGTGTCAGAGCTGTAAATCTTCCTGAGATTGAGGCTTTTGCCAGCGATGAAAACCTCAAATCCATGCCTCTTCATATCCATGTTGCCGAGCAGGTAAGAGAGGTTGAAGAGTGCGAGGAATACTATGGAATGAGCCCCGCAAAGCTTCTGATGCAGGCTGGAGCGGCGGCGTCCAACTGGACCTGGATTCACGGAACCCATATTACCGAAGAGGAAATGGTTCAGATGGTGAACCGTCGGGTCATTCTTGGTCTCTGCCCTACTACGGAAGCCAATCTTGGTGATGGAATCCCGCTTCTGCCTGAATGGCTGAATCTGGGTGGGCGCATGACCATCGGTTCGGATTCCAATATCCGTCTGGATCCTTTTGAGGAACTCCGCCTTCTGGAATATGCCCAGCGTCTGACTCGCCATCGAAGAATCTGTAATCTTCTCAAAGGTGTGGATTCCAATGGCCTTTCTCTGGCAAGAGTCTGCTATAGCGGGGCTGCTGACAGCCTGGGGCGACCGGGTATTGGGCAGCTTCGAGTCGGTTCTTCGGCAGATTTCATCGTTCTTGATTCCGATCATCCCATGCTGAAACACACAAATTCCGAGCAGGCCTGGGATCGGATCATCTTTGGTGGCAGCCGCGAAGTGATTGAGCATGTATTCTGTCGGGGACAGCAGGTGGTCAAGAGTCGTCGGCATATTCGCAGTGAAGAAATCCGCCGTCAATGGCGGGAATGGTTCAAAAATCGCAGTGGGCACTGAAAATCCTCGGACCTGGCTGGAAATTTCCCGTCTGGCCTTGCTTAAAAATCTTCAGATCCATCAGAAAAGAGTCATTTCTGGCACAGAAGTGGCGGCTGTTCTGAAAGCCAATGCCTATGGGCACGGGATGGAAATCGTCAGCCGGATACTTTGGGATGCCGGGATGAAATGGTTCTGTGTGGATTCCTCTTGCGAGGCCCTTGAGCTTTCCCTGCTTCATCCGGAAGCCTCCATTCTGGTCATGGGTATGCTGATGCCTGAAGAAATTCAGAGTCTTCCGGAAAACTGCCGCATGGTGCTGTATTCTCTGGAAGATCTGGATGCTCTCAGCAAAAGAGAAATTCCTCTGAAGGTGCATCTGAAGATTGAAACCGGGCTGAATCGCCTAGGAATCCGCCCGGAAAATCTACCGGATTTTCTGGCCAGACTCAAGCAGATTGCAGGGGTGGAACTGGAAGGGGCGTATACTCATCTGGCAAACGTCGAGGACACGCTTGATGAGACTTTCTTTCATTATCAGCTCAAGAGGTTCTCCGAAGCCAGTTCGCATCTTCCTCCCAAGACCTTGAAGCACATAGCAGCTTCTGCCGCGGGGCTTCTACACCCCGAGGTCTGCCGGGGGCTGATTCGTACCGGGATTTCCCTTTATGGATGTCATGCTTCCTGGAAAAGCTACCTCTCATTGCGGGAGCGGGGAGTGGATTCCTCATTAAGACCGGTTCTGAGTCTGCGTTGCCGTCTGGCTCAGGTACGGAGGGTCAAGGCCGGGGAGTATGTTGGCTATGGACTGACTCACCGGTTTTTGCATGATGGCTTTGTCGGAGTTCTCCCGGTTGGTTATGCCGATGGTTATCCCCGCCTGGCAGGACTGGGGGGAGAAGTGCTGATTCGCGGTCAGCGCTGCCCGATTGTGGGCAGAGTGGCTATGAATATGATGATGGTGGAAGTCTCGCATCTTCCTGGTTTGAAACGTTATGAAGAAGTCACTCTGTTTGGCTGTCAGGGAGATGACTGTATCTACGTGGAAGAGATTGCCGAACGGGCTTCCACGATTCACTATGAGATTCTGGCCGGGATGAGCCCCCATCTGCCGCGCCGGGAAGTGGCATGAAGATCTGGGTTTTTCTGATTCTGAATACTTTGCTCCTGGCGAATCCCGGCCTTTATGATCTGGAAAGAGCCTTTCGGCGTGAGCCGGAGAACATTCTGGTGGTGCGTCATCTTCTTCGGGCCTATGAGCGTCTGAATCGCCATCAGGATGTTGTCAAAACGTCTCTCTGGCTTTTCGAGCGTGAGAGTATCTCTTCGGAAGAAACCGAGGCAGGAGCGCGGGCAGCTTTCCTTCTTTCGGATCGAAAGAATGTCTGGAAACTCTGTTCCGGTGAACCCAAGTCCTCCATTTGCAGGGAACTTCTGGCTCAGATCCCTCAGGATGAAGTGTTGCTTTATCGCGGTGAAGGGAGTCCTGATCATTTGATCCAGGCTCTTCAGAAAAGCTCTCTGAAGACTTTGAATCCCAGGGTTCAGGCCAGTGTAGCCCGTTCGCTTTCAAGTTCGGGCTATCTGATGATGGCTTCCCATCTGGGGCAGGAAAGTCCTTATCTTCCTGCTTCTTTGAAATGTGCTTCCCGTATTCATGGGGAGCAGAATGAATGTGCTGGAGATGCCCTTAGGGGACTCTGGCAGCTTCCCGCAGGAAAAACGGATGTGGAAAAAGCCGAAATCCTGCTTGCCGAAGGAGTTTTGCGCTATAGTCTGGGAGGGGTCCAAAGTTTGAAACCCTATCTTAGACGTGCCCAGGCCCTGATGCAGAATCCTCTGGCCATTGAATTCAGCTCCCAATGGGCTGCCCTGATGTATTCAGGCAAACCGGCCAGCATTGACATTACGATCCGGCCTCAGAATTAGGCCATTTACCAAGGAATTTTTTTTGAAACCAATTGCTTTTGCCGAACTCGGCCTTAATGATGAGCTGCTTCAGGCTGTCTCTCATGCCAGATACCAGACCCCGACCCCGATCCAGGAACAGTCGATTCCGATTCTTCTTAAGGGTCACGATCTTCTGGGGATTGCCCAGACAGGAACCGGAAAAACAGCGGCTTTTGCCTTACCGATTCTCCAGCACATGCTGCGCCGCAAAGTCTCAGAAGGCAAGTGCCCTCGCCATGTGCGGGTCCTCATTCTGGCCCCAACCAGAGAACTTGCCGCCCAGATTGGAGAGCAGCTGGGAATTTTTACCCGTGGCTTACCATTGAAACATACGGTGATCTTCGGAGGAGTCGGGCAGGATGCCCAAGTCAAAGCTCTGAAGAAAGGTGTGGAAATTCTGGTGGCAACTCCGGGGCGACTTCTTGATCTGATGAATCAGGGTTATATTTCCCTGAAGTTTGTGAATTACTTTGTGCTGGATGAGGCCGATCGCATGCTGGATATGGGCTTTGCTCCGGATGTGCAGCGCGTGATTGCCAAACTTGCTGTGGACGATCGCCAGTCCCTGCTGTTTTCGGCAACCATGCCCCCCCAGATCTCCGAGCTTGCCCATTCTCTTCTTCGGGAGCCCCGCACTGTGGAGGTCACTCCGGAAGTGGTCACGGTGGAAAGAATCGAGCAGCATGTCTTTCATCTGCCCACCAGGGAAAAGCGGGCTTTGCTTTTGGAGCTTTTTGAAGATAAGAGCCTGAATCGGGTGATTGTTTTTACCCGTACCAAGCACCGGGCCAACCGGGTGGCAGAATATCTGACCAAGGGCGGGATTTCGGCGATGGCCATTCATGGCAACAAAAGCCAGAATGCCCGCACAAAAGCTCTGGATACCTTTCGTTCCGGAAAAACCAGAGTCCTGGTGGCAACCGATATCGCGGCAAGGGGCATTGATGTTCCTCAGGTCTCGCATGTAATCAATTTTGAATTGCCCAATGAACCGGAAAGCTACGTGCACAGGATTGGACGTACGGCCCGGGCCGGTCGGGATGGCATTGCCTACTCCTTCTGCGATCCGGAAGAGTATTCCTATCTTCAGGACATCGAAAAACTGACCCGGCGACCTCTGGAAGTCCGCTTTGGCCAGCCTCCCCAGGTTGTACCGAAACCTCCAGCAAGAGGTGGGTCTGGCAGAAGAGCCCCCCAGAAGCCGGCTGCTTCCACCTCCGGGCAGGGAAGGAAAAAAGAAGGCGAAGGTTCAGCAAACTGTCGTCCCCGCCGCCGGAACCACCGGCCCAGAAATTCCCAGCCTTCAGCCTGATTCATAGGCTGAGTCGCATTCCCGAATTTTCTCAATCAGGGTTTGATTGCCTGGGTCTCTACCCGATGGATAGTTTGTAGTCCAGGGTCGGGGTTCAGGCCTTTTCTTTCTCTCCATTCAGATATTCCGCATAACAGTGATCAAAATCTTCGGCCAGTTCGGCAACTCTGATTTGGGAAAATTGCTCCAGCAGTATGCTCCGGGTATGACTCATGGCCTGATTCATACGGGAATTTACTGTCTGTTCAACCTGGTATTCCGCACATAGATTTAAAAAGCACCGAATTTGGTACTTTTCTACTACATCAGGAGCCGCTGCCCGATAAAGATACGCTAAAATCACGAAGGTTCTTTTTTTGTTTTCGTCTGTTTTTTGTACCGGGATGCTGTGTGCGGAAAGAGAGTTCAACCAGATATTTCGGATTTTCCTCATTAAACCAGATGGCAAAGATCGAAGGAGAATCAAGATGGATCAGGATATGGGGGGCGCGGGAAAGACGGTTGGAAAGTATATCTGAAACACCGCCTTGAGATCTTCCGAAGAAAGCGGGCTGGCACGAAAGGGCGTGATGTTGAATGGGAATCTATCCCTGCTTTGTCGGGTATCCGGACATCATCCAGACTTCCATGCCGTCTTCTGCATAGACGGTGAAATCGTCGATATCCAGTGCTTTCAGAACTTCAGCGGCATAGACGGCCCGGCCACCACGACGGCAGTAGACATGAAGGTGGGGGGCTTTCATCAGTTCTTCGCGATGCCTGGGGCCCAGCTCGTCATGGGAGATATTGATGGAACCTTCGATATGACCGGCAGCAAATTCTTCGGGAGTACGCACGTCCAGAAGAGTGCCTTGGGAACGGATGGTTTCGAGGTTTTCAAAAAGGTCTTTCATGGTTGGCATGGAATCTCCTGAATCAATTTGCTTGAGAATTGGCCTAGATTCTCCCATCCTGATTCCATGAGAGCAAGGGAAATGCCGCATCTTACGCTATATCATGTCCTCATCCGTTTTTTTGAGAACGCAGAGAGCGGTCTGAACCGTCCTCCGTCAGGATATATCTGGAAAGAAAACAATTCGATAGAAGGGGATCTTCCCGGAATCCTGAAGCGTCTGGATTATTTAAAGGACATCGGAGTCAATGCCTTGTGGCTTTCTCCTCTACATCCCTGTCGCACCACCCATGGCTATGATGTGGAGAATTATTTCGATCTGGATCCATATCAGGTACCGGGCCGGAGCCGGGAAGAAAGACTTCACTGGTTTCAGGATTTTATCCGACGCTGCCATCAGGTCGGGATCCGGGTTTTGATGGATCTGGTTTTAAATCATGTGTCCCACCGTTTTTCGGATCCTCACTCAAGAGCGCGTCTGGTGGGAGCTACCAATCGTCAGGAAAGGGAGTGGAGCCATACCTTCCGCTTCTTTCACAAAACCTGCCCAAGGACGGAAGAGTATCTTCTGCATGTCGGGGAATTCTGGCTACAGCAGGGTGTGGATGGTTTTCGCCTGGATTATGTTCTGGGCCGTTCCCGGGCTTTCTGGAAGCGCTTCAATACGAGAATGCGCAAAATCAATCCGGCCTGTATCACGATTGGCGAAGCCTGGGAGACCAGAAAAAGTCTTCAGAAGGAACTGAAAGCCCTTTATCAGCACGCTTCCTTTCGTCGGGGCAGGTCCTTCAATGGTGTTTTTGATTTTGCCTGGCAGAAAGTCCTGCGCGAAGCTTTGACAGGGCATCGCAGCATGCGGGATCTGCTTCTGGTCATGCAGGAGCAGTCCAGGGTTCAGGCCGGGGATTTTCATCCGGTGGCATTTCTTGAAAACCACGATATGCGTCGTCTCATGGACTGGCCGGGCATGAATCCTCGGTTGTTTCTGGCAGCCATGACCCTTTTTCTGACTCACCCTGCAAGCATCTGCCTTGAGTATGGAACGGAACTGATGCTTCAGGGCGACGCAAAAATCAGGAAAAAGGAAGAGAGCGGGCGGGTCCCGATGCCCTGGAATCAGGCTCTGGGCCCTAGAGGCCAGACATTTGCCCATATGATGCGCATCAGAAATCAGTCCAGGGCCCTCAAACACGGAACACGCCGTTTGCTTTATGCCAGCGATTCCCAGCTTTTCTGGGAGCAGTCCTCCGATCAGGACGGTTTTCTGGTCCTGGTCAGTCGCGAAACCTTCCGGCTTTCCACGACTCTGGGAAGGGATCTATTTTCCGGACAGGTTTTTGAGGCCGGCATGGAAATTCCGGCAGGGGGTTACCTGTTTTCCAAGAATTGATCCGTTCCTGGCTTGAAAGGCGTCAGGATCCCGCCCTACAATGGAGGGCTTTCTTTTTTCGCTGTGGTGGCGCGCGGCCGTTAGGTTCGGAGTAACCATGACCATACAAGATGCTCACTGGAAGGCTGCCTGGAATGCCGCCTGCAAAACGCTGAGCCACTCCTACAGCCCGTATTCCCGCTTTGCTGTCGGAGCCTGCCTGATTGATCATGAAGGTCATCTTCACACAGGATGCAATGTGGAAAATGCCACATACGGGGCGACGATCTGTGCGGAAAGGACATCCTTTCTGAAAGCCGTTTCCCAGGGAATCCGGGATTTTCACGGAATCGTGATTGTGACTGATACGGAAAAACCGACTCCTCCCTGTGCTCTTTGCCTCCAGGTGATGGCAGAATTCTGTCCCCCGGATTTTGAAATCCGGATTGGCAATCTCAAAGGACTTAACTCCACATACCGTTTTCAGGAACTGCTGACTCATCCTTTCGGGCCATCCTACCTGCTCGATCCTCAATAGGAATTTTACCCATGACACAGACCGGAAAGATTTTTCGCGCACGGGTTCTGACTGCGCTTGATGATGACTCCCTGTTTTTTCTGCCCGATGCCCGGCTGGAGCTTAGCCCTCAGGGACGGATTCTCAAACTTGATTCCTGGGAAGCAGGTGGAGATGTCACGGAACTGAGTGATGAGCATGGTCTGATGACCCTGATTCCTCCCTTTTGTGACGTCCATTTTCACTGGGTTCAGGACAAGGTTATGGCCATGGGCAAGGAAAACCTTCTGGACTGGCTGAAAACCTATGTCTTTCCTGAAGAAGCCAGATTTGCAAGCGAGGAATATGCCCGCGACATGGCGGCGGATTTCTTCCTGCGTCTGGCTCGAAGGGGGACGCTTGGCGGCGGGGTTTATGCCTCTGTTCATGAGCCTTCGGTTCGCCAGGCTTTTCTGAATGCCAGTGGTCATTTCCGGATTGGCAACGTGATTATGACCGAAAACAGCCCCAAGGCACTGGTCCAGAGTTTTGAAGAGGCCTCGGCTCTGGTGGAAGAGGCGCTTCAGATTTATGGGGATCGCTATATTCTGACTCCCCGTTTTGCCCTTTCCTGTGAGCCAAAAATCATGCAGGAACTGGGACGCCTTTCCAGTGAATACGGAGCCTGGGTACAGACCCATCTTTCTGAAACCACCCAGGAGATTGAAGAAACCCTGAAGATGTACCGGGCCTTTGAGGGCTTTGAAGATGTCTCTTCCTACCTTGAGGTCTATGATCGGGTAGGGCTTGTTCATGAGCGTGCCATTTTCGGGCACTGCATTCATATGACGGATACTGAACTCAAACACATGGCGAAAACCGGGGCAAAGATTGCTCACTGCCCGACCTCGAATGCCCCCACTGCCGAAAAAGGCCTGGGTTCGGGACTGATGGATCTCGACCGGATTCAGGAGGCCGGGGTCTCCTGGGCTCTGGCGACGGATATCGGGGCCGGTCCTTATCTCTCCATGCTGGATGTGATGCGTTCATTCCTGATGCAGCATCGGCAGGCCGGGCGCGATGTCAGTGCCTCCATGGCCCTGTACCGGGCAACCGAAGCGGCTTTTTCCCTGATGGGCTACGATCAGGTTGGTCAGTTTACCCCAGGCCATGAGGGCTCTTTTCTGGCATTGAGTTCCAAAGACAAGGGAAATGATCCGGAAGAATGGCTGGAAGGAATCCTGAGCCAGAGGCGGGAAACCCTGGATCAGATGCCTATGCGTACTTTCCTCGCCGGAAACGAAATCTGAGCATCAGAGCCAGCGGAATACCTGCCGCCGGGGCCAGAGCAAACCAGGTGAAAAGCCCCTGCATGCCAATCTGGTCCACAAAAAGAGCCGAGAGCTGGTTTCCGCTCATCATGGCCAGCCCAAAGCCGATGCTGGCATATAGTCCGGATCCGATCGATCGCCTGATGGGAGGAAAGGAGCGGGTCAGTCCTTCCATAATGGCCAGATGAAAGCTTGCAAAGCTGAAGGCATGCAGGGTTTGAAGTCCGTACACCATATCCGCGCTATCAGCCCTTGCCATGAAAAACCAGCGGATAGCTGCCATCAGAAGTGATAGGGCCAGCACTGAGGTGAAATGCCAGCGTCTGAAAATACGGGCATAGAAAAACATCATGAAGGTTTCAGCAATTACGGCCAGTCCCCAGAAGGTTCCGTGCAGGGCCGAGGGAACCCCCAGCTTTTCTCCCAGAATCAGATTCAGAAACGTGAAATAGGGAGCATGGGCAATATTCATCAGGAAGGTCAGAATCAGAAGAAAGATGACCAGAGACCAGTTGACGGGTATTTCTTCAGAAGAGAGTTCAGCTTTTTCACCGGGATTTGGTTCATCTCCACGGGGAAGCCACCAGAAAGCCGGGAGGGAAATCAGCAGGGTGGCTGCCAGAAAGAGGCTCCACCGGGTATTGCTGCCTCCTTCAAGAACGGCTCCGGCCAGAACGCTTCCGGCAATGAAGCCCAGAGAGCCATAAAGTCTTTGATTACTGTAATCCTTTCCGTCAGGATAAAGCCGCATGCCCAGACCTTCCAGGGTCGGATTGGCCACGGACAGGGATGCCAGCACCAAAAAGGCCAGAATCAGGGCGGATGGCCAGACCGGATTTCCCAGAAATCCCAGAACCGGCAGAATCGCGATGGCACAGGCCAGAAGAACCATCTTGCCTGGAGCATAACGCGTGGCCAGGGCTCCATAGAAAGGGGGCAGAATCGTGGATGCCAGAGGTCCCAGCGATGTTGTCAGGGCAATCTGGCTGGCACTCAGTTCACAGTTTCTGAGCACAACAGGCAGGAAAGGAAGAACCATCCCACCAGCGACAAAATAGAGAAAGAAAGCAGATTTCAAGCGGGCACCCCAAGAAGGGCGTCAGTATAAGCCTCATGGTTTGATTGTGCTATTGCTGTCGATTTAATTCGGTCTACAATACTTGGAGAACTTGGCGTTGGTGAATGTTTTCTGAAGGTTTGGCTTGAGTCTTCCGACTTAGAGTTGATGTGCTTTTATACATCAAGACTTTCATAATATATAGAAATGTATATTGATTTATGGCGTACGAAAACGAAATTATATCCTCTCTTCTAAAGGAGGCACGTAAAGCCAAAGGGCTTAGCCAAAGAGAATTGGCCATGCGATCCGGTGTGCCTCAGTCGCATATATCGAAAATTGAAGCCAGTTTTGTGGATCTGAGAGTTTCCAGTCTCTTTGCATTGGCAAGTGCGCTTGATCTGGAGCTTGTCCTGGTGCCGCGAAAGGCAAGTCCTGCTGTGCATTCCATCCTACGCAGTACAATGGCAGGAAACTCGGTGAATGAATTGACAGAGCAGGAAAGCAAGCCTGCCTATCATCTTGAGGACGAAGAGGATGGCGATGTCTGATGTATCGGTTCTGTATGTCAGACTGCATGAAAAAATCATTGGTACTTTGACGCGGGTTGCGGGAGATCGCAGTCTTTTCTCGTTCAATCAGGAATATATCAATGATTCTGACCGGTCGACCCTGAGCCTTTGTTTCAAGGATGTTTTTGGAGAGTTGCGCACAGATGTCAAGCCTCTGAGGTGTATATGTCTTACGAAAACAGACCCTTTTACACGACAAATCCTGTCGTGTAAAAAGGCCGATTTTTTAGAGATACATTGGCAGAAGAAAGAGCGAATCTCTATCCGATTGGTGCTCTAGCAGAGCTTGATGAAGCGATCAGTCTTCATCATCACTTGCGGAACTGCTGCTGGAGGCGCCACTGAAATCTCCACTCTGCAAGGCTTCAATCTGGGATTGGGACAGCTTGGTGATTTTGGAGCGCATGGCACCGGAGGGGAGAAGGCGGGCCAGAGCCTGTATCTCCTCACTTACCTGAGGGGTTTGCTGCTGGCCACCGGCGGCCTGCATCATGGAGGCAACCACAGGATTCATCATGGCCTGCTCATAGGCCAGAGGGCCCTGAACGGCTTTGAAGCCGACCAGGTAATAGCGGGTTTTGGTCTGATTCTGGCCCACCTGGGGGGTTTCAGCCTGCTGCTGCTGTCCAGTCCAGGTAGCTATATTCTGTACCAGCTGCATGGTCTGGTTCATGCCCGCGATGGTCGTAGTGACCTTGACTTCGGCGACAAACATCGCGACAACTCCCTGAGGAGGCTGGTAGAACGTTCCATTGGCGGCTATCGGGCGATTTACGCCGGGGAGGGTGACGTTGAGAAATTTATGAATCTCGGCCTTGCGGTACATGGCCACGCCATTCTGCATACCGGAGGGCTGGATACGGCGGGACAGGTACAGTTTGAGTTCCTGCAGAGCCGCTATCATGGTTTCAATCGAATATTCGGCATCGGCACGGGCTGGATTCTGATCAACACGACGGGCGGGAGCCTGAGTGCGTGAGGTGGTGCGTGTTGAAGGCTCGGAACGTGTGTTTTCCACCCCATCCATGGATGGTTCATTGGCAGAGATTGCGGACACACATAGAAGAGCTAGAGCAAAAGGGCGCAACATAGGAATTCCTCCTGCTATTTTTTACGTTCGGGATCTTCCAAAGGTTGCGGCTCAGGAGGATTTTCCTTCAATTCCTGAAAATATCCTGTCCGGGATGAGTACATGGGAAAGCCGTTGGCTTTCTTATAGGGGTAGAGTTCGCAGTCATCGCAGCCACTTTCACAGCAGCGGCCTCCCGGCTGGGCGATGGTAAAGGTCTTGCCGTCAAACTCGACTGTACTGCGCCTGCTCATTGAGAGGATACCCCGTTTCTGGTGGTGAAGTGAAACGGAGTGATGGATTTCAGGCTTCCCGGCTTCAGGCTGAGTTCAAAACCGGCATAACGCAGGGTTGTCTGGGAAGGTTGCTTGGTATCCGGAGTCATGGGCTGAAGGGAAAACTGGCCCTTTTGAGAGGACAGGTCAAAAAAGCCCCCGCCACGGGCAAAGAGAATGTCACCGGCCCCGGATTCTGGGTAGCGGACTTCGAGCCCTTCCTGAGGACCGGAGCCACAGAAGAACAGGTGATGCTGGGCAGATTTGAACTGCTTATCGGTCAGAGTGCGGATCTGGATCTTTCCCAGAAGATCGGAAGGGATCTGAACAACGGCCTCTGGCTGGTGAGCCTGATGAAAGGCCAGCACATCTTCGGCCAGCTGCCATTGTCCAAGAAGACAGAGGATACGGCGCAACTCCGGCATGCGGGAGATTCTGGAAGTGTCGTAGGACCAGCCCTTGAGATGATGAAACAGTGCTCCGATTGGATCGCCGGCATGAAGCAGACGAAGGGCCAGATCCATCCAGTATTCGGACTTCAGGGATACTCCTCCGCAGCCAAAGAGGCGGGAGGCGTCTTCCAGAAGAGACGATTTTTCCAGATCTGCGCTCAGTTCAAAATAGCCCGAGAGCAGGGAACCATCCAGAATGGGATGCTCTCCATTGAGATTCAGGGCTTCTCTGAGCTCCTGAAAAGCGAGTTCTTTCTGGCTGGACTGAATCAGGAATTCGGTTCTCTCCAGGCGGGCCGGGGCATGAGCCGGATTCAGATGGAGAGCAATCTTGAGCCCTTCCCTTAGAAGAGCAGGAGGAATTTCAGCCTGGCTTTTGAGCTTGAGATAGAAGGGCCAGAAGATCTTGGCAATCATGCGGGCACTGTTGAGTTCGGGCTGATAGCGGGACCAGTCCAGATAGTTTTTCAGATTGATGTAGAGAGGGTCGGTAATGTTGACCCCCAGAAGACCCAGATCTCCGAAAAACCTTCCCCAGAGGATTTCCTGTTCCCGGATGTAATAGCCTTCCGAGTCGGCTGGCCCCAGCTTGCGGGCAAAAACAAAGTAGGTCTGAAGGGTGGGGTAGTGGTTGCCGGCAGCGCGGCGATTCAGCAGAAGGGGTTCGAGGTCTTCGCGGGAAAACAGCCAGTCCAGCTGGGTGCGGTGGTTCAAGAGAGATTCCCAGAGGGCTTCTCCCTCACCGGCTTCGCGATCCTCGCGGGCAATGAAATGAAGAAGGGAGGCGACCTTGCCGCTTAAGACATCGGTCAGAACAGAGGTGTAGCGTAAGCGGCGATCGCCGGATGGCATAAACTGCATGGCATCTCTATCATGGCATGTTTCGTCAGGACGGACAATTAAAAGGCACCGGAAATCCTGAATCCCGCTTCATGATAACCGGTCTGGGAGCCGCGCATCCAGAATGCGTCAAAAGTCATCCCATCGCTGAAATGATGGCGAAGGCCACCGTTGAGGGACACATCATCCGTATTGGCTTTCAGATCCTCCCATTTTACTTCGGCCAGCAGGTGGGTGTCCTGGCTCAGTTTGGTATCCACTCCATAGACAATGGAGGTAAAGGAGTTACCGTTGACGTATTTGTTATCCATGTCACTGCGCTTGAGAGTGAGATGGGTTTCAGTTCTGTATGTGAAGGGTGAGGTGAAGGTCGCGTAGAAGGATTTGTAATGTTCAAAATCCTGATCCAGAATCAGGTTTCGCTGATGACTTTCAACCGAAGTGTGCAGGAAACCGACGGCGAATTCGTATTCCTGCCATTTCTGATGGGCTTTGAGGCCAGCTGTGTAGGAAGGGAAGCCCTGCAATGAGCTGTCAAAGGAGGTCCCCAGATTCGTGGTCATCTTACGGGTGGCCTTATGAACTTTCAGTGAGAATTCAAAGTTGTCGTTATAGCCATAGTTCATCAGGAAGTCAGCATTCTCGGCACTGAAGGTGTTGACGTTACGAAACAGGTTCCTTTGTCTGACATCGGCCTCGGAATATTGAAAGGCGGCTGAAATCCTGCCTTCAGGAAGGCCGCGGGCACTGATGGAATCCATCAGACCGGTAGGCCCTGAGTTGGAAGGCATCAGGCGGGAGAAATCAATTCTATGGGGAATCTGATTGTAGCGCCTGGGGGATTTGAGAACGGGCAGTCCCGAATCCTCAATCACTTCCTGGGAAAACTGGGACAGATCCAGATGGGGGTTGATACGGACTTCTTCGGCAGGTGTGGTATTCTTGTGAAAGAGCCGGGCTGGGCGGTTGCGCTCAAAGAAATCATCCTGGCGAATGATGGATGTTTGATGTTCCGGTGCAACGAGGTAGTCTTCCTCATTCTGCTCCAGACCATTTTGGGCCATTGGGGTGCTTAAGCACAGTATCAGCCCGGTGATGCGGATTCTCAGGTTTTTCCCTTGCATATTTTCTGCTACACTCCCCTTGCGGGATCCATCGGCAGTGTTTGGCCATGGTTTGACAAAAGCCTGTTTTATGAAAGTGTTTCTGGCTCTGTTTACATCGATCCTCACCATTGCACAGCTTCATGCTTTGCGAGCGGGGGAGCAGTCACGGGAGTTTCTGATGAGTGGAACTTTTTCCACTGGTGAAGAAGAAATCCCGGTCGCGGCCTTTCTGGGACAGTTCAGGATCTATACGCTTTTTATCTTTTTTCTGAATTTTGCCGTCTGGGTGATGGCCTGGAAACAGGTTTGCCCCGAGGTGGCCATTGCCGGCTGCGCGGTTTCCTTTGTGGATTTTATCCTTAACTGGGAAATCATCCAGTCTTTGGCCGTTCAGCCCTTTGAGGCTAAAACGGCCTCGCGTCTGCTTTACCTGTTCCAGTTTCTTTCCCTGTTGCATCTGGCAGCCTATGGAGCTGTCATGGCCGGACTGGCCGGTTTTTTCTAATCGGCTTTTCGGGGAGGTCTTCATGTTTACGGATGAGATCCGTGTCTTTGTAAAAGGCGGCGACGGTGGTGACGGCTGCCAGAGTTTCGCCAAAACCACCACAGCCGCTTTTCGTGGCCCCGATGGGGGCGATGGAGGAAGCGGGGGCCATTTATGGCTCATCGTGGATCAAAAACTCAACAGTCTGAATTTTTATCGTCATAACCGTCATCATCGCGGAAATGATGGGGTTCCGGGCCAGCGGCGCAAGGATGGCAAGGACGCCCGGGATTCCTTTCTGAAAGTTCCTGTGGGCACCTGTGTCTATTCGGAGAACGGGGATTTACTGGCCGATCTGAATCATCCGGGCCAGAAATTTCTGATTGCTCACGGAGGACGGGGAGGACGGGGCAACCGTTCCCTGATTTCCAAAACTCTGAAGGTACCCCGCTACGCGGAAAAAGGAGAGCCGGGCGAAGAATTCTGGGTCAAGCTGGAACTGAAGCTGACTGCGGATATCGGAATCATCGGTTTTCCCAACGCAGGGAAATCAACCCTGATCAGCCGCCTTTCCAATGCCCGCCCAAAAATTGCGGATTATCCGTTTACGACGATTGAACCCAATCTCGGAATGGTGGAAGTGAGTCGGGAGGAATCCATGCTGATGCTGGATATTCCCGGAATCATTGAAGGAGCTCATGAAGGCACGGGACTGGGCCACAAATTCCTGAGGCATGTCGAGCGCTGCGGTTTTCTGGTTCATCTGATTGATGTCAGTCCTTACTCTGGCCGGGAGCCCTTCGAGGCCTATTCTGTTCTGAATCGTGAACTCATTGCCTATTCCCAGCGCCTTTCCGGAAAGCTGCAGGTTGTGGTTCTGAATAAAGTGGATATGCCCGGGACGGAAGAGCTCCGGGAAGAATTTCTCAAGAGCCTCAAGGCAAGCGGCTATGAGGGCGAGGTGCTGCAAATCTCAGCTCTGACCGGGGAGGGGCTGGAGCTTCTGAAGCACAAGCTCTGGGAAGCCCTTCAGACCCATCCGCCTGAAATCGAAATCTTTGAGGATCAGATTGTGGAGCGCAAGGTTCGCCTCAATCAGGTTGAGAAGTTTGAAGAAGGGCATTACCGGATCAGCGGAGATGAAATTGAGCGGATCTGCCGCCAGACAGATTTTCGCTCTGAAGAGGCCGTGGCTCGTCTTCAGGCCCTGTTCTACAAGCGGGGATTTGTCGATCAGCTGCGAGATCTGGGCGTGAAGCAGGGCGATACGATTGAACTTGCCGGTGTCGAGCTTGAATATGAGCAGGATGGCTGGGAAGACGAAGTAGATTCTGAGGAAGAATGAACCTGATTTCGGTAGAAAATGTAGCAGTTGCCTATGGAGTCCGCCAGATTCTGGAAGGGGCTCAGTTTGGCCTGAACCGGGGCGAAAAAGTTGCCCTGGTAGGCCCGAACGGTAGTGGTAAATCCACACTGGTCCGCCTGATTCTGGGTCGGGAGCAGCCGGATACGGGAAGAGTTTCCCGTATGAATGGCCTGAAAATGGCCACTCTGGATCAGAATCCTGAATTTCAGGCTGGTCATACTTTGCTTCAGGCTGTCCTTTGGGCCCGTCCGGACATTCTCAAAGCTCTTGATCAGTGGAAGAAAGTCATTGCTTCTGAAGATATGGAGCAGATGGCTTCGCTTCAGGAAGAGCTTGAAAGAATGGGAGCATGGCAGCTTGAGGATCAGGCCCGGGCTTCTCTGAAACGTCTTGGGTTTGAAGATGAAAACCGCAGGATTGAAGGGCTTTCCGGAGGGGAGCGCAAGAAGCTGGCTCTGGCCCGTCTGTTTTTTGAGCCTGCCGAACTTCTGATTCTGGATGAGCCCACCAATCATCTGGATGTGGATTCGATCGAATGGCTGGAGGAAAGACTCAAGGCCTTTGAAGGATCCGTGCTTCTGATCACGCATGATCGTTATTTTCTGGAAAATATCTGTACCCGGATTCTGGAAATTCACCGACACAGGATTTACAGTTTTGAGGGGAATTATTCCGACTGGCTTGAAGCCCGGGCTCTTCGGGATGATATCGAAGATCGGACCCAGCAGGCTCTGGGTTCTTTTCTGAAGCGCGAGCTGGAATGGGTTCGACGTCAGCCGAGGGCTCGTGGGACCAAATCCAAAAGCCGTCTGGAGCGCTTTGATGATGCCCGTCAAAAGGTAGAGCGGTCTTTGGATCCCCTGCAGGCCTTTCAGTTTACCCTGGCTCACCGTCTGGGCAATATCATCCTGGAGTGGGGCCAGCTTGGGCACAGATTTGAAGGCGAATGGCTTTTTCAGAACAGTGCCCACAAGGTTCTCAAAGGGGAACGCATTGGAATTATCGGCCCCAACGGAGCCGGGAAATCCACGTTTCTGAGGATTGTAACTTCCCAGCTTGAGCCTGCTGCCGGACACGTGAAACAGGGCCAGAACACCGTTTTCAGCTTTCTGAGTCAGGATCGGACGCTTCCGGTTCCGGGGGGCACTGTCATGGAGCAGATCCGTCATTTCGGGGAAACGGCTCCTTCGGCCAATGGCCGGATGGGAATCATGCCTTTTCTGGAGCGATTCGGTTTTTCCGGGGATACCTGGACCCAGAAGGCGGCCCAGTTAAGCGGAGGAGAAAGAGCCCGTCTTCTGATGGCATGTATGGTGGCTCAGGGAGCGAACTTTCTGATTCTGGATGAGCCGACCAATGATCTGGATCTGGATTCCATGCGTCTTCTGGAGGAGGCTTTGGTTGCCTTTGAAGGGGCAGCCTTCATTGTTTCCCATGATCGCTGGTTTCTGGATCGGGTGGCAAACACGATTCTTGAGATTGGGGTTACCAATCCACCCCTGATTACGGCTGGTAATTTCTCGATTTTCAGGGCCCTGAAAGAAGCTTCCCAGAGTGAAGAGGTTGAGACTTCCAAAGAAGTGAAGGCCGTGGGCTCCCGACCGGAGCGCCGGAAGAAGCTTTTCGGGTTCAAGGAGCAGAAGGAACTTGAGGAAGTCGAAGTTATGGTTTCCGAGCTTGAGTCCAGGGTGGAAGCTCTGAACGACGCTCTCGTCTCAGATCCTTCCGATTATGAGGCCTGTGCCCGTGTTTCCGCCGAGCTTACCGAGGCAAAGTCCTTGCTGGACGAAAAGATTCAGCGCTGGGCCGAGCTTGAGGAAATGAGAGAAGAAGATCTGAATTCCTGATAAAACCCGAAATAGAAAAAACCCCCTTGGACCTGAAGCCTTGAGGGGGTTTTTCCATTTCAGACTGTCGGGAAGAAAGGGCGGGCCAATGACCCGCCCGGTCTCGCCTTAAAACAGTGGGGCGCAAACAACGGCTACGATCGACACCAGCTTGATGAAGATGTTGATCGAAGGACCGGAAGTATCCTTGAAAGGATCGCCAACGGTATCACCGGTTACCGCAGCCTTGTGGGCTTCGGAACCTTTGCCGTGTACGATGCCGTCGATTTTCAGTTCGCCGGCTTCAATGTATTTTTTGGCATTATCCCAGGCACCACCGGCATTGGCCATCATGATGGCAAGCAGTACACCGGAAACCAGGGAACCAGCCAGAAGGCCACCGAGGGCTTCTTTACCCAGGAATTTTCCGACCAGAACGGGAACAGCAATGGCAATCACTCCGGGAAGCATCATTCTGCCCAGAGCTGCTTTGGTGGAGATTTCCACACAGCGCTGGTAATCAGGCTTGGAAGTGCCGGCCATGATGCCCTTGTCCTCACGGAACTGGCGGCGGACTTCTTCGATCATAACCTCAGCGGAAGCACCAACAGCATCCATGGTCTGAGCGGAGAAGAGATAAGGCAAAAGGCCACCCAGGAAAAGACCGATCACGACAAAGGGTTCGGTCAAATCAATGCCATGAGTGGTCAGGCCGGTTGCTGTTGCATAAGTGGTGAACAGAGCCAGAGCAGTCAGAGCTGCGGAACCAATGGCAAAACCCTTGCCAATGGCAGCAGTGGTGTTTCCAACGGCATCCAGTTTGTCAGTAATGCCACGAACTTCTTTGGGAAGCTCGGCCATTTCGGCAATTCCACCGGCGTTGTCAGCAATCGGGCCGTAGGCATCAATCGCAACCGTGATGGCAACCGTAGCAAGCATACCGACAGCAGCCATGGCCACACCGAACATACCAGCCAGTTTGAAGGAACCACCGATGGCAACACAGATGGCCAGCATCGGCAGAATTGTGGATTCCATACCAACAGCGATACCACTGATGATGACAGTTGCAGGGCCAGTCATGGAAGAACGGGCGATTTTAGCAACCGGTTTGCCTTCTGTTCCGGTGTAATGCTCGGTGAAGACACCAATCATGTAACCGGCAACCAGACCGAGAGCCACGGACCAGAAGATTCCCATTGGAGTATGGTGTTCAGCTGCGAAGTAGGGAAGGCTTGCATCAACTTTGATTATGGTGTTGACCAGATAGGCAATTCCAGCCAGAGCCAGAACGGAAGCGACTTTGACCCCGAAATCCAGAGCACTGTGGATCTTCTTTTCATCATTGGTGTTTACAAACTGCATACCGATGATGGAGCTGATGATACCAATGGCAACGATTCCCAGGGGAAGCATAACGCCGGAGGGGCCCAGAACGGTGTAACCCAGGGCACATGCGGCAATGATGGAACCGACATAGGACTCAAAAAGATCGGCTCCCATACCGGCGACATCACCGACATTATCACCGACGTTATCAGCAATAACAGCAGGATTTTTTGGATCGTCTTCAGGAATCCCGGCTTCGACTTTCCCTACAAGATCAGCACCAACGTCAGCAGCCTTGGTAAAAATACCTCCACCGACACGGGCAAACAGGGCGATGGAGGAAGCTCCCAGACCAAAGCCGGAGAGGCTTTGCAGGATGAATGGCATGGGATCTGCCATGTCAGTCGGGACCACTCCCAGTTTAGGCAGAGCCAGGAGCAGAACGGAATAGCCGATCATCCCCAGACCACAGACATAAAGACCCATTACGGCTCCACCGGAGAAAGCAACGCTTAAGGCGGAAGTCAGGCCCTTTTCACGGGCGGCATTGGCGGTACGGGCATTGGAAGCCGTCGCAGTTTCCATTCCCATTTTACCGGCGAACATGGAGCAGGCAGCACCAACAATGAAAGGAATGGCGGTAGCGGATCCAACGGAGAGACCCAGAAGAATGGCTACGGCGGCCACAAACATGAACAGAACACGATATTCGGCGGCAATGAAAGCGCGGGCACCTTCGCGGATGAACCCGGCGATTTCCACCATACGGTCTGTTCCTTCAGAATTGCTTTTGATTTTACCTGTCAGGATCTGAGCGTATACGACACCCACGACTCCGGCCCCTAAGGCCAGATAGGCAAATTGATCCATGTTTTGCACGATGTGTCTCCTTGTGGAGCGTACTTGCGCCCGCTCCGTACTAGCGATAATTCTGCTTGAACAATCTTGAAAAGGAAAAAGCCCCGCGTATGAGCGGGGCTCCACGCGGGCTTGGCGATTTTACCAGAGCCTGCAGTGTGAGGCAATGCCTGCTGACGGATTTTATTCGACGTCGGAATAAAGCTCTTCGAATAGATGGATTCTGCGAGCCCCTTTGGGACTGAGAGCGTCCTTACTGACACAGGCGGTCTCACCCAAGACTGTCTGGTAAACACCACTGACACATTCAGGAAGGTTTCCGGAGCGAATCAGGATGTTGATGGAGTCTTCGTTGAATGCAAGCCCGGCACCATTGGTATTGTTGTAGTTGGCCAGGGCAGCCAGAACGATGGTTTCATGATCCTTCATGGTCTTGACCCAGCCTGGCTTGCCGGTGGCGGGATTGATATTGCCTTCAGCGCTCCAGTTGTCACTGGTGTTTTCGTTGGGCAGGGTACGAAAATAACCCTGAACAACCACCCCATCCTTACGGGTGTAGCCTTTGACCCAGACGACCCTGCTTGGGGTGTAACTGCCAGCCTCACCGGTAGAGGGATTGGCATTGCCGATGGTGGTCCAGTTGTTGAAGGGGTTTCCATCAGCACGTGTCCGGAAATGCCCTTTGACAAAAGCCCCGTCAGCGCGGGTATAGCCGGAAATCCAGATGGTTCCTTCAGGAATACCGCTGCCAGCCTTTTTGGTGTGGGGGTTTGTATTTCCCCTGGTGGACCAGTTGTTGAATTTGTTGCCATCAGCAGCAGAGCGCCAGTGCCCTTCTACAACCGTACCATCAGCGCGCACATAGCTGCTGATCCAGACGTCTCCCTGAGCCTCGATGGCAAAAGAGGGTAAGAGTCCAGTCAGAAGCACTGCAACGAAAAAAGTAAGCTTTTTCATATGGAAAACTCCAAAAATCAATCGATAAGAGTTTCCATTTTAAGACAGAAAAGCTTTGCGTCAAGACTTTCTTCGGAAGCGGGAGAGAAATCCTCCGATCAGGCCGGCTTTTCCATCGGAATCCGTTTCATCTTCCTCTGGCTTGTCTTCGAGATCGGATTCTTTGTCATTCTTCTGCCCTTCTTCCCGCTTCAGTTTTTTTTCCTCCAGTGTTCTCAGGAAGGCTGGGAAATCACCTGTCGGATTCTCGATCAGAAAACGGGCGGCTTCAGAACTTCCTTTCCATTGATTCAGAACTTCCAGAGCGATAGCTTTCATCGAATCCTTTTTCAGAAGCTTTTGAACCATGACCAGAAGATTGTCTTCGCCCAGATAGGCAATGGTCTGAAGAGCGGCTTTGTTGGCATCAGGATCCTGGGAATTGGAGAGCGAGCTTAATGGCAGAAAACACTGGGTCTGATGCGTGGTATAAATCCCCTGGATCGCGGTAGCCTGTACCTGATGGTCCGGATCCTTCAGCAGGGGTTCCAGTATGGGTTTTGGACGGTCTCCCAGCAGGTTGACGAGAGCGTGGGCAGCTTCCCGGCGAATCGAGGCTTCCTTGTGGGAAAGCCAGGGTTGAATGGAGACAACCGCAGATTCGGAACTGGAATTTCCCAGAACTCTGAGACCTCCGGCAATGACAGCCGAGGAAGTGCTTACGGCGATTTTCTGGATGATGGATTCATTGGAACCCGGATCCCTGAGTTCACCCAGCTCCTGAAAGATCTTCAGAATTTCGTCGGCCTTTTCCGTCTGATCGAGCTGATTGCGCAGGCGAGTGATTTTTGTCATCTGTGACTGACGCAGCTTTCGCTTGGCTTCGGCATCTTCGCGGGCTTCATCCTTGGTTTTGGGGAGGAGGTCCGGATCGATTTCCACATTCATTTCCAGATCCGGCCTTTCCCTGCGGCGGATTTCCTCCTGAAGCAGGGATCTGAATTCCAGAGGCATCTTCTGGCCTTCCGGGCTCTCCAGGTTCCGGCGCAACTGGTACAGAACCTCAATCTCGGCTTCCCGGATCAGTTCCTCTCTTTTAAGAAGCTGATTGGCCGAACGACTGAAATGAAGCAGGGCAAAGGCAGACTGATGAACATTTTCATCCTCAAGGCAGGTAAAGGGAAAAGTCAGCCAGGGCAACTCTTCCGGAAGCCAGCGCTCCATAAGTTTGATGCAACCCTTGGCAAAACCGCTTCGTTTTGAATCCAGTGCGGCAATACAGACCTTTTTCAATTCTTCCGGATCACGACTTTTGAAGACGTGCTGCAAAGCCTGTTTTTCCAGAGTGCTGTCTTTGGAAACAATCCAGTCCTCAAAGGAGGTTCTGGACTGGGAGGCTTTTTCGGAGGATGCGTTTTTCTGTCCGACCAGGCGTTTTTTGAGGGACTGAATTCCTTTGCGGATCTGGGATTGCAATTCCTCATCCGATTCGCTTTTAAGAGCGGAGACCAGGATTTTGCCAGCATCCTTGCGTCCACTTTGGACAAGCTTTTTCAGGGCTTCTATCTTGTCTTTACGGTTTCCTTCTCGAAGCAGGCGGGCCAGTTCTTCCAGGTTTTTTCCCTTCATGCAACCTCCGAAGCCATTTTTGCGTAGTCTCGTTCAGAACCTGAGAAAAGAATTTTAGGACAGGAGCACCAGTGATACAAGCGAGGCGCTACTTCTTGATGGCAGTACTGCTGTCGTGGGCTACCGGAATTCAGGCAAACGTGGACACGGGGCTGTTTTTCGGAGTGGAAAGAGAGACGGTTTCGGAAGCCCGTGAAGAAAGAGCAGGAGCCGATGTGCTTGATGCTGACGGTTCTCCGTCGTACTGGGCTGTTGTCGATTCTCAGATTGTGGACGCCGCGATCCGCCAGGCCCTTTACCTGAATACGGAAAATCGTCTGGAAGATGGTTTGGGCAAACTGAGAACGGCTGTGATCCGCACCCGTTTCACCAGCGTTAAGGCGAAATATTTTCTGGCCAAACAGTATCTTCTGCTTATGGAGTCCGATTCTATGAACGAAGCTTTGAGGCAGGACTATCTCAAATCCGCGGAAACCTATTTTGGAGAGGTCCGTGAGGCACTTGATGGCTCCGAGTTGAGCGAACACGAGAAGGAATATTACCGTGAAGGCTCTGAAGATCTGTTAAGACGTCTCAGGGAGCAGGGTTCGGAACTGGGGAGTCCGGAGCCGGCTCACAGGGAAGAGGCGGGCCCCACTGTGGAAGTTGCGATCGAAACTGGGAATAATGAGCGTCCTGAGCTTGATAACGAACGCCCCCGGCTGATTGTGGATGCGGGAGCCCGTCAGAACTTCGGGGGTGGTGCCGATGTAGCGGCCATGGATGATGCTTCCAGCTCCAACCCGATTGCCCGCATGAATCTGAATTCGGCTTCAGAGGTGAACCGGGAAATTGCCGAGCAGATCATGGAAGGTACCGGTCATCTGGGACGGGCCGGGAGCCTGGACAGCTCCTTGCAGATGCTGGCCTATGGTTATACCTATGATCGCGATTACATGCGCCGGAACGTGACTCTGGACACCCGTATCAGAAGGCCGGACACAGGAAGGATGGAGTCTCTTCGTGAGCTGGTCTATCGCGAATATACCCTCATGAAAGAAGCCTTGAACAGATATGGACAGTATTCAGAGATTTCTGCCAGCCGCCAGCCTCGGCTTTTTGAACAGTGGACTCAAAGAGCTGCCCAGGAACTCACCAATGTTCCCCAGAGCCGCCGTCTGGCTGTCATGCATGCCCTGATGAGTCATGAGTCAGGCCGGATCCACTGGAGATCCTATCGTCCCACCATTGGAGGAGCTGCGGAAGTGGGTCTGGGACAGTTCATGCCTCAGACGGCCCGTGGTTATGAAATCAACCCTTATGACCCGCAGGAGAACATCATCGGGATTGCCCGTTATCTCAACCGCAATATCGGTCGCTCCGGTGGCAGCATTCACGAGGGCCTGGCGCGCTATAACGGTGGCGATGGAAACTATCGGACAGCAGCAGCCCAGCGTTATGCGACCCGTGTTACAGCCCTGCTGGCCTGATCATGTTTATGGCTTCTCTGGTGCTGTGGGATTCCGGAAACACTTCCTGCAGCATCCGCACCATTTCTTCTGCTTTTTCATTTTTCTGAGCCAGGAAAAGGGCTTTGGCATAATGCAGCCATAGCTGAGCCTGAAGTTCGGGGTGCATGGGAGAAGGGTCGTTTCTCAAGGCCCACATTCCCTCCCGGTACATTTTCTCGGCGTTGATATCCCCGGTTTCCAGAAGGTACGAGGCCAGGTTCAGAAACTGCCAGGCTGTCTCCGGTTTTTCATAGCTTAAAACCGGCTCTCCGAGCTCCTTTGTTTCTGACCGGTAGCGATAGGTTTTGTAGACAAACTGCAAGGGCTCTGCCGAGCTATAGTCCTGCAGAGCTGATGCGCAGCGAAACTCCCGTGTTTCGGGGAAATAATACATCTGGCCATGAAGGGCTTCTTCGCATAGCGGCAGGGTCGTTGTGGTATCCACAGGCTCAAGCGATTTCAGAAGAATCAGATCTGCTGCAAGAAGGCGGGATCGACTGGAGCTTCTCCAGGTGGTCAGAAGAGCTTTCTGTTCGTGAGAAAGATCGATTTCCCGGACACTTTCCACATCAAATCCGGTTTTGCGAGCCAGCTTAAAAGAGCCGATCGCAGAGCGGATAAAAAGGTGCCGAGCTGAAACCTGGTTGAGCGGGTTTTCTGTCTTCAGTACCATAAACTCCAGACGGCTGCTTTCCACGGGAAACCAGGATTCCGCGGCAAGTGGACAGAGTAGTCCGGTAACAAGAAGAATCCGACCCCAAAGTCTCAATTTGATCTCCTGTTCTGAAACCGTTTTCCAATGGCTTCCGGAATGGCTTTGAGATCGGGTCCTTCCACGACAGCATCAGGTTTGACTGTGACTCTTGGCGTGCCGTAAGCGATACAGGACCTTTCATTCCGGGGCATGATGTGGTTTTCGGCTTCCTTGATCCTGAGCAGCTCTTCGGCGCTGTCTGTCCTGTATTTGCTTTTATTTTTGCTGGTAGTGGCTTTGGCAGGTGTTTTGGCATTCACCCGGACAGCAGCCCGGATTTCCTCTTCTAGAAATACGTTGTTCTTCCACAGGGTGAGCCGGAATGTGGCGTATCCTCTTTCTCCGATATTCATGATGTCTGTTGCCCCCTGAATGCTGGACAGCCAAATGCATAGGCTTTGAAGCTGAATCCGATGATCATTTACTATAGCATTCTTTATAAATGTTGGGGATTCCGGTATCGACATATCTGAGGAGATTGAAGTCTTCTGTGACGACTTTGAGTGCCGGATCAACCAGAATCAGCTCAAGAGAGGAGCCCGAAGTGTAGGTGAACGGAGTGTTCGGGTTCTGAGGAAATCGCCATACCGGAGATCTTCACGATCAGTTCACCCATGCTTTACGCTAACTTCCGAGATGTGCAGGAAGGAAGACAAGGAAAAGGGTCGTTCCCCATGGCGGCGGGTGTATTCTGCATCAGCTGGTCTTGATAAATACACGGATGAGCCGTTTTCGAGGCCTTTTTGGAAATATGCTTTGTCAGAAACTGGATATCGACACCCGTTTCCCGGAGAATGTTCTCCATGAAGCGTACAAGTCTGCGTCAGCTTCCAGGGGCAAACGTCCCGGGGTTGAGGCTATTGAGCATAAAGTGGCGCATGATGATATCCTGCTGCCCGGACAGGATGAATGTTACTGCACGAAAGGCTGGAAACCCATGAAGCTGGCAACAAGAAAAAATGGCACCCGTGATGGAGAACTTCTGGTTGTATCCAGAGATTTGAGTCGGGCGGTTGCTCCATCTGGTGTGGCCAGAACCTTTCAGGCCGCTCTTGACGACTGGGATGAAACCAGACCCGCTCTGGAGGAAATTTCCCGGCAGCTGAATGAAAATCCTGATCTGGATGGAAGCTTTGCCTTTCAGGAAGAAGAAATGATGTCTCCACTTCCCAGGGCCTACCAATGGGCTGATGGAAGTGCCTATGTCAATCATGTTGAGCTTGTTCGTAAGGCACGTGGTGCTGTGATGCCGGAAAACTTCTGGACGGACCCCCTGATGTACCAGGGTGGTTCGGACAGGTTTATCGGACCTCGGGATGATATTGAGGCTGGCAGTGAAGAATGGGGCATTGACTTCGAATCAGAAATCGCGGTAATTACCCGCGATATTCCCATGGGAGCTGGTGAAGAGGAATGTGCCAGGAAGATCGAGCTTTTTATGCTTGTGAATGACGTGAGCCTCAGAAACCTGATTCCCGGTGAGCTGGCAAAAGGCTTTGGTTTTTTTCAGTCCAAGCCTTCCAGCGCCTTTTCTCCTGTTGCAGCGACGGCAGATGAACTAGGAGATTATTATCGGGAAGGTAAAGTTCATCTTCCATTGATTACGCATCTGAATGGTGAACTCTTTGGTCAGCCGGATGCAGGGGTCGATATGACCTTTAATTTCCCTCGTCTGGTTGCCCATGCGGCACATACCCGCCCGTTAGGTGCGGGAGCCATCATTGGAAGCGGGACCGTCTCCAATCTGGATCGCTCTAAAGGGAGCAGCTGCCTTGCCGAGAAGCGAATGCTTGAAATTCTGGAAGCGGGCAGCCCCAGGACTCCTTTTCTAAAGCATGGGGATCGGGTGCGGATTGAACTGAAACTTCCAGACGGAAATTCAGTCTTTGGGGCCATTGATCATCAGGTTCGGATTGTGAAATGAGTTCGAGTCCCAGGCTATATACCTATTTTCGCAGCTCCTGTGCTTTCAGGGCCCGAATGGCTCTGAATTATAAGGGAATTGAATACGAACCGGTCTTTGTACACCTTTTGAAATCCGAACAGCTGGATACAGCCTACCGCAGAATGAATCCTCTGGGGATGGTTCCGGCGCTTGAGCATCAGGGAGTCGTTGTAGCTGATAGTCTGACTATTATGGAGTATCTGGAGGAGGCTTTTCCGGCTGCGCCCGCTCTTCTGCCTTCAGGGCTTAGGGAAAGGGCTCTGGTCAGGCAGATGACACAGCTGGTGGCCAGTAGTATCCAGCCCTTACAGAATCTTCGGGTTACGAATTATCTTAAGGATGTGCTTCATCTGGAAGAAGAAGGGCGCAATGCCTGGATTGGACACTGGATTGAAATTGGGTTTGAAGCGCTGGAAAAACTGCTTGAGGAAAACAGTGGAAAATTCTCTTTTGGGGATGCTGTGACTATGGCGGACTGCTGTCTCTTACCCCAGGTTATCTCTTCCCGGCGTTTTGGGGTCAAAATTGAGCAATGGCCCGTACTTTCCCGGGTGGCTGAAAACCTTCTGACCCAGGATTTCTGTATCCGGGCTTTACCTGAAAATCAGTCGGATCATACCTGAAGCAGGGACTGCACTTTGCTGTGCAGTTCATCCAGTGAGAAGGGCTTGATCAGATAGTCCCGTACTCCGACCATCATGGCTGTACTGATATAGCTGCGGCGGGCGGCCGTACTGGGGACGCCTGAAATGGCCAGAATTCTTTGCTCCGGCTGACGATCCAGGATCTCCAGAACGGCATCCATTCCGCTTTTCCAAGGCATATGCATATCAGAAATGACCAGGTCCCAATCGGATTCTTCATGCATTTTCAGGCCTTCTTCGGCTGTGGCAGCAGATGTGACTTCATAGCCAAGCTGAGTCAGCCCTACATCAAGAAAGCCTCTGACGCCATCGTCGTCTTCGATGACCAGTATCCGATGCATCTCTCTCTCCCTTGTTTTTCATGGTAGCATGAATCATTATCATGGTATACCCAAGCAAAATTCAGACCGGATGGCATCTGATTGCCGAAATTACTGTACCTTTTCTGCAAAACTTGGAAGAATCCAGGATGGTCGTTTCTGCCTTTGAAGCGGCTCTTCAGAAGGCAGAGCTGCAGGTTCTCAGGCTTGTAGAGCATGATTTTGAACCTAAGGGCTTCACAGCGATGGCTCTTCTGAGCGAGTCCCATGCCAGCCTTCATACCTGGCCAGAACATGATCTGGTCGCCTTTGACGTTTTTTCGTGTACAAGCCGGGACAAACCGGAAATCTGTCTGCACCATTTTGTGAAAAACCTGGGTGGGGAAGTTCGTGAGCTCAAAATTATTCCCCGTCATCTGAATCCATGGAGGAATACGTGAAATTCTGGGTTCTCGGTTTCCTTTTTTCCTTCAATCTCTTTGCGGCCTCCCGTCTGCCTTTGGTTGATAAAGATGGAATGGTTGCCACAGATAATGCTTTGGCCAGTCGGATAGGGGCAGATGTCTTGAAACGGGGAGGTAATGCGTTTGATGCTGCAGTCGCTTGCGGATTTGCTCTTGGGGTTCTGCATCCTCATTCTTCCGGCATTGGTGGAGGAATGGTAGGCATGATTTACCATTCCCAGACCCGGACCCTGAAAGCTCTGGATGCCAGGGAATTTGCTCCACTGGCACTTAGGGAAGATGATTTCCGTCCTCAGGGAGGAAAGCCGGATCGCAATCTGAGCACCAGAGGTGGGCTTTCCTCGGGGGTACCTCTTGAAATCAGGGGCCTGGAGTTGATTCACTCCCAGTTTGGTCGGCTACCCTGGGCCGGGCTTCTGAAGCCGGCCATTCAGCTTGCCCGAGAAGGGTTTGAAATCGACACTTATCTGGCAAAGGTGATTGCTTCCCAAAAGGAGCTTTTGCAAAAAAGTCCCTATCTTCGAACGGTTTATGCCCCTGGTGGCAAATGGCTTCAGGAGGGAGATTTTCTGAGGCAGCCGGTGCTGGCTGAAACTCTGGAATCCATAGCTTCTGAAGGAGCCGATGCCTTTTATCTGGGAGAAATTGCCGAATCTCTGGTCGGCAGTATTCGAGCCCATCAGGGTAAAATGGTCCGCCAGGATCTGGCGTTGGCCAGAGCCCGTCTTCTGGATCCGATTGTTACTCCATTTCGTGGTCATGAAATTGTCAGTATGCCTCCCCCGTCTTCGGGTGGGCTGGTGCTGGCCCAGATCACCCGGGTTCTGGAACCTTTTCCCCTGAAAGACATGGGGCATAATTCCTCGGCCTATCTGCATGTTCTGGCTGAAGCCATGAAGCATGCTTATGCGGATCGGTCTTCAGAGCTTGGCGATGAGCGCTTTGTGTCGGTAGACCGTTCCCGTTTTCTCTCCGAGGACTCAGTTTCAAGAATCAGGAGTATGATTCAGGAGACGGTTTTACCGCATCATACATATGGAACCCGCACTCTGCCGGATGATGCCGGAACCACGCATTTTTCGATTGCTGATAACGAAGGAAATCTGGTGGCCCTGACCTCCAGTATCAATACAGCTTTTGGTTCCGGGCTCGCCGATTCCGGAACCGGTATTCTTCTGAACAATCATATGGATGACTTTTCGCTGGCTCCCGATATTCCTAATGCCTACGGCCTTCTTGGTTCCAGGACCAATGCCATTCGCCCCCTCAAAAAGCCTCTCTCTTCCATGTCCCCGACGCTTGTTCTGAAAGACAAGAAGGTCCGTATGGCTTTAGGGGGCAGTGGAGGGCCAAGGATCATTTCCGGAACTTTGCAGGTTTTGCTGAATGTTCTGGTTTTTGATATGGGGCTTCAGGAAGCAGTGGATAGTCCCAGAGCTCACCACCAGTGGTCTCCTGATGTCTTGAGGCTGGAAAAAGGAATCCCGGTGGACGTATCTGACGCTTTAAGGGCCAGAGGACATCATGTGGAAATGGGAATTCCCCGGAATGTCATTCAGGCAGTTGAAATTCTTGATACAGGCATTGCCGGGGCCTCGGATCCCCGCAAAATGGGTCTGCCGGCTGGCGTAAACCGGCGTATTCCTTGATATGAAAACTGAAATTCTTGTACTGGGGGCTGGAATCAGTGGCTTAAGTGTTGCTGCTGAGCTCAAAAAACTGGGCCATGAAGTGATGGTCCTGGAATCTTCGGATCGTCCGGGGGGCCGGATTCGGTCCGAGAGGGTAGACGGTACTCTGCTGGAAGCCGGGCCCAATACTTTGATGTTAAGGCGGGCCAGTACCGAAGAGTTTTTGAAGCAGTATGGCATCTGGCAGTCACGTGAAATTCC
>CAZDAM010000024.1:0-35010 GCA_964503595.1 uncultured bacterium
GCCTCCGATGGCGACCGAAGCTGTGATCAGACTCATCATAAAGAGTCCAAGGATCAGGGTAACTCCATTGGCACTTAACCCCGGACCCATCAGAACACCCATCAGGGCGCCGTACCAGGATCCCCCCGCCAAAGAGGCCTCGCGAATCCGGGAGAGGCGATCCCGAGAGCTTTTTTCGGCTTCCCGTTCAATGACATCCTGGCGGAATTTTTCCAGTTCCTGCAGCCAGTCCCGGGCGGCGATTTCTTCTAGAATATTACGGCAATCTTCATCCATGTCTGCGCTATTATAGAGCAAGATCGACTCAAGGCAGGTGAAATCGTGGGCAGGATTGAAGCAATTTGTATCGCTTCTTGTGAAGGAGCTGAAATGCAGGCTCTGGAAATGGTGGAGGCAAAGGCGGGTCAGGGACTTGTGGGGGATCACCATTTTTCGGAAAAGACCCGAGACAAGGATCAGATTACCCTGATTGAGGCAGAAGCTCTCGAACAGGCTTTTCTGGAGAGCGAGGTCAGCATAACCCATGCTGAATCCCGCAGGAATCTTCTGACAAGAGGGGCTTATTTGAATCATCTGGTGGGTCAGGAGTTTCAGATTGGGGAAGTCCGGTTCCGGGGAATTGAGCTTTGCGAACCCTGTGGCTCTCTGCAAAGGAGGCTTGAGCGTCCCGTGATCAAGGCTTTACTGAACAGGGGTGGTTTAAGGGCTCAGATTTTAAGCTCGGGGATGATCCGTATCGGGGACTCCTTCGTTCTTAAATGATCCGGCTTCTGGTTTTGATTCTTGCGATCAGCTCCTCTTTCAGTGTGGAGCTGGGTTTGGTCTACCATCTGGGAAATCCCCATGTCCGGAAAACGGGGGCAGGGATTCACAAGGATCTTGGTCCTCTGGAGAATTTTGGACCTCACCTTCGGGATGCAGTCTACCGGGAAGTCAGCGAACCTTCACGAGGAGAGTTCGGTTTTTTCCGGACGAATTGCTCCTCTTAAGGAATATTCGGTTGAAATTCTGGGCCTTCTGGCTTATTCCCATCCTTTTTATGCCGGTCATAAATTTGAATTCAGCCCCAAGGCTTTTCCCTGTTTTTACCGCTTTGTGGAAAAGACCTTTGAAGCCCATCCTGAGATTGAAACCTGGGAAATTCTCAATGAATCGAATCTGACGAAATACTTTGAGGCCCGGGATTCCGGTTCACACTTATCTGAGCCTGCTTCGCTGGATTCGCCCGGTTTTTTTGGAGCATGAAAGGGAAATGGTGGCCGGGTCGGTTCTTCTGGAAGGGGATTTTCTGCCCTGGCTTAAAGCCCTTCTGGAGCCAAAGGTCCAGGAAAACTACGATATCTTAAGCCTGCATGCGTATTGCTGGCCTCATTCCATCAGGGACTTTGGTTTTCTGGGTAAAACGCTTGAGGAATGGCTTTTGTGGATTCGTGAGCGTTATACCGGCAAAATTTTTATTACGGAGGCAGGCTGGCCAGTTCAGAAGGAAGCCATACTTCCCCTGATTTTATCCCGGGAATGGCTTTCAAGAGTGCAGGAACTTTGTGGAGTTTTAAACCGCCATTCAGTGGATCGCCTTTATCTTTATGCCCTCGAAGATGACGGACCCGCGGATTCCTCTGATCCTTATTCTGCATTCTGGTCTTCAGAATCAGGCGGGGCACGTCAAATTTTCCGAATCAGAACTTCAGGAGCTTAGGCTGGCCCGTGCAATGCGGTGAAGATAGCTGGCAATTGCGACCATTCCCCGCTGACCCTGCCTGAGCTCAAACTGCTCATTAGGGGCATGATAGCCATCTGACATCAGGCTTTGAGCAATCAGGACCACGGCTCGGTTGGGCCAGACACGCTGAAACTGAGGGATGGCCCCGATGGTGCCTCCGCAGCCGACAAAAACCGGTCTTCGGCCAAAGCCATCCTGGCAGGCCAAAGCGGCATGCTGCAAAAAGGGATCACTTAGGGGTGTGAAGCCGGCTTTCTGGCCGCCGAGGCTTCTGACCTCGATTTCGGGGTGAATCTGTTTGAGGTGGCGGGCGACGGCCTGGGTGACGGCTTCAGGTTCCATTCCCGGAGTCAGGCGCATGCTGATCTTGGCTTTGACTTCCGGCGGAATCGAGGACTTCAGAACATGGGGCTCATACTGGGCCCCCTCAAAACCGTGGATTTCAAAGGTGGGTTTATGCCAGATACGGGCCAGAAGCTCGTTGGGATCTTCGGTGTAGCGACGCACTTCACCACTGTCCCGGGTGAATTTCTCAAGATCAAAGATATTGGAGACATCCACCAGGGCTTTCTGCTCTTCAAGGCTTAATCCCTGGCCCATGGCAAGAATTTCGTCAATAGTCAGCTCACCTCTGGCGTTCACGCAGGTGGAGAGGGCTGAGACTAGAATGGACAGAGGGTTTTCGATTCCTCCTCCAAAGAGTCCGGAATGAAGCTCCTTGCTACCGCTTTTCAGGCTGGCTTCCATCCGAAGCATGCCTTTGAGCTTGTAGGTCACAGCGGGGTGTTCCCCCTCAAAAATCGTATCGGAAATCAGAATGGACTCGGGAGTTTTCAGAAGGCTCTGGTTCTGATCAAGAAATGCGCCAAAATTGGGGCTGCCGATTTCTTCTTCGGTTTCATAAATGACCTGTACATTGGGAAACTCAATGCCGTTTTCCTTGAGATAGCGCAGGGCATAGAGAATGGAAAGGGCGGGGCCTTTATCATCTGTAGAGCCTCGTCCGATGACAATGCGGTCCTTCACCAGAGGTTCAAACGGACTGGTTTTCCACTGGGGCTCCCTGGCGGGCTGAACATCCATGTGATTGTAGATGGTGACCCAGGGGGCTTTTGGGTTGTGTTCCAGAGTGCCGACAACAGCAGGAAATCCCGGGGTTGGAACAACCTCGGATTTCAGGCCGAATTCCTCAAGGGTCTTTCTGGCCAGCTCGGCCATTCGATTCAGATCTTCCCGGTGCTCCTTGAGGCCGGAAATACTGGGAATCCGAACCATTTCACACAGGCGCTCTGTGTAGTCCGGGACCTGGGTTTCGCTCCAGTTCTGAAGGTTTTGCAGAAATTCCATCGGTACTCCTTGGTCGGCTCAATATACCCGTTGCAATCCTTTACTTGCCGTAAAAAGTATCCCGGAGACGTTTGATCAGAGATGAGGAGGGCTCGGGAACTTTGGCTGAGGGGAGTTCCATAATATGGGGATTGATCCTTCTCATTTCAAAGGAACCGGAAGCGCCAAAAGACCATTTGCCGGAGATGATTTCGCCAATGGGCTGGAATTTTCCGTTCAAGCTGATTCTGGCATCAGCTTTACCGGAAATTTTCAGATTATCTTCCAGGGTGAGGCTGGCCTGGCCTTCCCCTGATGAAAAGATAGAGGGAACATAGCAGCGTCTGGTAGAAACCAGGCGGTATTCAACCCTGTAGCCGGATTCGCTTTGGGTGATGCTGGCAAAAAGGGGAACCTTGCATTCAAGGCTCACAAAGCCCCGCCAGGTTCCGGTAAGGTTGAATTCATCGGCTGAGATGGTGGACGAGAAGAGCATGATCCAAAGAGTCAGATAGCGCATGATAACCTCCTGCTTTTATCCATTGTACGCGAAGGGGACTTCCTGACAAGCCCAAAAGCGGATCAGGCCAAGCCTTTCTTCTGAATGAAAGGAGGAGGGATCCCAGGGGACACAGATTTCCCGGTATTCCTGTGATGCTTTCAGGCGCAGGCGGGGCTCCTGCCACTCAAAAGGCAGATTCCGGGGGAGGAGGTTTTGAATGAGGTCCTTCTGCAGCTCAAAATAAGAAGGAAGGGGGTTTGTGGAGAGAAGGGCGAGACGGATCCATTCCTGCAGGAATTCATAGCCCTGGAGGCCATAAAGATTCTCTGCTGGCGGAAGATCCATGCTAAGGGATACCGGGACTTTTTCCCGAAAGGACTGAAATTCAACCCGTCCCCTGCTGTTGATTTCAAGCCGGCGATCTGATCCCAGTGAAAAGCTGACCAGATCCGGCTCTTTCAGCTCCGGGGCAAATTCTTCGGGGCAGAGCTCCTGACAGATATCGCCCAGAATGGAAGCGATTTCCCAAAGAAGGTTACGATGCCAAAGGCTGGGCAATTATCCCTCAAGCTGGTTGAAGAAATACCAGACGATTACACAACCGGCACCAAAACCGATGGGCCAGTGGAGAATGCCATACCAGTTCAGACTGAAGATATAGTAGGCAAGGGCACAGGCAAAAGGCAGGGTGATGGCCATGACAGGAAGGTTGAGATCCCGGGCGTCGAATTCGCCCTGGTGAAGTTCCAGCTCTTCCTTGACATCGCTCCAGGTCATGGTTTCGTTCTGGAAGGTGAAGTAGATTTCCCGCCCGGCGGCATCGGTTTCGGCCTCCCCCTTGCACAGGATGTTTATGGCCTTTCTGGTTTTGAGGAAGGTGCAGATACTGCAGGCCAGCGAAACGAGAAACAGGATCAGGATCGTGAAAAGCCCAAGAGAATCGATTTCTCCCCACCATTCATCCACATGGCGGGCCATCCAGGGTTTATCCTTGGGAAATTCGACTGAAATGCTCTGATTGGCCCTGTAATCTCCGAACCGATCATAACTGTGGCCCTGCATGGGTTGGCCGTTGTGGGAATAGGTGAAATGAAGCTCATGCATGGAGTAGGGGAGATCCCCGCTGAAATAGATCCCAGTGGTCGTCCCGAGCACGGAAACGGTGTCACGGAAGGTGAAAATTTCCTTGATGTAGGTCAGCCCGCCACAGGAAAGCAGATTGAAAAACAGCACCAGGCTTAAGAGAAAGGACGGCAGGAAACGATATTCAATGGCCAAGGCCAGAGCAGCACTTAACGACATCACTCTTTCCGGTTTACCAGCCATTTCCAGTCTTTTCTGCTGCATGCGGCTCAAGGCGGGAGAGGGGCTTTCTTCTTCAGTGGGCTCAGGAGCTGCTGGAGCTTTAGGAGTCGCCGGCTTTTCCGGTACTCCCAGGCTTTCCTGCATGCGCTTCAAAATGGTTCTGGTCCCATGATGACCATAGGCCTCGATCAGAATCGGCTTGATCCGGGTTAGAAACGCCAACGGGTTCAGGCTCCCTGCTTCGCTATCCGGAATGGCCTGAGCCTTGATTTCTCTTTGAATTTCCGAAAGTCTCCCGGGTTCAATCTTTAAGAGGGGGAAAAGCTTTTGAATGGCTTCGCGTTCGGACGGCTCTATTTTTCCGTCACGATAGATTTCTTCCAGTAAAATACGAAGGATGGATTCTCTTAAGTCCTGAATGCTCATATGCCCTATTGTAAGTCAAATGTATTGAGCTTTGCAGGAGAATTTCAGTTTTCCTTCTCACTCCACCGGATTGTCGGAAAGAGCTTTTGCATCTCGGACTCCCGAAGTCTGCGGCATTCCCCCGGATTGAAAGTTCCCAGTTCAAGGGGGCCGAAGGCGATTCGGTGAAGTCTTGGAACCTGGTATCCAAAGGCTGCGGCCATCCGTCGGATTTCCCGGTTCTTGCCCTGATGCAGGGTAATTTTCAAGGCGCTTCCTTCAGGGGCAGAGGAAAGAATTTCCACCTGGGAGGCCTGAAGAACCTCTCCTCCATCTTCAAAACCAGTGAGCATGGATTGTCTCTGAGCTTCGCTGACAGGGCCACTGAAAAAGACTTCATAGGTACGGGGAATTCGGTTTTTAGGGTTGGTCAGAAACTCCGAGAAGCGAGTGAAACTGGTAAGGAGCAGAAGGCCGGTACTCATGCGATCCAGGCGGCCTACAGCATGGATATGCCGGCTCTGGAGGGGTAGAATATCAAAAATGGTCCGCCGCCCCTTTTCATCTCTTTGAGTTGTGATGCAATCGTCGGGTTTGTGAAGCATCAGGTAGACATGAGGCTTGTTTTTCGGCGAGCGCATGCCTTCAAGGGCAATGTGATCCTTCGCCGGATTGACCGGATGGCCCGGATGCAGGACGGTTTTGCCATTGACCTGGACCTTGCCATTCAAAACATGCTGACGGCCTTCGCTTCGGGAACAGTAGCCGATCTTGGACAGGGCCCGTTCCAGGCTGACCTGCCCGATCTGACGGTTTTGCTTTTGAAAAGAGGTTTTTGTTTGGTTTCCCATATTCCTGGATGGTAAAAAGATTCCTGTGAAAGTCTGTCAGGATTGTCGCACAGAAAACCCGCCGCGAGCGAACTTCTGCTTCCATTGCGGTCGTCCCTTTGAAACCCGTTTGGACGAGCTGAAGATTGTCACGGTTCTGTTTGCAGATTTAAAGGGGTTTACCGACTTGAGCACCCATCTTGCCCCTGACGAACTCAAGGAAGTTGTCGAATCCTGCTTTTCTCTTCTGGTACAGAGTATTGAAGATGAGGGCGGAAAGGTCCTGAAGCATGAGGGTGATTGCATCATGGCCGCCTTTGGTCTCAGTGGAGGAGCCGATATGGCTCCTTCCCTGGCCTGTTATGCGGCTCTTCGTATGCAGGGCAGAATGGGGGCTTTTGATCACCCGCTTCTGGCAAGGGTGCGCAGGACTCTTTCCTTAAGAATCGGGATTCACACAGGCCAGGTTGTGATTGGTGAAGTCGGTCGCATGACGGATATTCTGGGAGATACGGTCAATGTCGCCAAGCGCATGGAGCAGAACTCACCTGAGGGTGGGATTCTGATTACCGAGGAAACAGCCCGGCATACGGCAACAAGGTTCCAGCTCTCTGAAATTCAAGGCATAGCGGTCAAGGGAAAGCAGGAAGAAATCGCCTGTCGTCTGGTTCTGGGTAAACATTCCCTGAGGAGGCGCTCGATTCTGGGTAAAAGCTGCCCGACCCTGGGGCGTCAGAAAGAGTTTCGCCGTATCCGTGAGCTTTATGAAAATGTGCTTTTAAGTGATATTCCTCATCTCCATCTTCTGGAAGGGGAAGCCGGGATTGGCAAGTCCCGGCTGATGCAGGACTTCTCGGATCTTCTGAAATCTCTGCCCGATCAGGTTTATATCTGCCGGACCAATTTCAATTCCACTATGTCCCATGATTACCGGGTCTTTCGGGTTTTTCTGTTTCGCCTGGGACTGGATTCGACGGAAAAAATCCGCCGTTGTCTGAAGGCTCATTTACCGGAGATGCCAGATGAGGAAAAAGAAAGACTCGTTTCTGCTGTTGCTGGTCTGGTGGGATATGAGGGCGGCTCCCAGACTCCTGGGGGAAACTCCCAGGTGAGTCTGGCATTTAGCTGTATCCGGCTCTGGTTTAAAGAGGTTTCCAAATCGCGACCCATCGTGTTTCTGGTCGATGACATGCACTGGGCAGATGAAGGTTCCCTGCGCCTTCTCGACTCCCTTCTGTCCACTCTGAAGGGGCGCTTCTTTGTCCTGTGTGCCGGAAGACCAGCCCGCAAGGCCCGCGATTTTTTCTTTACGACAAGAAATTGCTCGGGCCAGGATATTCAGCCCCTTCAGGGACCTCAGACCCGTCGTATGGCGCTGGAATTTCTACGTCAGGTTGAGGGGCTTCCCAGAGAAATTCTGGATCAGCTTGTCCAGGTTTCGGCAGGCAATCCGCTTTATCTGGAAGAAATGATTCTGCATCTGGCGAATCAGAAAGTTCTGGATCACAGGGATGGAGTCTGGTCCTATCATGCCCAGGCAAAAACGGCGGTCAAGCTGCCTACATCAATTGAGCTGGCTGTTCAGGAAAGACTTGATCTGCTTTGCCCGGAGGACCGGCGGGTTTTACAGGCAGCTTCTATTTTTGGCCGTCAGTTCGAATGGGAAGCAGCCGAGATTCTGGCAGAAGTCAGGGTGTCAGCGGTGAGGATGGAAAGAATCCGCAAGACAGGTCTGGTGCTTCCGGAGAAACCCCAGCCTTCCGGACTCATGCCCTGGCGTTTTCAGAGCGAGCTTGTGAGAGACAGCCTTTATCAGCGCATGACCAGCCGCAAAAAGCGGGAGCTTCACACCAGGGCAGGCTTGTGGCTTGAGGAGCACCGGTCTGATACCAGTGGTCCCGGGGTTCTTTCGGCTCATTTCAAGCAGGGGAACCGGGTGGATAAGGCCCAGTTCTATGCTTTGGCCATGGCGGATCAGTCTTTTCGCAGCTGGCAGCTTCACCGGGCTTCAAGAGAGTATCGCGAGATTCTGGAAAAGGCCCGTTCCCAGCGTTTTCGTCTGGAAAGTGCCCGATTGGCTGAGGTTCTGGGGCGTTTGAGTCTGGTTCTGGGCATGGTGGGTAAAAATCACGAAGGCTTGGAAATTGTGGAGTACTGGGTCGGGGCTCACCCGGCTGTGGATTCTCATGGTCTTCGAATCATGGCCCTTTTGTTCCGTTATCCAGATTTTCTGGGACCTGAGAAATTCGAGGCTCATTTTGATCACGTGCTTGAGGCGTTTGCGAACATTTTTCATGAGCCTTCGGGGGATTTGAGGCTTTGGATTGAAGTTCATATTGCGGCGGCAGAGGGGTTTCGTCGCCTGGGAAGTAAACGTTCCTCAGCCTGCCTTAGAACCTGCGAGGAATACCTGAACCGTTTGGGGGACGAGCCGCTTAAACTGATGATTCAGATTGAGAAAGCCATTTCTCTTTTTATGGAGCACCGGTTTGAAGCAGCTCTGGAGCAGTTCCTGAAAACCCATGATCAGGCGGAAAAGGTTCAAGATGCCCGTACCCAGGCCCGCTGTCTGCATAATGCCGGTGAATGTGAACGCAGACTGGGGCGACTCCTGTCTGCGGAGATGTACCTCCACCGTTCCATTGCCCTGAAGGAAAAAATAGGTGATCTGGCCGGCTGTCTGGTCTGCCTTCATCAGATGGCGCTGGTCAAGCTCGATCAAGGTGAGTTTCAGGAGGCCGAACTTTACGCCAAACGCTGCCTGAAGCAATCCCGGCTGGTCAGGCAGCGGCCACTGGCAGCCTCAGCCCTTTGTCTTTTAAGCCGAATCAGCGCCTACCTGAAAGATCCGATTCGCTCGTTGAAGCATGCCTGGTATGCTCTGGATGAGTTGGAGCATTATGGAGCAGATGCGGAAAGCAGCCTGAGCTCCCTTTTGCCGGCTTTAAGCGAATTAAGCCGGCACAGTCCGAAAGAAGCTCAGTCTCTGGTGAACTATATGCAGGGGCGCATTCATTGTCTGGATTCCTGCCCTTCCTACGAAAAGTTCACCGCGATTCAAAAGCGCCTGCAGAATTAGAAAAGCCCCGCAGTTCCGCGAGACTTTAAGTGGCGGTCCACTTTTTAGAGGCTGTCTTTGGCCTTACGTGCATTCATATTGCCAAAAGCCGGTCCATCAGGCCTTTGACCGGATCCTGAAGCTGCATTTGCTCAAGCGTGCTCGAAGCAGCGCTGGCCCCGCTTGAATTAAGGCAGGAAAACCCTTCAACATTTACCATTACCGTGCGTGATGCCTCTGAGAGGTGAGGAGGAGCCTGCTCAGATTGGCTTGAAAACCTTCCAGCCCCATTTGGAGAGGATGGACCAAAAATAAAAATGCAAAAAGCCGTTTGTCAGAGCTTTTTCAAAAACTACCAGGAAGGCTGCAGGGTGGCGGTGTGCTTTTCGATCTGAATGCTTTCTGAGGCCGTCTCTGCAAGAGTCCTGGCTGCATCAAGAAGCATATGGGCCTGTTCGCCGGTCCACATGGGAACATGATAAAAACCTGACCGGATCTTAGGTTGGCTCTGACACCAGTGCATCAGCTGATAAAACAGGTGGTTGCAGACAAAGTCACCACAGTCATGACTGTAATCCACAGGAAGGCCTGCCTTGTTCAGGGCCATTCTGGCCCTTTCCTTGAGAATGCGGGTTTCATAGGATGCGGCTCCGTTATCCAGAATCGGTCCGTGACGTTTGACCTGACGGTTATCCGGAGTGCCGCCATCCTGATTCCTGGCAGTGGTTTCCACATAGATCTTGTCGGCTCCAGCTTTCAACCCGAAGCAGAGGACAATATCGGGCTTGAACTGTTGCAGGACTGTAAAAAGCTCGGTCCAGGAGCGGTTGTATAGAACGGGAAGCAGCTTTGTACGGACTTCATAGTCCTCGATTTTCAGATCGAGTCCTTCCTGGGCAATGGTTTCTACCAGATGCTGGGTAGGGTTGATGGCGTGGCGACCGAAGCGCTCAAATCCTGTGATCAGAATCTTGGTAGAATTGGGCATGGAAAATCCCCCGTCGGGGCAGAATTAAAAGTCAGGAACAGCGGGAGGATAGCATGTGTGGTGGTGTCATGGTGAGGGATCAGGAAAAAATAACACGCATTTTCTTCCCCAATCCCAGAGCGGCACTACCCGTGATGAGGAGAAAAAGCCGGGATTGGGTGAGCTGGGGAAGAAGGAGTGACGAGAGCCTGGGATTGCCCCAAGGGGGATGGGCGAGACTGGATTCGGTTCAGAATGGAACTTGGGCCCGTTATTCTCCTCAGCTGGTACCAATCCAGATTGATGAGTTCATGGAGAAGGATCGCACCGGCAAATCGATCTGGTTTGATCTGAAGCCGAATCAGTGTCTGGTGGGTCTTCTGATTCAAAGGGAGGGTGAAACCCGGGTGTATGTTCTTACCGAGGAGGCTCGGCAGGAGCAGTCGAAGGTGCATCACCGTTTCCCTTTTGTGGCGGATTTAGCACAATTTCCGCCAGATGGAAGGATCCAAGGACTGCAGCGGGCTTCCCGCCTTCCAGAAAATCCAGAAACTGCGCGGGACTCAGGACATCTATCCCCGCTTCAGCGAGCCCGTCTTCAGGGCAAATTCGGCGGGCCCGGGGAAAGTCCAGTTCCACAAAGAAAACCCGGCCTCTGAATCCACTACCCTGAATGATTCCAAGAACCTCTCCCAGATTTTTATCCTTCATGAGAGTGAAGAACAGAGTTTCAATCTTCCATTGGGGCTGGCTGACAAGAGTATCAAGGGAAGCCTTAAATCCAGCTGGATTATGACAGACGTCCAGTAAAATTTTGCGTTCAGGAATCCATTCCTGGCGGGCCGGAACCACGGTATTGTAAATGGAGGCTTCAGCCACATCCTCTGAAATCCCGGAATCAAGCAGCATTCTCAAGGCGATTCCTGCCAGAGCGGGTTGATGGAAGGCGGGGTTTTTCAGGGGAAGGTGAAATTCCGGGCAGGTCTGGACGGGAATGCCTTTTTCCTGGCAGTGCAGCGAGGCTTTTTCCAGAAGGTGGAAAGTCTGAGGGAAGTACATGGTCTGGCCTTCCCGCCCAATTCCAAGCTTCTGCAAAAGAATTTCTTCCTCGGAATTCCCCAGAGTCTGGGTGTGATCCAGGCTGATTGAGGTCACGGCACCCAGTTTGGTACCTTCCAGAACATTGGTGGTATCAAGAAGTCCACCAAGGCCGGTCTCAAGAACCAGAACCTCAGCCTGTTCCTGAAGGGCAAGGACCAGAAAGGCCAGAAGGCTCAATTCAAAGAAAGTCAGGGCTGGTTCAGGGAATTTCTGATCGAGAGTCTGAAGGGTCTGAAGAAGAATTTCCCGGTTCACCGGGCCATCGGGCAGATCAATTCGCTCGGTGGGACAGATCAGATGGGGGCTGGTAAAGGTCGCAACCCGCTTGCCAGAGGCCTTGAGGCCAGCTTTTAAGTAGTGGCAGACACTCCCCTTGCCGTTGGTGCCGGCAATATGAAAAAAGGGGATGGGCAGGGGATTTAAGCCCAAAGAAAAGAGCGGGGCCTTCAGAGACTGAAAGCCCGCGCTCATCCCACGGGAAAAATAGTGGTCAAACCCGTTCACTTCAGGGTACAACCACCCGATCGACTTCACCGGGTTTACGCATCATCTTGCAGACTTCACCGATATGCATTTCTTCTTCGGAAATCAGACGGCGAGCATATTCCTCAAGCATGATTGATTTGCCTTCGACCATTTTCAGAAGTTCGCCGTACTGTCTAAGAGTTGCTTTTTCGTGCTCGGCGGATTCCACCAGGATTTCACCGATATCATGCATTTCCGTTTCCAGCAGAGGTCCGATACCAAGAGATGGATGACCACCGAAATGGGTGATGAGCTCTCCGGCTTCCTGAGCGTGGGCCAGGGATTCGGTCGCCTGACCCCTGAGCCAGCTGACGATCGGAATTCTGTTGTAACCGAACACCATGAAGGAATAGTGGGTATAGCGCACCACTCCGGCCATTTCCATTTCCAGAATCTTGTTCAGAAGGCCCAGAACCTGGGATTTATCAAATGTGTCCGACATGAAGTTTCCTTTTTTTCAGGGTTGATACAGGCGAACAAAATGTACCAGATCCTGAAGGGTTTTTGGGCGAACTCCCACAGGTTGGAGAGGAAATTCCTCCCGGAAAAGCTGCCAGAACAGATTTTGAGCCTCAGCCAATCGCCCTATCTGGGCCCGGATTGCCGGGGTTTTCTGAAGACGGGAGGCCCGGTAATCCTCAGCGCTTTTTTCTTCGGGTACCAAAAAGGCGGCGACTTCAAAATGGGGCATGAGATTCAAAAGAATCAGCTCGGCAAAATTCTTATCCACATGATCCCAGCCCTTCATCCACTCAGGCCGAATGCGTCTCACCAGCTCCTGAAGCATATTGCCGCAGAAATAGGGCACGGGAAAGCTGTTGGAAAAGAGCCGGTCCCGAACTTTGAGAAACTCGCTGCCAAACTCCTCATTTCTGAGTACGGCATAGGCAAAGGTCTTCTGGAAGGCCCGGCTCAAGGGGATGAGCTGAAGGGGTTCAAACATGTCATTTTCGATAAGTAAAATCCCTGTGGCCGTCACGGAATGAACAACTGCAACATGGGTAATTGGCACCCGAATCAGTCCGGACCAGGGAAACAGGTTTCCGGTAAAAAGCAGATCTCCAGGCCTCAAATCCTTGGGGGGAGGCAAAAACACCTTTTCCTGATGGCGGCAGTCATCCCCAATGCACTCCACCTCGGCCTTCCCGTTCTGAAAGCTCTGGTATCTATTCTGGGCCAGGGTCTGCAAAACCTCTCCGCCGGATCCAATATGCATCAGATAGCCCCGCTTCACACTCCAGTCTGCCAGAAGCTGCCCGTCCTCCCTGAGATAGGTGGCGCTTTCAGGTACTTCCGAACCCTCTTCAAACACCTCAACAGCCTTAAGCTGCCCATTGGCAAAATTTGTGAAGCACTGCACCAGCCCGACAGCAAATGGCTGGCAGTAGCGCCCCTGATTGGGGATGTACGGGGCCTCCACCCGAAAATCCTCCATGGAAGGAAGTTGGATGGGGGGTTGAGCCTGTGGGAGGGAAAAAAACAAGAGAATGAGAACGAAGCAAAACATGGAAGAACGCGTTTTTTCTGGACCAGAAGTCGCCGCTTTATTGTTTTCCGGCCTCAAAGTCGCAATTCCTGTTTTCGCATTATTCCCATGTTGCGTTCCCCAATTCTTAACTTATCCATTGGCGGAATCTCTAATTGACGCAAGAAATGATTGTAATATTCCTCCTGATTTTTTTCATCTGAACCCACTCCCGATTCTTCCTGCATTCTTTCAGAAGGAGTTGGTAGCGTGGTTTTCTCTGGAATCGCTCATGGAATTACCTCGTGGGGTTTTCTTCAGCTCCAAGATCTGGAAGAAAACAAAAGCCAGAAGAAAAGGCGTCAATAAATATCCTAAGGACTCTCCTGCGTCCTGACCGGCGGAGTGGTTGCTGATTTTTCAAAAAAACTCCGGCGGCACCCTTACGTACGATTCACAAGATGATTTATACCACTCGGAGAGTTTTGCCGATATTCAGGATAAAGGTGGTTTGAGCTTCAGGCATGAATGAAGTATTTGAAGGATTGAACCCAGCTCGACAAAGAGATTGTTATTTTCTGTACTTTGGCGGGCTCAAGAAGTCGGTTACCCGCTTGAATAGAATCCAAAACATGCCTTTCAAGAACTTTTGCGGGCAAGAGCATGAAGGACTGTGTCTGTGGCTGGTCTGAAAAAGTGCCGCAATGCAAAGGTTTCCACAAAAATCAGAGGATGCATGGCGGGGGTTTTGGGGAAGTGATGGTTATGGACCTTTCCTCGGAAGGAGAGCCTTTGCGGCCTTTGCTCTGAATCCAGTTTTTCATGTCCAGTTCTTCGGAATTCTCTTGGATACGCTTTTTGATCTTGCCCATGGATCAGCAACTCCTTTTACAGCAGCTTCAATTTCGAGATACATTCTAAGAAAACGGGCGGACGCGTCAAGGGGTTTATGGGAAAAGTGTACTATATTTTTTCGGGGAAATCTCACAGAAAAGCCTTGATCCTGGTCAGGCTCTGTGAATGAATCTTACTACCACCTAAGATTTGTTATAACGCTTTCAAAAACGCGTTCTGGTCGCAAATCACGCATGCACTCGTGTCCGGTCGGACAAACCCGGAATTTGCAGGGGGAGCAGGGTTTGGGTTCCCGCAGAATCACGCAGCCTTTGAGGAAGCATGCGGTCAGGGCAGGATCGGAACCACCAAACAGGATGAAGGTGGGAATCTGCTTGGCCACGGAAAACCAGCGCAGGCCGGAATCATTGGTGATATGGGCACTCAAATGGTCAAAACAGGCTTTGAGACGGTTGAGTCCGGGATTGTAACGGCCCACATTGACAGCCGAAGCCCCAATTCCTTCCGTGATCTGATCGCCCAGATGCTCTTCGCCGGGCCCGCTGAAAACCAGAAATCGGATACCGGAGCGATGAGCCTGAAGCATTTTACCCAGCTGGATGAAATGCTCTACCCACCAGCGTTTGGTTTCTCCGTATCCGGCCCCCGGGTTCAGACCGATGATGGGGTCTTCGGACTGAATTCCCTCTTTTTGGCAAAGGGACTGGTACCATTCTCTGGAGGGTTCATCGGTCAGAAGTTCGGGTTCACCAGTGGGAAAGCTTCCGGTCACATAGCTGGTGATGTGGCCGTAGACCTGATCCATGGCCAAAGGACAGGGGGCAAGGGCATCGGTCAGAAGAGGAGAGCGTCCATCTCCCTGATAGCCAATACGGCGGTAGGGATTGAGCAGAGCCATTTCCAGGGCAGAGGACATGGAGTGGGTGAACAGAACCCCCCAGGAAGATTCGGAAATATGATGACTGGCAAGGGATCTGAGACGTTTGAATAGGCTGTTTCGGGGAGGGGTCAGAAAGGTATCAACCACCTGGTTACTACCGATGATGGCCTCGGAGAAGCCTTTGCCAATCCCGATGATATGGCTTTGGGGAAAGCTTTTGCGGATCAGCTTCAGCGAAGGAGTCAGCATGACAAGATCACCGACCCAGTTGGGCAGGCGGAGAATCAGGGTTTCGGGCTGCAGGGAAGTCATACTCTCTTTATACTAGTTTACGGACGTAAATACCAAACAGAGGTGAGAGAAGGTTTGGAGTCATGGACGGGTACAAGAATTCTGCTCACCGGGGACGAAGTGCCGTGATTCCGCCCCGTCAGTCTTTGGATTTTACGAGGCTTTCGGTGGCCGTGAAGGGGCTGAACTGCTCAAGAGAGTCGTTCTGGATCTGACTCTCTTCGCTCTTCGGCTTCCGCGGGAGGCCTTCCCTTCATCATTCTGACTGCGGAAGAGGCCCGTTTTGATCAAAGAGCCTGTATGGAATTTGAAGCTCATGATGATCTGACTAAGCCTTTGCGGCAGTTGCCGATCTTCAAGGAAGGCCATCCGGGCCTGTCTGAAAAAATACTCCACCATTCACAAACAGAGTGAAAACCTGGTTTCTTCTTTGAGACATAGCACAGCTGTACCATACCGCATGAATCTCCCCTGAATGGAAATCTTGGCCCGATGGATTTGATGCCGACCACCCCGGAAATCGGAAACCCCGATGAAATGCGGGAAATGCCGTGTCTGGTCCAGGAAGGCAAGCTTCAGTCCTGATGCTGCTGCATTCCTCCTGGCGAAGAACGCTGCTTTCCAGCCATGATAAATCCAAAGAAAGAGCCGACGATTCCTCCGAAGATGTGAGCGAACTGGGAAATCTGGTCTGCTTTGAAGGATTCAAGAATTTCCTCTCCGATATACATGGTTCCCAGAATCAGGAAGGTCAGAGGGACGGTGCCGGAGCGGGCATTGGAAAAGGACGCCAGGAGAATCAGCATAAAGACCACTCCGCTGGCTCCATAGAGTCCGCTCTGGAATAAAATAGCGTTAAAAATCCCGGTTGCCAGAGCATTCAGGGCAATCATAAGGGCCAGATCCCGCGAGCCGTATCGTTCTTCAAGCATCGGACCAACCAGAAGGATCAGGCTGAAATTCCCAACCAGGTGGGGCCAGCCGGAATGTCCCATAATAGAGGTAAAGAACCTGAGCCAGTCCATCGGAGACGACCAGACCGGGTTGCCGCGGGCAATGAAGAAATTCTCGATCAGTCCGGGAATCAGCACCTGGTCCAGCAGAAGAACCAGAGTACTGGCAAAAGTCAGATTCAGTATGACGGGAGAGTTGTATTCAATTCTCATGTTTTTCTAGTTGGCGCAAACGGGAAGAAAGTACTCCGGACCCTGGGAAAAAGTCGGTACACTGCGGATAATGATACGCTCGGACTGTGGTGTGGGAGAGGGATCCGGATACCCGAACTCGGTAATGATGTCACGGATGGAACAGGCTACGGCGTAGTGACGGTTGACTGCGGAATAGAGGATTTCCGCTTTCTTGCGATAGCGAAATTCACTCAGAAATGTTTCGTGAATGTCCTCGAAATAGCTCATGAGTTCTTCTCGATCGGGAAGCTCGGACTCGGGCACGTTGCGGTTAGGAGCATCAAAAATTTCATCAAACAGATCAAGCTTGAAGGAAAAGTTCATGTCCAGACGTTTTCCGTCTTGTTTTTCCAGGTAGGCCAGATGACCGATGTGCTGGGCAATTCTGGCCCCGCAGAGACTGAGTCGAAACAGGTCCGTGGGTCCCACTGCATTCAGATACGCCATGAGATGTTCCCGGCTGAGTCTAAGTTCTTCGAGCAGTACGGGGATTTCATACATGACCATGTCCAGTTCGATCTGATTGATGCCTTTTTCTTCTTCGTTACCCTTGGGGGCAGTCATTTTTCCTTCCTTTTTCTTACAGTATCAAAATTACTATATCAAACTGGAAGAAGTCGCCCAATTCTGGACCGCTGTTTTCAAACGGTTTCCGGTTTCTTTGGCCTTTTCTCCCGGCTTTTGTCTGAAAAGAGACATGTCGGGGAAAAAGGGACTTTCTTCGCCAAGGCCCCAGCGATACTCCGGGGGCCAGGGAACTGCTGTCAGAACCGGTATCTGGTCGGATATTGAAGCCAGAATATGGGTGTAGGTGGAGCTGACTCCCATATAGGCATCGAGTTGAACCAGAAGCGCACTCATCAGATCCAGCCGGGAATGTTCCTGATTCAGGATCAGATGGGAACCAGAACCGGCAAAACACCGGATTTCGGATTCTCTGGGGTCTCGGATAAAAGAAATCAGGGTGCCCTGAAAGCCCTCAAAGCCTGAAATCATGGCTTCAAGGGGCAAAGATTTACTCAGGAAGCGGACATTATTCAGGGATTCGGTCGGGGCTGAACCGGCTCTGGAGCAGATCCCTACGAGGGGGCGGGGCATGTTTTCCAGCATTTGCCGGGCCTGGACAAGAGCCAGCCCAGAAGGTTTCAGTGGCAGAGGAGGAGGAAGAAGAGGCCCCTGGGAGGCTGTCGCCAGCAGGGGGAGATCGGCGGCCATCAGCCAGATTTGTCCATTTGGATCGATCCGCCCGGCTGGAGGCCATTCCTCTTTTTTCACCAGGACACAGGGAATCTGTCCTCCGATCAGATCTACCGTTCCGGGTAGAAGGCGTAGCTGAATGGAGGCGGGTTCCAGCTGTTTGAGGTGGGGAAGCCAACGAAGAAAGAAAAGCTCGTCCCCAATGCCCATTTCTCCCAGAATCACGACTTCACGATCCCGAAGAGGAGGGAGGTGGGTCAGCATGAGAGCGGGATTTTTACTGTGCTGAATCATCCGATAGCGAAAATCATCCCATCCGGTCTGGTAGTTTCCCTGTATCAGGGCCAGAAGGCTTCGATCCATGCGGGCTCTGGGATGATGGGGCTCTGAATTCAGGATGATGTTCAGCCAGTTCATTGCCTCGGTAAAGTCCCCCACCATCCGGGAAACTTCGGAGAGAGCCAGGCAGGTTTCAGCTCCCATTTCAAGCCTGACGGCTTCCAGAAGATCTGTTCTGGCCTGTTCTGCCCGATCCAGGTCCATCAGAATCTGCCCCCGGGTCTGGTGAAAAAGACCTTTTTCCTGTGAGGCAGGCACGACTCCGTTCAGGCATGAAAGAGCATCCTGGGGTCTGTGGGCGTGACGGTAGGCCGCGGCCAGATTCAGTCGAATGCCACTGGCCTGGGGCATAAGTTTGCGGGCCTGTTCAAACCTTGAGATTGCTGTCAGATAGTCTTCAGCCATGTAGGCCTGTATGCCTTCCCTGAATTGAACCTGTGGATCCGTGGAGGAAGAGAGCTGATTTTTCTGGCAGCATTGCTTGTATTTTTTCCCCGAGCCACATGGACAGGGAGAGTTGCGACCGATCTTCATGCCTGCATGCTATCATGGGCAGGCAGTAACAATTGGAGGGAACATGGACTTTCGATCTCGTTTCACCCTGTCGGATCAGAATACCCGGTACACCCTGATAAGCATTGTCATGCTGGATAAGATGCTTGGCAAACACCGCCCCTTTTCCACCATGCTTGAGGGAGATGATACCCATCTTGAGGAAGTGGTCGATTTTCTGATTCAGAATGGAGTTCTGGATGCAGACCCTGAACTGGGGTCCTATATCGCGACTCCCAAGGGGCGTAAGCTTCATGACACTTTTTCGCAGCGTTACACGGACTTTGTACGCATCTATGATGTGTTCTGTGCCGTGGATCTTGGCGTCGGGGAGTTTGGGCATGCCCGCTTCTTTGATTACCCGGAAGATGTTTTTGCCAATTATCTGATGGATGAGCGTTTCACCGATCTGCGGGTGACGGTAGCCGAATTCAAGGAGATGTCACCGTTTGAGATTGTCTTTATGGCCTTTCTCAAGGAAAAGCGCTTTCGGGAGCCCAGGGACAGAGACAATGTCCTGGGTGAAGCCTCATGGCAGTACCAGCTGATTCATGGCAGCCTGTTCCAGGAAATTGTGGACATCTGCAACAGCTCGCCCCACTTTACCGAGCTTGGATATGAGGATGATCAGGGAGTGGTATCCGGGGAAGATGTCATCAAGGATGTGATTACCCAGGGAGTGGAACTTTCCCGCAGGCTGCATGCACAGCTTCAGTCCATCCAGAACGAAGAAGCTGAATTTGCCCGCGAAGAGGCCAGGAAGTCCAATGAGCCTCTGGAGCAGACGGTGGAAGTTACGGAAAGCTACTGGGAGCCTTACTGGGATCCATATTATCGTTCCCCTGTCTGGGATCTGGCCCTGGTGGGACTGATCCTGCTTTAATCATGCGTATCACCAAGCTTGCCGCTCTGCTGGATCGACTCAATGATCACCTTCAGGGAAGCATTCAGCGGGAGGTCTTTGAGGCCAAAAACTATTACCAGGAGCTGAGCGAAGGCCTGCATGCCGTTTTGGGGGCTGAATCTCTGGTTCTGGATTCGGGTTTAAGGCTTTTGATGCAAAAAGGCTTTGACGATGTCATTTTTCCGATTCAGGAGATGGAAAGCCTTCAGGCCGTCTGTACAATTCTCAAGCGCCAGTTCCAGCAGGCTATTCCGATCCGCCCGCCCACAAAGCCAGAGGGTTTTCTTCACTGGCTTGGGCCACTGTCGCCAGGACGTTCCAAGCCCTGGGCGATTCTTCTGGTCCGGCTGACTGCGGATGCGAAAGAAGAAAACATTCACGTAATGGATGCTTTGTGTCAGTATATAAGCACCCATCTGCACCTGATCCATACCCGTATTTCCGAAGACCATTTTGAGCTCGAGTTTGTACATACCCTGGGTCAGATTCTGGAGTCACGCAGCAAGTTTTTATTCAAGCACTGTCAGAGGGTGGAGGCGACCTGCCAGATTCTGGGGAGGATGCTCAACCTTCAGGCGGGCGATCTGGATCTTCTGGGAAAGGCTGCCCGGATTCATGATATCGGCATGGTGCATGTACCGGATGAAATTCTGAAAAAAGCTGGACTCCTGACTCCTTCCGAGCGGACCCTGGTGCAAAAGGCTGTGAGTGAGTCTTACCGCTTCTTGCAGAGCAGGGAATTCTTTGATCTTGAGGCAATGGGCCGGGTCATCTACTGCCATTATGAACGGATGGATGGAAGTGGCTACCCCCGCGGTCTGATCGGGGACCAGATTCCCAAAGCTGCCCGGATTCTGGCTGTGGCCAATGCCTGGGATGCGATGACAACGGCAAGGCCTTATCAGAGCACTCTGGGGGCAGAAAATGCCATGGAAGAGTTGAAGCGTTCAGCGGGCATGAATTTTGACAGGAACAGAACCCGCCGTCCCGAGAGCCAGGAGCTGTTTGACCGGGATGTTGTCTCTGCCTGGCTTGATCATATTGCCCGTTCTCTGCACGATGGCTAGAAAAGGGGCTATTCCGTCGTACGCAGAAGCCCGACCATGACCCCGACGATCTGGATCTCTCCCTGAATCCGGATCGGTTCCATCCGGGGATTTTCGGGTTGCAGGCGGATATGGTCCTTTTCCTGGAAGAAACGCTTCAGGGTCATCTGACCTTCATATCCTGCAACCACAATCTGTCCGTTCCGGGCAGTGTTGCGCCGTTCAATGAAAACAAAGTCTCCGCTGTGAATTCCGGCATTGACCATGGAATCCCCTTTGACCTGAAGGGCAAAGGTCTTTTCAGGATGATGAGCGAAGCAGTCCGGCAGGACAATCTCTTCATAGGTTTCAAAGCACTCCACCAGATTGCCTGCGGGTACGGTGCCAAGAAGCTGAAAGGCCATGCTGCCCAAAGGCCGATCCAGAAGGACAATGCCTCTCTTCTGTTTGTAGAGAAGGTCAATGAACCTCTTTTTCTGAAGGGCTTTCAGATGCTGGATGACAGTGGAATTGGCTTTGTAGCCGAAATGTTTCTGAATTTCAATGGTATGAGGGGTACGCCCGTTCTGATGATGGTATTCGCGAATATAATCAAAAATGGCTTCCTGTCTGGGACTGAGCTCCATGTAAAACCTCCTGGAATCAGGGCATTGGAGACAATACCGAAACAACAAGGTGGCACGAAGGGGTTTTTTTAGCTGGAGGCAGATTCATAGTGTTTGAGTCCCCGTTTCCAGGTGAAACGGATGGCCAGAATCAGGACAGGAATCCAGAGTCCCATCAAACATAAATAGGACAGATCCTGAGGGTTCAGAAGAAAATGAACCGGTCCGGAACCGATCAGAACCAGGGGAAGCACAAAGGTGAAGATGCGGCGGATCTGGGGTTTGTAGATAAAATCCGGCCAGCGGCTGACGGTCTGGATCTGAAGCCTTAAGAAATTGATGCCGGTTCCTTCTACAACATAGAACATGCTGGAGCAGAGCAGAATTTCAGTCAGAACAAGAAGAACAAGCGAGCAGAGCAGAAGTACTGGCAGGATGAGCCATTGCCAGGTTTCGGTGAGTACCTGGTTTCCGAAGCAGGCCATAATGATGGAGGCGGCAATCAGGGTCACCATGCTGGGAATCCGGATATGGCGCAGAAAAAGGCTGAAATAAAGATTGGCTGGTCTCAGAAGCCAGAAGTCCAGCTGCCCGGTGCGGATATCCATGGAAAGTACCCAGAAGGACTCACTGATAAATGCCATGTGAAGCTGATCCAGAGTGAGCATATAGGCCGCAAAGAAAAGAAACTCTTCCCGACTGAAAGAGCCGATTTCGGCCACATGGTTGTAGAGAAACTCAATGGAGAAAAGGGTGGTTGCAAAAAACACCAGATCCATGAAGATCAGAAGAACGAAATGCAGGCGGAAACTCGCGGCTTCTGCAAGACTGGTGCTGAGAAATTCCCGGTAAATCCGGCAATATTTTTTCATGGTGAATCACATTCCTGCGGCGGTATAAAGCCTGAGGCCCCTTTGAAAAATCAGCCGGCTCAGGACAAAGAAAATCAGAATCCAGACAAACCCTAACCCGTAGTGAATGGCTTCGAACGGAGGGATTCGACCCATGAGGACATCGGCAGGAATCTGGGTCATCAGAGGAAAGGGGCTTAAGGACAGCCAGCTGGCAAACTCCGGAGGAAAAAAGCTTAATGGCAGAATGGCCCCGGAAAGGAACTGAATGCTCATTTGAATCAGAACCCTTAAGACCCAGACCTCTTCAAGCCAGAAGGCCAGAAAGCCGGCGGCCAGCTGCAAAAAATACCAGAGTAGAGCGGAAATGCAGCAGAGCAGGCTGCCTCCAAACAGACTTGAAGGGCTGATGATGCTGACAAACCCTGCCAGATGGGCCAGACAGAGCAGGACACCGGAGGCAATGATCTGAACCAGGAAAAAGCTGAGGTAAGCTGCAAACTGGGCGCTTAGAAAAGAGAATGGATATAAAAGCCAGGTGCTGATCCGGCCCAGGCGGATGTCTTCAGCCAGAGAAGAAGCATTATAGGATTGAGACAAAAGGGCAATGATCAGGGTCCAGGTCTGAAATTCCAGCATTTCCTGCCGGGTGTAGCCCCCCAGACCGGTGTCGGGCTGGTGGTGGAAGATGGAGAGCCAGAGGCTGATTTTCACCCCGAAAAACACCAGGGCGGGTCCCAGCACCAGCAAAAGAAAATTCAGGCGGAAGGCTGTAAGGCGTACAGCGTGGGCCTGGAGAGTGAAAAGCCATTTTTTCATGACTGGATTTTCGCCGTTTTTTCGAGAAGTTCCTGCATGACCCGTTCAATCGGCATGCGCTCAGTGCCAAAATCCCGGATTGGAAAGGTAGCCAGAATTCTCGAACAGACAGCCTGCACTTTGCAACCTGGGATTCTGAGCTCCAGGGTGAGCCCGTCCTTTCCCGGATTTGGATGGTAGGGAGCGAGTTCCGGGTGAGAAGGATTCGGGGCTTCTTCAAAGGTGAAGCTGACAAACTTTTCCTCTCCCAGAAGCTGGGAAAAGGCCTCAACGGTACCATCAAAAGCTTTCTGCCCATCCTGAATCAGAACGATGCGGCGGCAGAGTGCTTCAATATCAGCCATGTAGTGGGAGGTCAGAATCAGAGTGGGGCGATATTCTTCGTGATACTGGTGCAGAAATTCGCGGATTCTCTTCTGGGCAGAAACATCAAGCCCGATTGTGGGTTCATCCAGAAAAATCACTTTTGGCTGGTGCATGAGACAGGCCATCAGTTCCATTTTCATGCGCTCGCCCAGGGACAGGCGTCGAACCGGAGTTTTGAGCTGGGCTCCTACGCTTAAGATGCTGGCGAGCTCATTCAGGCGACTCTGAAAGTTCGTCTCTTCAATTTCATAGTAGGCCTGAATCAGTTTCAGGGAGTCAAGAGCAGGAATATCCCACCAAAGCTGGCTTTTTTGCCCCATGACCAGAGCCATGGATTTCAGGTATTCATGCTGGCGTTCAAAAGGGGTAAAGCCAAGGATACTGAGGCTTCCCCGGGAAGGCTCCACAATCCCGGAAAACATTTTCATCAGAGTTGTCTTGCCGGCTCCGTTTGGTCCCAGAAGACCAATGATTTCACCTTTCTCCACTTCAAGATCAAAAGTTTTTACAGCTGGATGGGTCGTGAACTTCCGATCAAAGAAGGATTTGAGTGTCCCGTAAAAGCCCGGATTCTTGTGCCAGGTGCGGAAGTCTTTGCCGAGTCCTTTTGCTTCAATCATGGGAGGCATGATGACACTTCTTGCCAACCTTGTCATGGAGGGCTCAAAAAAATCAAAACTGACAGAGCTGAAAGAACATATTCAGGCCTGCGGCATGGGTCTGGTCTCCCTGTGTGGCCATTTTTAAAGAATATGCTGGAATTGCTCCCCGGCTTTTTCTGAAGCAGTTTTGCATGCAGAAAACTCCAATCAAGGATCTGGCGGTAAAAATTTTTGGTAGCGCCGGAGGAGCGAGACAGCAGCTGGATACCTCCTAGGATATTGGCTCCAAAAACCTGCTCATTCTCAGAAATAAAATGCTGGAAGCCGGACTGGAAGCGGCTTCTTTTGATTTGGGGGGAGAATGGGGCCGGGAGTTGATCCTCACTCCGGACACGGGGGAAGTCCGGCTGAAACGCCTCAAGAGACGCAGTGGAGAAAGGTCGAACAGGGAGTCTCAGAAATAGGGATCCATTGATCCCCTTCAAACTCTCCTTATAATTAAACTAGGAGACCTATGCGCAATTTTGGAATTTATCTTCTTTCTGCTCTGATTCTTTGCTCTGAAATGTATGCCGAGGTCGCTACACTGAATCTGGGCAGGGCCCTTTTGCTGCATCCGGGCTGGGATCGAGTCAGTATTGAAACAGCCCGTCCGGTAAAACACTCTCAGAATCAGATGGATTCCGAGAAACAGGAGGATCTTTTTCGGGCGGCGCTTCAGTACGAAGCAGTTTTAAGCGAAAAGCAGAAGGCCGAGGAAGAATTCTCCCGGAAACTGGTTCTGGAGCGCAATCGTTTTACGGACGCTTATGCCTGGCAGGAATATGCCCGCAGGCAAAGAGAGGAATTCCAGTCCATCTGGGATGAGAGGCTTGAAGATTCCATTGCGCTAGGTGAAAAATGGCTTGGGAGTGCCAGTCAGGGCCGCAAGCTGATTCTTGAAATGCTTTTTGAAATCTGTGAGGAAAGTCACAGAATCTCCAGTGAGGAAGGTTTATCCCTTCTCTGGCATCAGGTTTCAGACGAAAAAGCGGCAGCCCCGGTGAGAGAAAGCCTGGCCGCAGACTCAAGAGCAGAGCCGCTACGATCCGGCTTGTGGCTGGCTTATGAAAGACTTGAAGATTATCCGGCTTTAAGAAAGGAAACTCTTGGTTCCTGGCTTAAGGAGTTTCGGACCCAGATTCGCCCCGTGGCTGATAAGAGTCCTTTGATTTTGGGGGAAGTCAGGGATCTGACCTCACTTGTTGTTCAGAATATTTTTGCCCGCTATGGCATTACCGGAGCGGCTGCCAGTGCAATCGTTCAGGATCTGATTCATCCCCTGCCCATACTTGAACCAGAGGAAGCCCAATGAAACTGTGGATGATGATTGTGTTGATGTCCTTCAACGCTTTTTTTGCCTTTGCTGAAATCGAAGATTTTGATCGCCTGTTACGCGAGCGTATGGGAATCACTCCAACCAGTCAGAAAAAGCGCACGGGAAGCATCGATCTCAATCTGGTGCTGGCCCTTCATCCCAGAATGCGCCATTGGATTCCCCAGGCCCAGACCTTTTTGCAAAAAGAGTTTCAGGGTCTTGATGAAAATCGGCTTCGTCTGGCCTTGCAGCAAAACCGCGAAGAGCAGAAATCCCTTCAGGCTCGTTTCCGTGAGTTCCGTAATCAGGAATATGAACTGGAGCGCAGACTGAATTCGGCCCGTCACGGTCTTTTGAACGAGCTCAATGATCTGAGAGAAAGAGGGGCCAGTGAGTCCACCCTGAATCAGGCTGAAGTCAAGGGCTTCGAAAATCTGGAAAAGCTGGCCCAGGCCAGAGAAAGCCTTCAGAAGAAATTTGAATCGGCCCAGCATGAGGTGTCGGCCGTGTTCATGAATGCCGAGGAAAGAGCCGAGGAATTCGGGGTGATTCTTAAGGATATTGAAGAGTTGGCAACCCGCCTGCAGGATCAGGAAGAGCTGGAATGGCTGGCGGATAAACCCTGGATGGAGCAGCAAGGTCTGGCCTCCTGGCCCGAGGCTTCTTTGATCGATGCGGCCAGCGAAGTCAATCTTTTGAAGCTGGCCTATTCCCAGACCCCGGTTGCCGGGTATGGGGATCAGGATGGCCAGCTGATTCTGAATACGACCATCAAGTCACTGCTTCAAAACTGGTCCTTACACGAGGACAGGCTCAGTCAATGGCTCAGGCCTGTCTATCAAAACGGAATTCTGGCTTTTTCAGGCCGGGATTACAGTCTGGAAATTCTGGAGGGACTTTGGGAACGCTACGGCATTTCTGCCCAGGTAAGGCAGGGGCTTCGGCGGACTCTCCTTCAGATCAGGGAACAGGGGAATTTATGAACAGGCTCATTGGACTGCTTCTAGTACTTTTTGTCGGAACTGTATCAGCTGGAGATCTGGCTCAGAAAATCCTTGAGAGAAATGGGGATGTCTATGTCCTTGTGACCCGCCAGAGCAAGACTCCGGGGGAAGGGGTCGGGGTTTATAAATTTACCCGGATCCAGGACTATTCACGCTCAGAAGTGGGCCGAGGCAATAACGGTCTTCAGTCCAAGCTTCCCTTCTATGAAGGTCTGGCGGTAGATAAATTCGGCCATGTGAAGTTTTTTCGCAATGAAGGGGACAAGGATTCATCCGGCAAACCGACTCAGAAAAACCTTCTGACAACGACGAATGAGATTCATTCCAGCATGGGAGGAGCGCCCTTCCCTGCCATGGTGTCGGTCAATGTCTATGATGGCGGAGGAATTCAGGGGCCGAACGAGACTTTTGAGGCGACTCCTCCAGGCTGGGCCTATGTCGTGGAAACCAACGGGGATGTGGGCTGGGCCAAGGTCTATGACTGGGATCGCATTCCAGTTGCCTATGGTTCCGGCAACGCCTATCTCTACAAGACCGTGGATGTCGAAGCCAAGTTTTCCCCCAAGGTGGAAATCATTCCCCGTGGTGTGGATGGAGGAGTCAATAATGTTATCCGCAAGACCTGGCATACCTATTCCTGGTGGCATCCAAAACCCAACAAGGGTTCTTATGCTGTAGGTGTTGGGGCTGCCCGTCAGGGTTGTAACGGGGTTGGAGGCAGTGCCACGGTTGAAAATGGCTCAAACTGCTTTCAGGGGGCCATGGGAGTCGGGCCGGAATTCTATCCTCCGATCAATGCTTACTGGGTTTCCGATCTGGCTCCGGGTACATCGGCCTGGCAGACCATTAAAATGCGGGGTCGCCGGATCACAAAAGTTGTCAAATCCGTGACTTCCCTTTATCTGGACAGCTACCTGACCAAAGAAGATAATTTCGCCCTTTATGATGCCAGCTCTGCCGGAGCCAATCCGGACCCTCGTTTTGATCTGAAAGCGAATGTGGATTATTTTGGCAGTGGTGGCTCGGATAAGTTTTTACAGCCGAATTCGGCCCTGAATACCTCGCTTTCCTTTTCCCAGACCGTAAACAAATACAATGTCTGCAATGATATGTGTGGGCTGGGGGGTCAGCCGGAAAACCCTCCCCCTCTGGTGATCAATGAAGCCAGGGCTACTTTCAGCTCCGGAGGAAACTCCACCCAGAACCAGCGCTCCTACATGGTAAAAACAGCATCAGAGAACAACGGGGCGGATATCACGACCTGGGTGGTTCAGTTTGCCTATGATGAAGGTGCGGATGAATATACCCAGACCAATCTGATCAAATGGGCAGGTGGCATTGAACCCGGAGTGGAAATCAGTGCAAATGATGGCGTGATGTCAGATGCCCAGGGTCCCATGGGGGGGATTGATAAAAAGGGAGATGCCGATCCCAAACGGGTGATTATTTATCAGAAAGCCGGGGGCAATTTTACCCGTTCGGTGCAGAGTGCCAAGCGTTTCAAGGCAGAAGAAACTCCTTCCGATGCCAAGGATTATATCTACATCAGTGATCTGCCCTCTTCCCATTTCAATGTTTCCAGTTCCTTCTGGGGAACTGGCGGGGTGGTCTGGTGGGCTAAAAACGCTGGAGGGAAGTCGGTTGAGCTGCATTATGAGCAGTACAATCATCAGACCGGCAAGCTGATTCGTTCTTCGGGAGGTTCGCCGATTGTTGCGGACAATGTGGAATCGCTGAGGGCAATCGGGGCGGATGGAGATAATTTCGTCTATATCCTGCATGCGGGCAAAGGTACAGATGGATCCGGGGGGCTTGAGAATGCCGCGGATATGGCCAGCCTGATGACGCCGATTTCCGGGGCAAGGATTGTTCAGCTCGCCAATGAAGGTCGCATTATTAACACCCCAACCAGCTTTCCTCTGGATCCGGGAAGCTATTGTGCCGGAAATCCCGCCGGACCCTGTGACGTACCAGTTCAGATGCGAGTGAGTGCAGGGCTGATCGTTGAAAAAATTGCTCCTCTGGCCGGCTCCAAGCCGGTGAAAATCGGAGTGGTTCCCCTGGGTCTGACAGATGCCGTTTGTACGGCCATCCTTCGCTTCACGGATCCCAACGCAATTACCGGAGGCTATGCCACCCCCTGGAGCTGTGGAGATGCCAGCACAGATGTTGCCCTTGAAGATTTCAATGTGGAAATGGCCGTCATCAATGTGGCCAACCCTCCGGCAACCGGTGGTTCCAACCAGATTGATATTGTCGATGCAGCCCCTACGGGAGAAGGGTATCTGGAAGATACCAAATACACCTTTTATATGGAGAACCCCCCGGCTTTTGATGGTCCAGTTGCTCAGCTTGGCCTGACTCTTGACAACTCCCTTCTGCCCTATGGAGATGTTTATATGGTGTCCAACTATGACACCACCGGAATTGAGCGCCTGAAGACCCAACTTGGTTGCAGTGGGGCTGCCCAGGAGCCGGAAAAGGTTCCGGCAGATATCAATACGGAAAAGGCAGATTTCAAATTCCAACATCCGAATGACTGCCGCAGCTATTTTGATAATGACAGCAATGAGGGCAACCTTTTTCCTTCCTATATCTGGGAAGATCTGATCAAGAATGGCGCCAATGAGCTTCACACCAAGGTTGGAGGAACCAGGAACGGAGAGGGTCAGGAGATGGTGAGCGGTTCCGCAGAAAAAACCCTGCGGTGGCGCTGGAGGATCAGGGCCAAGACTCCGCCCCAGTCCCTGCACAATTTTCAGTCCCCAACCTGCGAGCCTTTGAAGGCTGATGAAAGTGGCCGGACCTGGGAGCATGATCCAGGTGCCGGGCTTATGTATGATTCCTGCTGGCAGGATTTGAATACCTCGGTTGCCAAGGCTGCTTCGACCTCGACCTACCAGCCGGATCCCCTGGATTTTGTCTTTGATGATCCGGGAAGTTATGAAGTCACCCTGATGTTTGGAGGACTGCGCTTCAATGCGGACAATCTGACCTTTCTGGATAACCCGGATTCAGTAGTGGGTGAGGTAGTGGTGACCTGGTACACCATGCCGATTCATGTCGGAGCCAAACCGGCTCAGGCTGGTCCGGAAATCCGGGACCTGGTTCTAGCCCAGAATGATGCCGCAACGAATCTAATCTATCGGGCTGACATGGCGCCGAACTCCCAGAACTGGCTGGATCGATTTACGTCAGAGGATGGCTTAGCCGGAGATCTGGGCCGGCTTCCGGTCGTACCTACGGCGACATACGCGGCCAATGGTGCCATTGGGCAGCCGCTGACCGTGACGAGTGAAGGTCAGAACACTCCGATTGTGGCCGAAGCCGACATCTCCTTTTTCAGAATTCGGGAGCTTGATTATATCAATGTGGAAAAAGGTGGAGATCTGAGACAGGAAAAATCCAAAGGCGTTGGTGCCTGGGATTACACCTATCCGGGTGGAGGAAGCATTCCAATCAAGGGAGGGACTTTCAGCCCGATTGACAAACGCGGGACTCTACCCCCCAACGCGAGAGGCCTGACCCTCTCCAGGGCAGCCCCCGGAGAATCAGCCAAAAATAATGAGCTTGATTTTGAACTGATTACTGAGGCGGCTCCGGCTTCTCCGGGGGCGGTCCGGCGTGGGTACGATGCCTCAGGAGATCCCAAGACCGGAGCGGGCTTTCGCTTTAATGATTCGGGGATTGACGGAGGCTTTATTCCTCTGGGCGGAAGTTTTGAAGATGCTCATCAGGGCACCCTTGCAAGCTGTAAGTATTTTCCTTCCTGGTCTTCCATCAGTAGTGGAGATGAATGTCTTCTGAAGCATCCCATGAGCTTTTATACCTGGTGGGAAATCAAATATGCCTGGTTCCTGCGCTACCGCACGCCTCAGGGGGACTGGAAGAAAACAGTGGTTCGGACGGGCAATCTCGCCGAAGTCTTTTTGCTCAATATGATGGCGGAGCATGGAAGTGAAGGTTGGAAACGTGTAGTTGCCAATCTTGCTCCCACTGTTTTACGCGCCAACCCTGATGGCACAGATGATTCAAGCAAGGACTTTACTGTCGATTCTCCTTTAATGAAATGGGTGACCAATGAGGACAGGCGCAGGTTGAGGATACGGGTTCCCCTGATGAATTCGGGAGCGATTCTGAATGCGGCCAATGAGCTTACGGAAATGGATGCCCCCCTCAGAGATCTGAGTGATGGAGGGGATTTTGTATCTCTTTATGAACAGATTCATCCGATGTCTTTCAAAGTGCCCAGTGGGGCGACGGTTTATGAGCTTGGGCTTCAGATTTTCTACCCGATCATGAACTGGGAAGGTCGGGAGCCGGATGATGCTCTGGCTCCGGATCCCAAATATGCCTACTATGATGCCGTTTATTGGGGGGCTGATTCGGATGCGGCAGGGACGGCCCAGAAATCGGATATGAGTTTTGCAACCTATTCTTTTGGGGAAACTTTCCATAGCTGGCGTCGTTTCGCAACTTCGCGGATTCCGCTTGTTCCAGGTAAGGCTTTGGATGAGGAGGCAAAGAATATGGGTTTGATGCTGGCTCTGCCTGCTCCTTCAGAACCCCCTGGCGGATTTGTCAAAGGGGCGGATGGCTCAGACAATCTCAGTTATTTTCCTCCTGGCAATTACCGGGATGATTTTGCCGAGTTTCATGTTCTGGATTTGACGCCTCCTGAGCTGAGGCTGATCAGTGGAGGAGCCTTGGATGTGCCAGCCGGGGGAAGGGCCAGCGAGGATCTGGTAGTGGAGCTTGAGGATAACAGCCCTTACTCGATCTATGCGGATTCTGAAACTCTGGGGGCTGATGATGTGCCGACTCCGGCTTTGAGCATGCTTTCCTATGAAATCGGTTACGACAAACGGAATCTCTATGGGATTGGTTTCAAGCAGCCGGGGAGGGCTCCGGAAAGCTGGGCCTTTGGCTTCAACCTTTCCTATACCAACTTTGATGGAACAGCTTTTAGTACGGAAAGTTTTGCCGACTGGCCGCAGTTTGAACCGGGAGATACTCCGGAATTGTGGACTCCAACCAGTATTGCGAAACCGGGTTTCAATTTCTCTGCTTCTGATATTCTGGATGATTACAGCGGATTTTATTATCCCCAGAAGCGAAGTTTCACATCGGATGCCTCCTACTGGATGCTGGAAAGTGCGCCAGATATTGCTGGAGGCATGACTCCGGCCCATATGACGGCCAACCCAGTGGATCGGATGAATGCCAATCAGGAGTACCATTATCTGCCAGTTGGCGGGTATATGGTAAAGGGGAGTGCCAGAACCAGGACTCTGGGGACAAGTCCTTCGGATTTGAATCCTCTGATGCTGGCGTTCCGGCCAAAGATCGATGCGGATCCTTTCCGGATGCGGCCTGTTTATGATGGGGCCGATGAAAGTCGCATCGAGTATGTGGACTCTCTTGACGCTTCCTTGGGGTATGAACGTATGGACGCCGAGTGTATGGCCAGTGCCAAAACAGAGAATCCGTTGAAAATCACAGATGTATCAAAATGCCGGATCAGAACACGCTGGAAACTCCGCAAAAAGTATATCATTGCTCCCTTCTTCATGGATGGCGAAGCTTCCCAGACGATGAATATCTATGCCAAGGGAAGGGATGTCAGAATTCAGCCAGACCTGAATGCCTTTGAGTTGCCATCGGTTGTGCCAAAAGCCTCTGATCTGCATGCTGGAGCTGCGGGTTTTTCCTTCAATTCAGACTGGCAGGTTCGTCAGGGGGCTGAAGATCTGGGGGAATATGCGGATAAGCCGGGAATAGCAGGGAGTACACTGAATTCCAGGTTTGGCTGGTATCTGAATAATGAACAGGCCCAAAGGGCAACGAAAATCGGGGAAATGAGGGTTTACGATCAGTCCCCGCCGAATTTCCGGATCATTCTGAAGGATGCCAAGCACCGTTCTCAGGCGGAAGTTGTTGTGATGGGGGCCCAGGCCTTTGATCCTGATGTGGAAAATGTCGGGGATCGGGTGTTTGCCTTCCGAAGTCTGGATACCCGCCAGAATTCAGGGAATGCTGAGGATTCGGCATTCACGATGGGGCCATTCAGGCTTCTGAATCTGAGGGATGCGGATCGGGACAGTCTGAATATGGCTCTGCTTGCAGGAGGGGCGACCTCCAATCAGGTCTGGAGAATTCCAGAGGATGTGCGCTTTGAGGTGCGCGTTGTCGCGGCGGATAACCGCACTCTGGATGATATCGAGATTAAAATCACCGGAGGCCATGGAGCCGGCTGGTCCCACCCGGATGGCGCTCTTCCGGTTGCTGAGGCAGACAAATATCCGGATGCAGAATCCAGTGCAGGCCGTATCTATCAGCAGATGAAAATGGCCAGTGCCTTTCATGAGTATCCGCTCAGCGGAAAATATGATGTTCTGAGAGTTGAAGTCAGGGATGAGCCAGGTGGTAATGGCTCAACGATTCTGATTCCGATTGAAGTGATCCGCCAGAACGTGAGTTTCAATAAGATCGGCTCTCAGCAAAGACTGAGATAGCAGAAAGGAAAATCCGGGCCGAGCCTTTGTGGCCGGCCCGGATTATTCCGAGTCGCCGGAGATGCGGCCCAGGCGGGCTTTGAGTTCATCAAGTTCGGCTTTGAGCTCATCGAGTTCGCTGGCGGGTTTTTCCGGGGCTGGAGCTGGGGGGTTCATTTTCTGCTGAAAGGCATTCTGCCAGAAGGTAAAAGGGTTCTGCATGTTCTGAAGCATCTGGCTGGCGGCCTGCTGTTGGCGCCGGTGCATTTCCAGAAGACTGGTCTGATAGTTTTTCAGGGCATTCGGGAGGAAATCCTGAAAAAACCCGGCCAGGGCATTGCGGTTGGCACGAATCAGAAAATGCAGAAAATCAGGCGGTATGGCTTTGGCTTTGGCACCGGCCTGCTCATCAACAATGAGCTGAAGCAGAACCTCTCCAGTGGTGTCTTCACCGCTGGAAACATCCTCTACCCGAACATCGCGACCGGAGCGGACCATGGATAGGATTTCCTCACGGGTGACAAAGCAGGAACGCTCTGTATCGTAGAGGCGGCGGTTCTTGTATTTGCGGATAAGGAGATGGTTCTGAGACATGGGCTCAGTATAGCACGCAACTCTACTGGGGTTTCCCCAGAATGGATTGAATCAGCCGGCCTAGAGGGTCAAGCTTATGCGGTTTTTGCAGGACTCCGCAGAAACCGAATTTCTGGTGGTTGGCCATGACTTCATCGTCCGAATACCCAGAGGAAACAATCAGCAGGGCATTCGGGTTGATCTCCAGGATTTTGCGGGCGGTTTCCCTTCCTCCCATTCCCTGGCCGGGAATCGTCAGGTCCATGATGACCAGATCAAAAGGGTTTTTCTGCTCCTGAGCTTCCTGATAGGTTTTGACACATTCCAATCCGTTGCTGACCCCACAGGCATCATAGCCCAGCATTTTCAGAAACTCCCCGGTTACCTCCAGAATGGCGGGCTCATCATCCAGAAGCAGAATACGCCCCTGCCCCTTGATGGAGTCGGTCTTGACGGGAATCTCCGCTTCGGGGAGAGCCTTGAGCTGAGAGGCTGGAAGATAGATCTGAAAGCAGGCACCCGTAGGTTGGTCCGGTTTGAGAAGGATCAGTCCCTCATGCTTCTTGATGATGCCAAAAGTCGTTGCCAGTCCCAGTCCTGAACCGGAAGTCTTGGTTGTATAGAAAGGCTCGAAAATGCGGCTGTGCATCTCCTGAGGAATGCCGGGGCCATTGTCCTCAAGCTCAATCATAAGATAGTCTCGCGGCTGATCCTCATCCGGAAGCAGGGATTCATGAACGGAGCGCATCCGAACGACAATCCGGCCTGAATCACCCATGGCCTGACGGGAATTGATGGCCAGATTGTTGATGGCCTGATGAAGCTGTGATTCATCGGCATTGACCATGGGAAGCTGGGGGGCAATCTGCCAGTTGACCTGAGTGGAAGAGCCCGTCAAACCAAGGCGAACTGCTTCCCGGACTGTATTTTCCAAATTCAGGACCCGACGAATTGGAGTCCCTCCCCGTGCAAAAACCAGAAGTTGTCGGGAAAGCCCAGCGGCTCTTTCACAGGCATTCAGGGCCTTTTGCAGGTGCTCTGGATCCTGGTCGGGCTTTCTGGTTGCTATATCAATATATCCGGATATGGCCATCAGAAGATTGTTGAAGTCGTGGGCGATCCCTCCGGCAATCGAACCCAGGGACTCCAGTTTCTGATGGGTCTGAAGCTGCCTCTCCATCTGAATCTTGGCGGACATATCATGAATTGCGGCCAGGAGCCGCCTTTCTCCTGCTGCATCAGGCAGGATCAGAAGACTGACTTCCAGATAGATTTTCTGGCTCAGATCCCTTTCAATCTCAAGACTCTGATGCAGCTGATTCTGATTGGAAATCAGCATCTGGCTCTCCAGATCCTGAATCTGTTCCAGGGCGGAGGCGCCGATTCTGCGACTCAGGTCTTCCCAGGCCATGTTGGCCCCTTCCAGAATGTCTCCGGATTTCCAGTACACGGCCTGAGGAATCTGATCCAGAACGGTCTGAAGCATCATCCTGGACTGGTGGGCATCTTCTTCTGCCTGTTTTCTTTCCAGCATTTCTCTTTCCATGCTGTTGCGGTGGGAAAGAATGTTGTCCCGCATATGAGAAAAAGTGCGGGACAGGTCGCCGAGTTCATCTCCACCTGATTGGGGGAGAGGAGAGGAAAAATCGCCGGCGGAAAAGCGGCGGGCGGCCTCAGACAGGAGGTTGATGGGGTGGGTGATACCGTTGGTAACCCGAATGGAGAGCAGAATGATGAGAATCAGGAACAGAAAACCGGCCTGATAGACGATGCCGGTGAAGGCATGGATGGGAGCCAGAACCTCGTTCAGTTCCATCTCGGCAATTACGGCCCAGGTTCCGGTATTCAGCCGTACATAGGTGTAGGCGCAGAGCACATGCC